>CAZPSD010000001.1:0-79106 GCA_964589055.1 uncultured Bacteroides sp.
TTTACTCTTTCTTTTTTGAATTTTCAGGGTTGCATTACTGTTTATTTGTCAAGGTTCATTGTCTTGTATTTGTTTGTTATCAAACACGCAACGGTAATATGTTATCATATGCGATTTTCAAAGTCAAGACATTTTTTCAATCAACTTTAAGATCAACTTTAAGAAAAATTGTTTCTCTTTCGTTGAGTGCTTTACTAATTTACCCCATATTGTTTCAAATGTCAATACTAAATTTTAATCAATATATAAGGAAATTTATTTCTGCTGCTGTTTAAGGGAATCCATTGCTATGAATGATAATATTCAGGAATTGGTTATGTTCGAAGGTTTCTGCTGTCAGAAAATATAATTACTGTTTTGCTTCTTGTCTATCTGTCTCGTTTTCTTGACGCATGGAATACTTTGGGCGTTTCTCCATTAGATTATTTAGAGGCCCGGAATGCCACTTATGGTGTCCTTTTTATCAAAGGAAAAATGGCAAATTTTGTTCAACCAATTTGATTTGGATTGGCAATCAACACTTCTTTTTTTTCACTAAACGGAGAAAGAGGGATTTGAACCCTCGCGCCGCGTGAGCGACCTACACCCTTAGCAGGGGCGCCTCTTCAGCCTCTTGAGTATTTCTCCACAGTCTGAACTCATCCTTTACCAATATGAAGTTCTGCGCTTTCAACAACGCAAAAATTATTATACCTAAGGCATTTATGTTTGTCAATGGTTTCTTGCAACGTTTTCCGTTCTGCATGGCTGAACTGTTACGTGCACTTACACATTGTTCGCAACACAGTATTCTTGTATAGCAGTTTCATAGAGGTTGTTTCCTTCAGAATCTATCACAACAATCACCGGAAAATCCTTAACCTCTAATTTACGAATTGCTTCCGTTCCCAGATCGTCATAAGCAATAATTTCCGATGATTGAACAGACTTGGACAACAATGCTCCTGCGCCGCCTACGGCAGCAAAATACACTGCGCCATTTCTGATAATGGCTTCCCGAACTGCATCAGAGCGTTTCCCTTTCCCAATCATACCGATCAGTCCCATATCCAACAGTGCCGGTGCATATTTGTCCATGCGGCTTGCCGTAGTCGGTCCTGCAGAACCAATCGGACGCCCTTCTCGTGCCGGAGAGGGCCCCATATAATAGATGATAGTATTAGCCATCTCTAATGGCAGATTCTCTCCATTTTCCAGCGCTTCATACATTCTCTTATGTGCAGCATCTCTTGCCGTATATATCGTTCCGGTAATATAGACATAATCACCTGCTTTTAATTTTAAGGCGTCCTCTTTGCTCATAGGTGCTTTAATATGCTGTTCCATAATATGTTCATACCTTTCTATGTCCTGTAAAAATAATAGATATAGTGTTTTATCTTGTTTTAGAACACTATATATATAGAAGAAACACGTTTCAAATCCCAATAAAACCAAAGCGCCTATAAGACCCGTACAGAATGTCTGTTGACGTGACAGCAAATATTGATGCCTACCGGCAGCCCCGCAATATGAGTCGGATAAGTATTGATGTTTACTGCCAAAGCCGTCGTCGTACCACCCAGTCCGCCCGGTCCGATTCCGGTCATATTGATCTGCTCAAGCATCTCTTCTTCCAGTTCTTTTATATAAGGAATCTCCGAACGTTCATCTACAGGTCTGGTCAGGGCTTTCTTCGCCATCAGCGCACACTTTTCAAATGTTCCGCCAATACCTACACCCACTACCATAGGCGGGCACGCATTCGGACCCGCATCTTTGACAGCGGCCATGATCGCATTTTTAACTCCTTCAATGCCGTCTGCGGGTTTCAGCATAAAGACCCTGCTCATATTTTCACTGCCAAATCCTTTCGGAGCAACCGTAATCTTCACATGTTCTCCCGGCACTATGTCGTAATGAATGATAGCAGGCGTATTATCTTTCGTATTCTCCCTAATCAAAGGATCTTTTACCACAGATTTTCTAAGATAGCCGTCCGCGTAGCCTTGTCTGACGCCTTCATTGATGGCATCCTCCAGAGCGCCGTTTTCAAAATGCACATCCTGCCCGACTTCCATAAAAACTACCGCCATACCGGTATCCTGGCAGATCGGAATCATATCTTCGCCCGCAATTTTAAGATTATCCTGAAGCTGGCACAAGATCTGCTTTCCAAGAGGCGCTTTTTCTTTCTCTGCCGCGCACTGCATCGCCTGCTCCATGTCTTTCGTCAGAAAATGATTCGCTTCAATGCACATTTCTTTTATATTTTTCGTAATTTCCGCTACGTCTATCGTTCTCATTATATACGCGATGCCTTTCCATGATATCTGTCAATCATTTCAAATTCTGACTATCAGCCTACGATCTGATTCTTAATCTCTTCCAACGCATCCTGAGACACCTCCTGCGGCTTCCATCCAATGGTCTGCCCGTCCGCCTGATAACGGGGGATCAAATGAAGATGAAAATGAAATACTGTCTGTCCTGCCAGATCGCCATTATTCTGCACCAGGTTAAATCCCTCGCATCCGAGCTTATCCGAGATTTTCGTCACCATTTTTTTAGCAAGCTTCATCACATCACCGGCATCTTCTTCCGGCAGATCATACAGATTTGCATAATGATCCTTAGGCAGAATCAGCGCATGTCCTTTGGTCGCCGGGCCTAAATCTAAAATAACACGGAATTTATCATCCTCATACAAAGTCTTGGACGGTATCTCGCCATTCGCAATCTTACAAAAAATGCAATTATTATCTTTCATGATCATTCTCTCCTTTTCCATCACCTAATCGGCGCGCATTATTATCACTCCGCTGTCCCAACTCCAAATACAAGTACCTGATCCAAAGCTCTCAGCATTTTAAAATCACCTTTCATCTTCATATCCCCTGCCATAAAAGCGGATTGGAAGGTATTCTTACCTGCAATGATATTCTCAAAACATTCTCTTGCAATCTGCATTTCTACATCTGCACGACCTCCATCCCCGTAAAAGCATTGGAGCGTTCCGCCATTGATCTCCAACATAAGAGGCGTTTTCTTTCCCTCCATAGCTATTTTAAAGTTAGCTGCAAAACCCGGCCGGGGTTTAAAATGTTTCTGAATCTCATCAACAAATTCCGTCGTATCTTCTTTTTCGCTTGTTCCCATCATATCCCTAAACAGACTTGCAAGCTCCTGAATATCCGCTTTTTGCCGCTGTACATAAGTATCATCCGACACATATTGAGATAACTGCTCTGATTCCTGCGGTGTAAAGTTAATGTTTTTGGTAATGGCAACCTTCTGTTTAACAGCCTGATTGCTCGCCGGCAGACAAGGCATTTTCTGATTGATCGTGCGGTACAGGTTCTCCGCCTTTTTCTCTATGATGCGAATATAGTCTTCGTTCTCTTCCAGCATGGCGGTATCGGCAATATATCCGCAGATACCGCTGCAAGGACGTCCGCCCAGTATCTCCCATGCAGTGGCAAGATTGAGTTTACCCTCTCTTTCCCCATAGGTCGTGGACATAACGATCGGGCACATATAAATCTGACTGATTTTTTCCTTATCGCCGTACAACCAGCAGGCATCCAAAAACTGCTGCATGAAGCCGCCAATACCATACCATTCGACCGTTGTCGCCAAGATGATTCCGTCTGCATTTTTTAATGTCTGCGGTAACGTTGTAATACGATTCTTAAGTTCATAGAGATGAAAGCTCTCAACGGTAACCCGAAGTTCTTCCAGCACCTCTTTCATCTTGTCCAAAACATACAGCGTCGGATCATCCATCAATCCACGCCCACCATAGTAAATGTTAATTTTCATTGGCATCTTTATCCTTTCTTTTTCCGGCACGGAATGACAATAAACTGATCACTGCAGATGCCGCAAATCCCATCAGGACGCCTCCCACATGCGCCGCATTATTTATATTGGTATCGGTAAACCCGCAATATAAGGAAAATGCAATGGCAAAAGCCACTCTGCCCGCAGTCATCGATTCGATCCTGCCATGATGCAATATAATCAAGAGAAGCAAAGCCCCCTCTACACCGAAAACCGCTCCGCTTGCACCTATCGAACTGAAATAATCGCCGGTCAGAAGCTCATATCCCATAGAAAAGACATCTCCTGCAATTCCCGAAAGGAAATAAAGCGCCGCATACGGTATATGTCCAAGCTTATCCTCAACAATTTCCCCTATATAATATAATACGATCATATTACTAAACAAATGTCCGACATCCGCATGTAAAAACATACACGTAACCATACGATAACAGGCTTTGTCTGCAATAATGTCCAATACACTAAAAGCACCTTTATTATATAACAAATCCCCTGTAAATGTACATATCAGAAATACAATGATATTGATTGCCACAAGGAAGATGGTAACCCACGGAAGCTTCTGCCTCCGCTCCGTTTTCCACTTGTCAGCCCGCTTTGCAGCCATAGATTCCCCCTGTATGAATTCTTCCTGCTGACAGGGCAGTTGAACCAGGAAATCCTCCAACAGACGTTTCCAGCCATAAAAATCCGATACCTGGTTCTCATGTATAATCAGACGGTCCGCGGCCGTATCAATCATCCAGCAAAAACGATCTGTAATACATAACTGCTTCGCCTTATTTAAGTCATCACTTAAAATCAGGGACATAATATGAATTTCCTGTTCTCCCTTCTGTACAAAAAAATCCCTGATTTTCTCCTTTAAATGATCATACTGATCTTCGGAAATGTATAAGCCGGGTTTGTAATCTATGACATGAATCACGTTAATCCCTTGATTTTCCCTGCGGAAATAGATAGAAAACTCCGGTAAATTGGACGGAATCTTACAATATTCATTTAAGGCAAAAAAATGCTCCAGCTGCTCTAACGTCATGATATACTCCTTGATTATCCGGTCAAACTATCAACTACTTATTGAGGGTATCATTTTCACTATATCATGTCAAATAAAATACACGCCGCCTCACCGGTAACAATAATTCAGATTGCCAAAACGAATCTCATCTCCCGGTTCAATTTCCGTCGTCTCCTGCGGCTGCATACGAAGTCCGTTTTTATAGGTTCCGTTTGTTGAATTCATATCTGTTAATAAAATCCTATCATCCTTTTTATCAAATCTCGCATGTATTCTGCTGACGGAGTCATCTGCCAGTACATAATCTACACAACCCGCCATCTTGCCGATTGTACATGGAAATTGTTTTAATTCGATATGATTTTTATTTTTCTTATCCAATGCATACAATTTATATTCCGCCATGTTGGAAAGATCAAAGAAAACCGTATTGCCGTATTTTACATCCTCACAAGAAGAATTTTCATAAGAGGTCTCTATATTATTGGGTTTCTGCCCTGCCATATGCAGATCCATATCTTTACTTAATATATGATCTAAGGATATCGGCGTTTTCAAGGTTTCATACAGATCATCCGGTTCCTTTTCCGATAATGTCCTTTGATCTTGTTTTTGCCCGGTATTCTCTTTCCTGCGGTCTCTTACTATGACCGCAAGACAAATCAGCAGACATGCGCCCATAGCTGCAGCGCAGCCGGTTAAAACCAACATTTCCTCCGAAGATAACTCATAAAGATAATAAACAATGACTGCAGCCGCCATCCCGCCTGCGGATAACATTGCAAAAATCGGATAAAACAGACTCTTTTTCTTTTTTATCGGCATCGTATCCGGTTCGTAGGTGCAGAATGAATGCTCCGGTTCGACCGCCTCTGCATTGTGTTCCGCATGAAATAAATCTTGTTCAACCGCAACAGCCTCTTCTCTTCTTTCACACTGATCCAGCAGCCGCAGTGCATCCTCTACAGAAAAGCAGGCTTCCTCTGACATTTCATAAACTCTGTACATACAATCAGCCAGCTGCTGATCCTTCGTATCAATGTGATCTAACAAATAATCCATAAGCGCTTCATAGGGGTTATCTGTTTCCGGTTCATAATCCGGATAATAGAGCCCTATATATTTTCGGTCGGTCAGATCATAATAAATAACCTCAGGTAACATAACAAACTTAGTCTCCTCCATGAAAAAAGATCCCAATCTGCTGTAAATATTATGAAGCTGCCGCAACAGGTCCTTTACCTGTTCGTAAGACATCTTTTTCCCCTGATAATAATTTTCCAGTGTAGTCTTAGAGCTGATATCATAATAAAAGTATGTCTGCCCGTTCAGATACCGGATGGAACATTTAAGAATCTCCTTAATTTTACCCGAAGTAAGAATCTTATACTGATAACTCCTGCTTGCGTCCTCTTGTCCGCATTGTAAAATCATGTAGTTATGCCTGTAATCTCTATAATATTTCGCCTCTATCATCTTTTCCTCCATCCTAATGTTGTTCAAATTCCTGTTTCACAAACTGTTTTTCCATATTGTTCACTCCCTACGGTCATTCCGGTAACTGTTTCCTCTGTTATTGACCGGTCATGTTCCCAACCCATCTGCACTTGCGTATCACATCTGTCGGATTAACAATCTGTGCCGTTGCCTGTGTACGGATCCTCCATCCGGCCTTATCATACATAGTCCAAAAATTTCGAATCGGCACTTTTACCTGACATTCCCCTATGACACTTGTGGTATTACCATTCCGGTCTACCGTCCCATGTACTTCTCCGACTCCAAAATATTTCCTGCCAAACTGTTCCTGTATATGGGCATTGATATAGGACACTATCGTATCCTCCCGCTTCTGGATACTGCCCCGAAAGCAGACTGCATAAGCATCTTGAAACAACACGCACTTGTCATAGGAATAAAAAGACAAATATATTAAAAAAACAAAGATAAATATCGTCCACGTGATGATAAAAGAAGCTTCCACCGACATATAACCTTTTTTCATCTTCCGCAGAAATATATTATTGTCTAAAAACATGCCACTACCCCCAGTCCCAATAACAGAAAAGGTACAAAGGGCACCTTTCCGTCTTTTTGTATTTTATGAAATACCAGCAGCACTAACACAACCACCGATTCTATAACCAGACCAATCATAAGAATCAAAAGGCATTGCGAGAATCCGGCAAATAACCCGATCATAGCAAGCACCCATCCGTCTCCGTATCCTACCTTTTCCCTCGTCATAAAACTGATTCCCCAAAACACGGCGCCCGGAAGGAGCGCGATTCCAAGCGTAAACCAAGTCTCTTTTTCCATCAGTCCCGCTCCGTGCAATAGGACTGCCGTTATCATTCCGAGCCATACTGCAATCAGGGGAATCTCCTTTTTCATACCGTCCCATAAAGCGCACAGACCCAAAAAAAGAAATAAGATAATTTCTATCCACATTTTGAACACCTTCCTCTCCCGCCAGTCTGCGATAAAGGCACCGTATATATTGTCCGTTTCAGTCCCGAACAGTTAAGCAGTGTATGATACCTGCTTCCCTGGGAAGTAATATAAATTTCATCCGATCCTGCAATTTTGCCGCATATTTCACAAGGATAGTATTTGCCGCCCGCCCGGTTCCTCCTGCTGTCCACTTCCTCCATAGACAAAGCTTCAATGGAGGGATTCAGATAGACACAACCCCGGTCCACATGATACACGGTTCCTGTTTCCGTAATATATACCATCGGGTCATCTTCCGTCATGTCACTTACTTGTTTCGTCACATCGTATCCCGTCCATGCTTTGCCATAATAGCGCTGTGTCATGGAAAATCCATCAAATCCCATCAGCGCAATAAGAGGTTTGACCCGATAGGAAATCTTAAGGTCTATGATATCCCCCGATTCCATGACGGAAGAGCCGGCAAGCGATACGCCTCCCGATCCGTTGACAATACAAGATTGCTCCAGATAACTGCTGCCTACATACTTTATAATCTGCCCTTTGGCATAAAGCTCCGTCAGTGCAACACCGCTTAATTGTTCCGGCAATATATTTCCTACAGTATGTTCATAGGCATAACCTGCAAATGCCATCTTATTGCCGACCTGATGCAATGCCGCATTGATTCTGCTCTGCGTTCCTATGATCGTAACCGCAAACAAAACGTTAATTACGGCAAACAGAAAAAACGGCAGCACGAAAGCAGCTTCCAGCGTCATGGATCCTTTTTTGCGAAAGATGATAGAAGACGCCCTCTTTAGCAATCGCGAAAAGGATAGACAGGTATCGCTACCTTGTCGAACTTTAAGATATGCCCGGAGAGAATGTGCTGTCGATTTGTTTAGTTTATGTTTATGCTGCTGCGATTCTAAAAAGGGCATCTTTTATCACCTCCCGATTTTAATAAAAACCATAACTTCTGGTCATCTTATAGGAATACCCAAACCCGCTGGACACGGAAAGATTCGCCCGATATGTATCAAAACAGCCATCCAGCCGGAAGCCTCCGTTGCCCGGTGTTCTGCGTATATCCATTTCCATGATATCCATGGCGCGATATGTCCTGTTTTCCTTATCCTGCAGGAAAAGCATGATCTGCAAATATTCCTTATAATTCAATCCTCTGCCGCCGTCATCTTCTGACAGGCTTCCTCTTACATTCTTAATGCTGTTAATTCCGGTCCTCCAGTCTGATGCCGTTTTCAAAAGAGGCACTCTGCCGCCCCTTAATAAGGTCTTGACATCCTGCAGGCTCTCCACATAAGCCCAGGCAAATAAAATCGTGTATTTCACGGGTTCCGCCAGCTCCGGACACAGCGCGACTGCCGTCAGTGCCAGTGCCATCGCTTCTGCCTCTGCCATTTTGGAGCTGTCCGATAAAATATAAAGAACATTAGCTGCCTCCCGCCACTTTAGGAGCCGCTTGGCTGCCTGCTCCAGATTCTTCCAGTCCGTATCTTCTCCCGCAAGAATATACTCTATCTGATACTTTAATAAGGATTTGTCCTGTTCCTGCCCGTAATAGCCGCATTTTTCAAATAAATACGCCTCAAACACCAATTCATCCGGTTCTCCACTAATCTCTGCCGCCTCTTCACATAATCCGGTTCCCTGCATAACAGAACGGTGAGAAATATAATCCTGTAAATTCACTTTAACCGCGGAAACTTGTGAGGGGTCGTCCAGTACCAGATTCAGCACACCGCTGCTTCTCGTGGCATTGGCTATGTCCGCCGGATTATCAAGCGGTACTTCCTCATATATCCCTTCTTCCACTTCTTTTTGAGGTAATCCGATCTCATCGATACGTGCTTCATATTGATACCGTTCTGCATCCACATCCCTTGTATCTAATCCGAATTGATTCAGTTCATCCACTCCCGATGTGATCTTTTCCAACAATGCCCCCACCGGATAATCCGACATATAGTCTGTAACCTGCCTTTTGAGTACAGCGCCCGCATCGTCCGATGCAATCGAATATTGATCTATTTTTACATTATCAGCACGCATAGCCAGAAAATCCCTTACTCCCCGAATATTCCCGCTTTGACCGGAGTACAAATTGTTCTGTATATAGTTTTTAAGGTGTGCCTCGGTATTACTGATATCTGCGCTATTGCCGCCATAAGAAGTATCCACAAACAACAGATCATACTGTTCCAGCAGCTCCCGATGATACTCCGCCAGCACCGAATTCATCCCTATATCGGCTACACATTCAAACTTCATGCGTATGGCACTGATCCGTGCCCCTTCTATTACAGTAAATACAAGGGACAGGATCAGGGTAAGGGATAATGTCAGAAATACCGTCATATATCCCCGTTTCATGACATTACCGTGTTGCTGTCACTGGTAATCTTTTCAAAAACTGTATTTACCAAAGACCGCAGCTGTGTCTTAAAAATAATGACCAAACCAATCAAAACCACGATGATCAATATGATTTCCACGGTTCCCATGCCTTCTTCTTCCTGCAGGAATGTTCCAAATCCCTTTAGTTTTCCTGTTTCTTGTTTCTTTTGCATACTTTTTCCTCCTGTAAATTTTCATTTATTTGCCTTATACTGTCTTACCTGCCGCATAGTAAATCGCTTATGTATGCCCGATAGATGAAGGTTTTCCCACACCTTATATAAACGAAAAATATGCCGGTATCATAATGATTACCATGACAATACACAACATCATCATCATTGGTAAGAGCAGTTTCGTGCCTGCTTCTTCTCCCAGCTTCTTTGCCAGACTCTTTCTCTCTGCAAAGGCATTGTCCGCCTCCTGTCTTAGCATTCTCAATAAATCATTGCTCCCTTTCCGGATATTTTGTGACAGAAGTGCGCTGAGCTTAATATAAGACTGTAACTGACAGCGTTTTCCCAAATGATCATACGCTTCGGTCTCTGATTTACCGCTTTGTAACTCATAGCAAGTCATCACTATTTCTTCATATACATATCTTTTCTTTTCATGGTTTTGTTTTTTATAATCTTCTCCCATTTTAAAAAAAGCATTTCTGATCGTCATGCCCGCTCCCATATAGAGTGTCAGTTTATTGACAATTTCCGGATAATCCAACAAAAGCTCCTTTTTTCTGCGTTCCAGCTTCTGATCTATATCTTTATCATGTCCCCAATACAACACCCCGGCGGCAAGCAATACCAACACTAAGAAATATCCGCTGCTGTCCGTTATAACTTCCTGCCAGACAATAGATTTTCCTTCCACCTTTTCAGGTAAAACCATAACTTCTTCATGCTTTGTTTGATCCGCCTGCGCCTGTATCAGCTTTTCCACCTGTTTGCGCAGCAGTTCTCTGTCCGAATAGACGGCCGGATTCACTTTTACATATAGCTGATAATCCCATGACCATTCTTCATAATGAAAATGTGCTGTCAGCATAACGATTTCGCCTTCCGTCACTTCCTCATTACTCACGGTTCCGTCTATATTGACAAGCGCATAGCTGCTGCTCTCCCATGAGATTTCAAAGGGATACCCTTCCAGGCTTGTGACCAGTTCCAAATCATACCGCACATCCTCCAGGCGCTCATTTTGCCCAAGAATTACATCCTCCAAAGCTTCGGCTGCTTCTCCATATATGGTTTCTATCTCTTCCTCCGTGTATTTGCGTTCCTCCACCAGATATTCAAAGACTTCCTCTTCTTCTCCCTCAATCTGCGCGGACAGTTCTATCGGTACTTCTCCGGAACCGTACGGCTTCCTTCCTATGTAACTTCCTTCCATCAACAAAGGATTGCTATGTGCACTGACCCATGCACCCAGACAGAGTAAAACTCCTAAGAAAATTACCATGAGTATCAGACTATACTGTGCCAGATAGTGATCCCTGACTTGTTTGCTTACCGAAACCGATGGCTGTAATATTTTCAGCTTTTCTCCTAACCGGCGCTTGTACAAATCTTTCTTCCAGTTACGCTTCCTGCCTCTGATGCCCCGCTGCAGATTTTGCTGCTTACACAACAGATAGGACGCCATTTTACGAAAAGGACCCTTTTCTTCTTCCTTCCGGGACAAAACTAACAATATAAAATATACTAATATTATAGTTACATATAAATAAACCATGTGTTCTCCATTCCGATATAACTTATTTCACACTTTCATACCTCGATTTCCACGATCCGCTTCGACAGCAGGTAAGCCGCGCCATAGAATCCTAAACAGACTGTCATGATTATGACCCCGATCAGATTATGGTACAGCACATCAAAGAATCCTTTTGAAGTAGTACCCACATAGAGGATGATCAAAAAAGGCACTGCATTCATGATTTTCTGCTCCATTTTCTTAGCGCTGATCATTAACTGGATCTCCTTATCTGTCTCAATCTTCTGTTCGATGACCGCCGCTGTCTTTGCCAGAATATCGGTCATATTGCCACCGCTTCTTTTTGCAATCATAAAGACATCCGCAAACTGCATAACATCCGGCTGATGACTCCGCTGCCCCAGACTATACAGCATCTTTTCCAGCACCACATTGTTCTCCAATCCCGCTATGATATGCCGTATCTCCCGGCAAATCGGACTGTCCTCTCCATACAGCATTTCTATGTCCCGGTAAGATTCTCTGAATGCGTTTTCCACAGAATATCCTGCTTTTAGATTGGCTGATACGGATAGCAGCAGATCCTTGAACTGCGCATTTAATTCCTGTCCTCTCTTTTTCGTCAGTTCCTTCTTCTTTTCACGCAAAAACAATAATATAACAGGAGACAGACATAAGAATGCGATCCATGACCGATAGAAAAAATACCCGATCGCCGCTGTCAGTGCAATTCCCTCCAAAAAATAAAGAATTTTTTCTTTCATGCCGAAATGATACTCAGCATAATCCGGCAGACTGTAATTTTTCGACATACGTTAATTCTCCTTTCTTCTGCAAATCCCCTAAAATCCTGCCTTCTGCGTCTTCTCCCGTCTCCTCGAACCGATAAAGCGGCTTTAATGCGATTTCTCCCTCCATGTACCCTATGACTTCCACAATCTCCAATACTTTTCTGGATTTGTCCCGAAGTCTCCCTAAGTGAATGATGATGTCAATGCCTGAGGCAATCTGCTGTTTGATGGCAGTTAAAGGTATCTCCATTCCCATTAAGATCATATTTTCCAGACGGCTCAACATATCCTTCGAACTGTTGGCATGTCCCGTAGACATGGAACCATCATGCCCGGTATTTAAGCATTGCATCATATCGAAAGCTTCTCCGCCCCGCACCTCACCGACGATGATTCGGTCCGGGCGCATACGCAGCGAAGTTTTGATCAAATCCCGGATGGTAATCTCCTGGCAGCCTTCCACATTCGCATTTCTCGTTTCCATCCGAACCAAATTGGGAATATTACGAATTTGTAATTCCGCACTGTCCTCTATGGTAATAATCCTCTCCTCCGAAGGAATATAATCAGACAACGCGTTCAGAAATGTCGTCTTGCCCGAACCGGTTCCTCCACTGATAAAAATGTTGTATTTTGCCTGTACCAGTTTATGAAGCCATGCACATACCTCTGACGTAATGGAACCGTATGAAATCAAATCCTCCATCGTAATAGGATGATCCGGGAACCGCCGGATCGTTACAATCGGTCCGTTAAGGGCTACCGGACTTAAGACCACATTTACACGGGCGCCGTTGCGAAGTCTTGCATCTACGATGGGCGATGCTTCATTTACTACCCTGTTGCAATCCGCCACGATCTGTTGAATTATATTGTGCAGTTTCTCTTCGCTATCGAAGCGTAATTCACTCCGATAAAGCCGGCCCTCCTGTTCAATAAAGATGTTGTCGGGTCCGTTGATCATAATTTCCGTTATGCGGGGATCATCCACCAGCTCCTGTAAGACATCCAGCTTGCGGACCGCATGGAACAATTCTTTTCTGAGCCTTGTCCGTTCTGCCAGTGTCAAGGGCGTTTCCCTGCTCTCCCTGACTAACAGTTCATCGATCAGATCCTGAACCTCTTCATCCGAATAATCACGGGAGTAATCAATGCTTTGGGTCAGTTTTTCCTGTAATTTTCGTTTCCGATCATCTCTATTTATCATAAATATCCTCTTCTATAATTGACCTTACATATTCCGCCAGTTCCCCGTGTGTCATCAGTTCTAAATCCGCCGGCAGTTTTTGAAATAACGGGAATTTGCATTTTACTGTTTTTTCTGCAATTCCTTCCAATTCGTTTAATTTCAACGCCTGCTCGTACTGGTTGATCTTCGCCTCCGCAAAGCTGTCTTCTTTGGTAATGGTGTAGATTTTACAGCATTGTTCTAAAAGATCAAACAGTCCGTTTATCCCGTCATCCAAATCCAAAATAATATATTCGTACTGTCCCATTTCAGCAATTTCCCTGCATAATTCTACCCATTGTCTGCCGTTAACTTCTTTAAGCGCCAGCGGTGATTGTATGGGCGGAATATAATCAAGTCCGTTGATATTCTGCAAAATAGACGGCAGACGCATTGCTAATTTCTCTTTTGCACACTGGAAATAGTACACAACATCCGTCATATCCGCCGCAAATTCCCGCCGGAGCAGTTGTCCCAATCCGGAATAATATTCGAAGTTGAGATAGAGCACTTTATGCTTCTTCGCTAATATCTGTCCCAATGTCAATGCAAAAGAAGTCTGCAGACATCGCTTAATGGGGGAATACATTCCGATCAGCTTAGCTTCCCATGTCGCCGCACCTCCTTGCCTCGTCCAATCCGCCAGGTCTTCCGCCGAAAGGAAAATCCTCTGTAATATCTGATCCGGGCTCTGGTATTTACTGATATAGCACAGGTCTTCTCCGTCCTGTTCTTCACTCTCCTGCAGGACAAACAACTGCTGCACTTTTTGTCTTACATATTCTTCTTTAATAAGCTTCCATGCATTCTCGGCAATTAAAAGAATTGCTATCTCTTCCTGCTGCATCAAATTCTGCAGCTTCTCTACCTCGGTAAACAGATAAAGCGCATACGGAAGCTTCCCCTTTTCCAACAAATACTCTGCCAGACGGAAGGCATATGCTTCTTCCGTATCGCAGATTGCCATAATCTTTCGTCTCAAAATAATCCTCCTGCTTTCAATACCACGCTGAATAAGGCCGGTACGGCAAAATGAATCTTATTCCGGCAGTATGTCTGATAATCCTGCATCAAATCTTCTCCGTATATTTTCCATTGCCTTGTCTGTCTGATCTCTGACAGATAAGAGAAAAAGTATTGTATTCTCTCCCGTCCGTTATGTTCTGCCGCCAGCTTGATAAGCGAGAAAAGCGCGCCGATTACAAAAGCTCCCGCCAGAATGACCATAGATTCTTTGACCGCATAAAAACTTCCGATCATGATAAACAGCTTAACGTCTCCGGCGCCTAATGCACCGATTTTGTAAATGGGATATAAAAGCAGAAACGCCAGAAGCATAGAACTGATAGAATTCCATAGATCTTTGTCCGCCCACAGACTGCCGGACAACCCCAAAATCATTCCAAGCAGAAGCAAACCATTGGGAATCCGATCCGTTTTCAAATCTGCCAAAGCCGCAAGCAAAAGCAATAGAAGTAATAATGACTGATAATAACTCAATCCAATAAAACCACCTCCGTATCATGAATAATGTAGACTCAATGAAATAAGTGGGATGACTCTCCCGATGCCATGAAGCACTGAAATAAAGCTATGCTTTAGCTTTACATAGAATTTCTTGAGTTGTGTTTTGAATTATATACACATCCTGATAACTTGTCTACCCCAAATTTTGAAAAAATTTTTTTTTGTAAAAAACTTACAAAATTTTGAAAAAATTTATACCGTAAAGAACGATCAACCCCGGAAATCCAAGGAATCCGGATGTCAAAACAGTAAGCGGATTGATCCCTACCGCCACAGAAATATTCTGTGTGGAAAACAGGTAATTCAAGAAATAAATCCCTACGGTACCCATGACTGCCCTTAAGATAAAATTTACCAGCCACTCTGCCTTTCTTCCCATAGCCCCGATCAGCAGTACGATCACACACACTCCTAAAATTGCCGCCATTCCTCCTATATTTTCCATACCATATTTCCCCTGTCACAACTTATCTGCTACATGATATGTGGAATACTTTTCCAATATTACATGAATATTTATTTTTATTTTACCTATACTTTCTATAAGTGGAAATATTTTACACGAAAGCTACGGATCTAAAAAGATCGGAAGCATGAAAAGAGAGTCTCTCACGGTTGTGGAAAGGAATGGTTCTGTACTATGAAAGTTTTTTTTCGTCAAAGCCCTTGTCTACCGGCAGATAACGACATCATTGTCGAAAGGAACAAAATGACTATCCAAGATGAACTTGCACAGGCAAAATACGCCCTGGAAAATGCTTATTCCGGTTTTGACAATGTAACAGATCCGGATCTGATCGACTGTTACATCTACGAATTAAACGCTGTCATGAAGCGATATAAATATTTATTAGAACAGGCAGCAGAATTGGAACTGCTGCCTGAAGAAAAACATGCGGAAGCGTATCGCACGCTGTCTATATTTTCATAATTAAATGCAAAAGCCTCTGTTGGATGCAGGATCTGTAATGTTTTCCGTAAGGGTGTTTCTGCCATAAGTCAGCCCGGCATATACTGTCTGCGCGTTCCCCATAACAGGTCCTGATACATCCTGCTTTTCTATCTGTTTATAGGCTTTTTGAAGTTCTCCGATTACCATACGGACATGCTCAAGGTTCTCCTTATCACAGTGCATGGATGCCTGAACTAACTCCCTGTTTACATAGAGATAAAGCTGTAACAGATTTTGCGCCACATCATATTCCAGATTAAGAGACGCCGTCAGCTCGTTCACGCATCCGCGGATCTTCTGAATCGCGTTCTTATAAACCGTCCTGTTGTCCGCCGACAAAGCTTCTTC
The DNA here is from genome assembly GCA_964589055.1 of uncultured Bacteroides sp. GTDB lineage: Bacteria > Bacillota > Clostridia > Lachnospirales > Lachnospiraceae > UBA3282. The sequence continues at coordinate 16,260 of CAZPSD010000001.1, forward strand.
CGCCTCATCGATATAGATTAAAACCATTTCATACAGAATGGTAATTAGCTGTGTTTTATTCGCCTGCGCAATCCGCAGCGTATACTCCCGCTTTAACTCCCTGGTCATAGTAATCTAATCCTCCATGTCAAAATCTCAAATAGCCGGTTAAAACATCGTTATCCCGGGCAGCGTTCTTTGACGCCCCAGCATAACTTTTGGACTTTATTGCAATAATTGAAGCACCTGAGACGGTCTTTCATTCGCCTGTGCCAGCATAGAGGTTGCCGCCTGGGATATTACCTGCTCCGTGGTGTAATTAGTCATTTCCTCCGCCATATCCACATCCATGATACGGGAATAAGATTCCGTCATATTCTCATCCGTTATAGCCAGATTGCTTACCGTATGTTCCAAACGATTCTGATAAGCGCCTAATCTGCTTCGTACATCCGATACATAAAGTATCGCTCCCTTTATCTCAGCAATAGCATCCGAACTGCTATCCTGCGTCGTCATTTCAGTCTGCTCAATGCCCAGTCTGCTGAGAGAAATGGTAGGAATACGAATCTCTAACTGCTGTCCTTCATTTGCGCCGATCTGGGTATCCATCGCGCCGATTCCGGTAATATCCATGACAATGGCGCTGTTGTTTGGTGTACAGTTCACATCATTATATCCTGTGATGTTGCCATCCGCATCCACTACAGGATCGGATTGAATCGTCAGTGTCATCTTAAAATCCTGATTGCCGGTCAGTGTAATCTTATCCTGTCCGACTTCCGTCAGCTCCACACCTGCCGGAAATTCCGGTCCCAACACTAAACTGTTTTTCGTATCTTCCAAATTGATGCTTCCGTCATCATTATAGAAAACCGTCAACGCTGTAATGGTGTACTCTTTTTCCAATACTTCATCCGAATAATAATCCACTTTCGCAAGCTGGGTATTCGTATATCCTCTCAGATCAAAACTGCCATCCAGAAGAGGCTGGCCATTGAACTCCGTATCCGTGGCAATTCTTGTGATTTCTTCTTTTAACTGCTTCACTTCCTGATTCACCATCTGACGGTCTGATGTCGTCAAAGTGCCCGTTGCGCCTTTGACTGCCAATTCATTCATTCTCTGCAGCATGTCCTGCACTTCCGACAGTGCGCCGTCCGCTGTCTCAATAATGGAAATACCGTTATTGGCGCTTTGCGTTGCCACATTGATACCGGTAATCTGCGTATTCATTCTGCGGCCGATCGCATAGCCGGACGGGTTATCCTTCGCTTCCGTAATCTTTAATCCGGAAGATAAACGCTCCAAGGATTTGGATACTTTGCTGTCTGACACATTCAATGCATTATTGGCGCGCATTGCTGCTGCGTTATAATTGATTTTCATACTATGTTCCTCCTTTATGCTGTGACAGCCGTGATAAACGCTTTGGCGATTCTGTAAAGACCAGCAGTCTGTATCTGTGTATCCTGCTCCAGATCCTCTCTTGTATAGCCCGCCACATTCATCTCTGCGCTGCGTACAATCCCTATACTGCTGATTTCAAGCGGCTGCTCCCCGTCAGATACCGCCTCCGCAAATGCTTCTTTTAACCTGTTTTCTTTGCCTTGCAGCTCTTGCGTCCCATAATCGGTATTACATGCGATATAACCGGATACCACATTATTTCTGACAGAAAACTGCGCTGCCACCTCGCCATACTCTTCCGTATGCATGACTGCGCTGACCTTGCCGCCCCCGCTTCCATGCAGGATCTTTAGGTTAATTGCCGTCAGCTCTCCGTTGATCTCCACCGGAATCTGATAGTTTTCTTCTTTCGCAAGGCTTCCCGCAAGCGCCATCTGCTTCCTGCAGCTCTGTAGAGTGCGAAGATCAATATATGTGATATCGCCCGCATTCGCTTCCTCTATAATTTCACGAAAGGCTTCCTGCATCTTATCATAACCGGCTGACGCGCTGTCTTGGTCCGTCAGGCTTTCCACCATATTGCTGATCGCATCTTTTACTCTATAGTTATCGGCAGAATCATCCAAATCTTTCAGTTTCTTGTACAAAGAGCCCGGATTCTTCCGCATATCTGCAGCTGCTGTCAGATGGTCAGGCGTGATTGCCTGTTTGTAAGCCGAGAGTTCACTGATCACCGCATCTTCCACGGTACTTAAATCTCTGTACAGCTGCAGCTGCTCCCGTTCATATGCCAATTCCAGTTCCGTATCCGGCTCCATCCGGTAAATCCGGCCGGCAAGCTCCTCCATAGTCATATCTGCCCGCAATTCCATCTGCGCCAGCATCTCCGGTTCCAGACCATCAGCAATCTCACCTGCTAATTGACTATAATATAGCGCTCCGGTATCGGAACCTGCTTTCTGCTGTCCGGTATGGCCTGATTCGTCCGAGCCGGTCTTTGCAAGATCAGGGAATCCGCTTAATATCTGATCCGTAATGGATTTGTGGTAAGATACCGCATTTACACCATTAAATTGATCGTCTACCGTATAATCCATACCCAGTTTTTTCGTACTGCGCATGGCGGTAAGCAGATTTTGGAAGGACAGATCCGCCCCTTCTTTTAAAAGGCTTCCTACCGCGGCATCATCTGTTTTCTCTAACTGTCTGAACATACGGTAAATGCCGATATAGGCTTCTCTCTCCTGTTCATTGACAGCATGATTTTTCTCTAATTTATATAAATATTTACTGAATTTCTCTTCTTTGGCTGCCGCCTGCTGATCGCTGCTGTCCAAATATTGGTTCAGTTCTTCGATAGACATATTTAACGGATTCTTACCGTCTCTGACCGCCTGCAAGGCAGCTGCCGGTGTCATCTTGCGAATAGTCTGCCGAAGCTCCATATCATATTTCTTCACGGCATCCATATTCTCTTCGGTAATGTCCATGCTGTTATATCCTAAAATTCGGACTGCTCTGCGGTTTTCCTCAGAAATCTCCATGTCCATCTCCCCAAGAATATCATCCACATTGCGAAAAGCCTTGCGGATAGAATCGCCCATATCTGCCCTCGGTGCCGTCATCAACGTCTCATAGGATTCTCTGGCTGCCTCATACGCATTTTTAAGCGCTGAGCCGTGAACATGTACACTGTCTAATGTAAACAATTCTTCTTCGGAAATATATCTGGCGAGCACTGCAGCCGGCAGGGACGGAATCTCAGCAGTCTTATGCTGCACTTCCTCAAACAGCGCAGCTTTCTCTGCTGCCCGGGCGCTGTCCGCCTCTCCGAAGAGCGCCCTGTTCTGCTCCTGCTCTATCTTCTTAAGCGCCTCTACCAATTCCTCTAACTCTGTGGTATCAATAGAATAGCCGCTTTCTAACAGCTTCCGGTTTGCCTCTGTCGTCATCATCAGTCTGACTTCTTCCAACCGGCGTCTTGCACTGATCTGTTCCGGCGTACTGTCTGTCAGGTTTCCCTGCACGGTATACTTCTGTGTATTTTCTGCCGTATCATCTTTGTCGATCTGCTGCTGTGCTCTTTCCAGTTCTTGCAGCGTCAGTTCCCTGCCCTCCGCTACAGTACGCTCCACAGCCTCATCGCTGATCTGCGCAAATGCTTCCGCATAACCGGCTGCTTTCCCCCGATTGCTTCTTCCATCTGCCAGATTGGCGCTTCCTGCGCTTTTCCCGTCAGAGATGGCTGCCGCTACGGCAGATAAAATCTGCTGCATATCCTGAGGTAACGTTACCTGCTCTATCTCATGCAGTCTGCCCACTGTCTCCGCAGTAAGAGGAATCCCCGACTCAATCAGCCATCTGGCATTGGCAATATTTTCCTCTGTGATATCCAAACCGGCCTCTTCCAGCACTTTTTCCATCTGCGGTTCAAGCTGCTCCCAGTGATACTCCTCTGCCTTTCTGGCATAATAACCGGTATTGTCCGCAGCATAATAGCCATGGCTCTGGCGCCCGCTGTCAGCGGCAGAACTATAATCTGCCAGATACAGATTATCTATCGTAGGGTCCATCCGGTTCTCAACCATATATTTTACGGCGCCGTCCTCCGGTGTCTTCATCTCAATAGCTTTATCATATGCCTGTTTCGCGGCAGTCACATTCTCTTCCGTAACCGGAATATCATATTCTTTAAACTGCTTCGCCAGTTCTCTCGCAAACGCTTCACTCCCCGTAATCTCACGAAGCGTCTCCACATCCAGGTCATCGGTATAACCGGCTACCTGTGTGCCGCCTTTGACAAGCTCTGCTTTTATTTGATCGACAATGGTAACAACCTCTTCGATATCCATGCTGCCCGGATGATAGCCTTCCTTCTGTAGTCTGCTAAAATCCTCCTCAGACATAGTATTAGACATAACTGTCATATAGTCTCTCTGCGTGGCTACATCAATAAGCCCCGCATCCTGCATAACCTCTTCTGCGGTCTTTCCGTGACCTTTGTAAGCGTTGTTATCCATAACTGTGCCAGAAATGTCTAATGCATAATCACTCGTCCGCTCCGTCCCGGGTTTCTGAGTGTTCCGATATGCTGTTGTTGTCCTGTCTACATTTTGTTTCGTGTTTCCCTGATCAAACGTAATTTTCATACACTTCTCCAATGTAGATTTCTAATAAAAAGGGCGAATATGTTTTTCATTCGCCCAACTAACATTTCTTGTATTCGCCCGGCGAATATGTTTTTCATTCGCCCAACTAACATTTCTTGTATTCGCCCGGCGAATATGTTTTCCACATTCACCCTTTATTTCGGCATAGTTATCCGCTTTCTTAACTGCTAGAAGATAAAAATTGCTGCGGTATAAGGAGGAAGATCAAAGGAAATATGATAATCCTTATAGCTGCATGTTCCCTTTACGGCAGTAATTTCCGCGGGAATTTCATGCCCGTTACCGCCAAAACGTTTATCATCGCTGTTTAACAGCAACTTATACTTTTTCTTCTTCGGCACGCCGACCTGGTAATTCTCCCACATCATCGGCGTCATATTGAGTACGAACATAATATTATTCCTGCCTGTCCCATCTTTTCGGAAGAAGCTGTACACACTATGGTCGGCATCATCAGCATTCAGCCACTCGAAACCTTTCCAGTCATTATCGATCAAATACAGCGCCGGATATTTATTGTACAACTTTAACAGTTCTTTTACATACTCATGTATGCCTTTGTTCTGCTCTTCGCCCAGCAGAAACCAGTCAAGCTCTCTCGCTTCGCTCCACTCTCTCTCCTGTCCGAAATCCTGCCCCATAAACAGAAGCTTTTTGCCGGAATGACCGAACATATAACTGTAACCCACACGCAGATTGGCGTATTTGTCCACCATATACCCCGGCATTTTATTAACCATGGAGCATTTCAGATGCACCACTTCATCATGGGACAACGGCAGAATATAATTCTCACTGTTATGATAGGTCATGGCAAAGGTCATGGCATAATGGCTGTTTTTACGGAAATAGGGGTCCAGCTTCATGTACTCACAGAAATCATGCATCCATCCCATATTCCATTTAAAACTGAAGCCAAGTCCATTATCTTTCACATCACCGGTTACTTTAGGCCATGCGGTAGACTCCTCCGCAATCGTCAAAAATCCCGGATATGAACCCCGTACAACAGAATTGAGATGTTTGAAAAATTCAATCGCCTCTAAATTCTCGTTACCGCCATATTTATTCGCAACCCACTGTCCGTCCTGCTTACCGTAATCCAAGTAGAGCATGGATGCCACCGCATCTACACGAATACCGTCGATATGATATTCCCTGATCCAAAATAAAGCATTGGCAATCAGGAAGTTTTTGACTTCATTCTTACCGTAATTAAAGATTTTCGTACCCCAGTCCGGATGTTCTCCGATCCTCGGGTCCGGATGCTCATAAATACACTGCCCGTCAAATCTGCCCAGTCCGTGTGCATCTGTTGCAAAATGCGCCGGTACCCAGTCCAGAATAACACCAATCTTGTTATGGTGTAATGTATTGATCAGGTACATGAAATCCTCCGGCGTACCGTGTCTGGAAGTAGGTGCATAATAACCCGTAACCTGATATCCCCATGAACCGTCAAAAGGATATTCTGCAATCCCCATAAGTTCAATGTGGGTGTACTTCATCTCTTTCAGGTACTCCACAATACGGTCGGCAAACTCCCTGTAATTATAAAATCCTTCTGCCGTACCGTCAGGATGTTTCATCCAGGAACCGATATGGCACTCGTAAATAGCAATAGGTTCTTTATTGTAGTCCTTGCTGTCCCTGGCATTCATCCAGACACTGTCCGACCACTTAAACTTGCTGATATCAAAAGTTTTAGAGGCATTGCCCGGACGCATTTCCGCATAATTTGCAAAAGGATCCGCCTTATAAAGTTTCTCCCCTGCAGGTGTACGGATCAAAAACTTGTATAACTCATTCTCGCCAACACCCGGTATAAATAACTGATAAATACCGCCCGGACCTAATTTCTCCATCCGGTGTATCTCTTCATCCCAGTTATTAAATGTACCGATTACATTGACGCTGGCTGCATTCGGCGCCCACACAGCGAAAAACATGCCTTTTACGCCGTCTTCTACCGAAGGGTGCGCACCTAATTTCTTATAAATGTCATAATGAGTACCCTGTGCAAATATATACTGATCTGCCTCTGAAATAAATACCTTGTTGTCTTCTGCTTTCTTTTCTTTCTTTGTTGCCATAAGCATCCGCCCCCGTTAATTTTTGTAATGCATAAAGTCCTTCTCTCGTAATACAATCATATCTTCTTCATCGTATCTCTTTGCCAACAGAATATCCATGAAATGTCCCGGCGTCTTTTTATTCGCATAGTAAATTGCCTCATCCACAAGCTCTCTGATCTCGGCAAGACTTACTTCGTGATCACTGGTCTGTTTCTCGGAAATCCTCGTATGCAGAGCCAAAATGCCAAATTCATCAATGGAATATTCCATCTCTTCCGCATACTGCCTCGCATATGCTACCAATGCTTCGTCATCCAGCGGCTCAATATCCACACGGAGATTGAAATTATTAGAAAGCGCCGTGTGCTCTGCCAGAAGCTGATTCATCTTCTGTTTCGTGTCTGACATAAGAAGCAAAAGCCCCTTATTGTCCTTCTCTAAGACTTTAATCATCTTCGTGACCGTCTCAGCTTTCAGCTCGGATGCTTTTTCAATGATCAGCGCTCCATTATCCAGCTTGGCGAAAGTTTCCGCAACATCCTTCTTATTTAGTATCTGACCGGATATCTTCGCTACCTTGCCGGAAAAATTATTATCATTATACTGCATCTCACGAATCAAGGTTTTCGCTAATGTCAGTGTTGTAATTTCTTCCTCACCGGTAATCACCACATTCCCCGTACAGGCCGCCAGACTCATATTATCCAGCGTATGCACAAGCTGTCTCTTGGACCTGCGATGATGAACAAACTGTCCGAAAAGCTCCTGCTCTTCCTTGGTTAGTTCTCTTTCTCCTCCCGATTCGGCATTTTCTGCTTCCATCGTTGTGAGCGGATCTTCCGGTTCAACAACCTCCTCTGAAACAGCTTCTGCCGGCATTTCTTCTTCCTCTATAGCAGTATCAGGCTCCTGAATCTCTTCTAATTCCTCTACCTCATCGGTATCCTCGATGGATGTATCCGCCTTTGCCTGCATCGGCTCCTCAGAACGTTTTGCAGACGGTTTCTTCGGTGTCAGTTCTTCCTTTGATACATCTCCCGGCAGAATTACCTTCTTAATCGGAGGTTTCTTGGACTCTTTCATGATTGCCGCCATGAATGCCTTCTCCAGTTCCTCCAAAAGTCCGTTCTTGGTCGCTTCATCAAAATTGGCAAATAAGCTTCCTGTCTGAGCGAGAATATGCTGACGAACATCCTCCATACGCTTCTGTTCGTTCGTTCTCTTCATTTCTTCCCACTCAGCCATAATATCATCAATACTAAGCTGACCGGTAATCTGTTTCTCCACACGCTCGGCATCAGGTACCACCATGCTGATCTGACCGTCATATTCCTGCGACAGGATATTATCGTATGCAGATGGTTTCACCATTTCCTGCCTGATCTGCTGCATAATCTGCTGCGCGTCAAAGGCAGCCGTTTGTTCTTTGATCGTTTGCGTACCAACCTCCTGTAAATCATCCGCTTCCATAACCGGCGGTTTTACGGCAGCATCTTCTGCCGCTTTTTCTTCTGTATCAGGGAACGGTACGACAGGCGTCTCCTTTTTCAGCCCTGTCTCCACCTCTTCCGAAGCCGGGAGTTCCTCCGTTTCCTGTAACAAAGGAGCAATAATGGCTTCGGCAATCGACGGTTTTTCCTCTATATCTTCGGCAGCTTCCTCTTCTTCAAAAGAATCCTCTTCATCCTCTGCCGCCTCAGGAATCTCTTCTCCGGCAAAGGCATCCGTCTCTGCGGTTTCCGCAGCCGGCTCTTCTTCCAGTATCTCTTTCATGCTCTCCGCAAGAGCCATCTGTAAATTGATCGTATTATACTGACCCACATCTACGGTCTTGACTTCCGGAAGCTCCATAGTCGGTGCGTCTGTAACAGATTGCTCCTCCGGCATTTCTTCCTCTGTACCGGCATGTCTGATCTCCCCGGCAATCTGCGTGTCTCCTAATACATCATCCTCTTCTATGGTTTCGCTTTCTTCCTTCTCTTCCTCCGTTTCGGCATCTTTCTCCTGTATCCAGGCATCATATTTTTGCTGCTGATCGGCACTGAGCGGCTCATGCAAAGCCTTTAATTCCAGTGCCTTAATGACATATTTACCTTCTCCGAACCAGAGGAACATCTCATCACATTCCTCCACGCATTTGGTAGACAGTCCGATCCGATGATACAGATAGGCAAGCTCATATCCCCATTTCTCTCTGTAATCACGTTTCTTAAACTCCTCCAATACTGCTATACGCTCTTCCAGACTGACATCCTGTGCCTCATAAAGACGATACTGCAGAACATATCTGCCCGTATCCTTCGGCGCGATCTGCACAAACTCCTTATAATATTCGATCGCCTGTACATATTCCTCCATCTTAATGGAAAGTTCACACAGAGAGTACACGATCAGACGTCCCGTCGGATGTTTCTCATATGCCAGCAGCAGAATTTCTTTACTCTCCTGATATCTTCTGTTAATTTTATATAAATCGCTGACTGTACATAACATCATGACACTTCTGACTCTGCGCCAGTCAATGGTGTCTGCTATTTTGACCGCTTCCGCATATTCTCCTTCTGCTATCAATGCCTTAATTTCGTCGGCACGAACTTTGTATTCATACTTATCCAAGGCGCTCACCTCATTATTGTTTTTTCAAGTTTTATCTTTTCTGTCAATAATCCTATTTTCACTGTTTTAGTTTACCATAGCCTCTTATCAATGTAAACAGAATCCGCAGAAAAAAAGCACCTCCAGATTGGTATCTTACTTTTAAGAATACATCAATATATGGAGATACTTCAATATACAATCACTTTATATTGTATCTGTACAAAGCTTTTGTTTTATGTTCTTTTCTTTCCAAGGCGGCTGCTCAATTCGGCAAACTGTCCTAACGTTAACGCTTCGCCGCGCACCATGGCAGGCAGCCCCATTTTATTAAGTGTTTCTTCTACCATCTGTCTGTTGACTCCCAGATTCCCTGCATTCGTCAATCCGTTTGCAAGCGTCTTTCTTCTTTGGTTAAAGGATGCCCGGATAACCGCAAACAGATATGCTTCATCCTCCACATCCACCGGCGGTTTCTCATAACGTGTCAGGCGGATGACCGTACTGTCCACATTTGGTTTTGGCATAAAACAGGACGCCGGCACTCTCGTTATGATCTCCGGCTCCGCATAATACTGCACTGCAAGAGAAAGCGCACCGTAATCCTTCGTACCCGGTCCCACCTGCATTCTGTCTGCCATTTCCTTCTGCACCATGACGGTCACGCTATGCAGAGGAACGTGACTTTCAAAAAGCGCCATGATAATGGGCGTTGTAATATAATAAGGTAAATTTGCCACCACCTTAATGGGTTTCCCGCCATTGTGTTCCTCCGCAATCCGGCTGATATCCACTTTCAGGATATCTTCATTTAAGATCGTTACATTATTATATGCAGACAACGTATCTTCCAGAATCGGGATCAAGTTCCTGTCGATTTCCACTGCCACTACTTCTCCGGCTTCCTCTGCCAGACACTGTGTCATCGTGCCAATGCCGGGACCGATTTCCAGGACACAGTCTTCTTTCGTAAGCTGTGCCGATTCGATAATCTTATCAAGGATATTACTGTCAACCAGAAAATTTTGCCCGAACTTCTTCTGAAAATGAAACTGATATTTCTGTATGATATCCGCCGTATTTTTTGTATTTCCCAAGGCTGCCATATTAGAACCCTCTTTCTAAGCTGATATGCACCCGTGCCGCTGCGCAGTTACATTACTGCAGCACTACAGGTTAAATAAATTTCTGGCATTTTGCTCGGTAACCTCTACGACCTCATCATAGGATATTCCCTTGATCTGTGCGATCGTCTGCGCCACATAAGGCAGATTCAAAGAGGAATTGCGCTTTCCGCGGTTAGGTTCCGGCGCCAGATAAGGACTGTCTGTTTCCAGCAGAATCTTTTCCATCGGAATATATTCCACCGCTTCCTTTAACTTCTTTGCATTCTGAAAAGTGATCACACCGCCGATTCCGAAATAGTAATCCATATTAAGATATTCCCGTGCCATTTCTTTCGTATAAGAATAGCAATGAATCACACCGCCGATCTCGCCCGCTTTAAGCGCCTGCATCATATCAAGCGTGTCCTTAGCCGCATCTCTGGAATGAATGATCACCGGAAGCTTCACTTCCCGCGCCATCTGAAGCTGTCTCTCAAACCACACCTTCTGCACGGCAGGCTCCGGCTCCCGCCAATGATAATCTAAACCGATCTCCCCTACTGCTGCCGTCTTTTCCAAATTACATTGACTGCGCAGCCATTTGAAATTTTCCTCATTCAACTCTCCCGTCTCACTGGGATGGACGCCCATCGCTCCATAGATAAAGGAATATTTCTTCATCAACTCTCCGGTGGTTTTACAGCTCTCAAGGCTTGCACCTACATTGATTACCACCCCTACTCCGTGCTCCTTAAGGGACATCAGTAATTCTTCTCTGTCTTCATCAAATGCTTCATCATCATAATGAGCATGGCTTTCAAAGATCATTTTTCTCTCCCTTTCGCAAATAAATAAATTCTTAAAGTTGTGAATACTGTATCATTTCACCATTATTATTTCAAGTGCAGCGAAGAAATAATAAACTATAATAATAATAAAAATATATATATTTTTTATAAAAAAATACTTGCAATGCCCAAAACAATATACTATAATAACACTTGCGTGTTGGGTAAACCGCATTTCTCTCTATAATGGGACATGCACCGCTAGCTCAGTTGGTAGAGCACCTGACTCTTAATCAGGGTGTCCAGGGTTCGAGCCCCTGGCGGTGCACTTTGAAAGGACTGATTTTGAGGACACAGGAGCCTTGGGGTCGGTTCTTTTTTTCACATAGTTTTTAAGATTTTGCAACCAAACCTGTTTAATTGACGCAGTGAATTGTACCTGCGGTTCAAAGATTGCAGACTGAGAGAGGCATGGTTATTGATATGAAAATTACATGGTATGGCACAGCATCACTGCTGATTGATTCCGGAGAAGACAGAATTCTGATCGACCCTTTTCTGACATTAAAAGGAGCTCAAAATCATCCTTCCTTATTAACTTATATTAAAGAAGAATCGATTCTGATCACGCATGGTCATTTGGATCATTTGTACAGCGTCCCTAAAATCATGGCAAATTCCGATGCAACAGTATACTGCTCCGCTGTCCCTGCCCGTACACTGGAGAAAAAAGGCGTGGACGGCGACCAGATCGTCTTGATCCATCCGGGCGACAAGCTGTCTTTCGGTTCCATCCGTGTAAAAGTGTTACAGGGAAAGCATATTAAATTTGACAGAAAACTGATTCATAAAACACTTCTTAACCCACGTGTGTTCCGCTATTTCGCTAATCTGTTATTCTTAGGCTGGAACCATCCGAAATATCGGGAGCGGCAGGAAACACTGGTATATCAGATAGAATCCGGCGGTAAGGTGATACTTGTTTTGGGAAGTTTGGATCTGGATGATCAGACGGAATATCCTGAATATGCGGATATGCTTGTTTTGCCTTATCAAGGTTCTTCCGACCTGATTACCCGGGCGCTTTCCATCATAGAAAAAGTGAAGCCCCGCACGGTGCTTTTAGATCATTTTGACGATGCCTTTCCGCCTGTCACTGCACAGATAGATACCAAGCCGCTCAAAAAGGCCTTGACGGAACATTTTCCGGATTTACCCGTGGTAAAACCGACAGCGGGGAAAACCGTGACGCTGCTGTAGCATTTGGATCCTATCGTTATGCCCTTTTCTCCCTCTTCTATCAGGGACGCAATCGGCACTCTTGTAAACAGGATCATATGCCTGTACGATGTATCTGCTAAAACCCAATCCCTGACAGTTCTGTCACTATTCCCACTGCTACACCGATCACATAAACCAGTCCTATGATACGCAGGTTCTCTTTCCGGTCGTCATTGACCCTTAAAAGTACCAGAATGCCTACACCGCTTCCTGCAAGCAGTCCCGCAATCATCGCTCCGGCATTCAGCACTCCTTTAAGATATAACTGCGTAATAATCACTGATGCCGCACAGTTTGGGATCAATCCTGCCAGCCCTGCAATCAGTTCTCCGATCACCGGACGGTTCAGGATCAGATTGCCAAGTTCCTCTTCCCCAATCAGCTCGATAACCAGATTCAATACAAGGGAAATAATCAAAATATAGAAAAATATCTCAACGGTATGATGGAGTGCAGATTTCCAAATGCCTTTTTCACAATGGCAGCGATGCTGCTCACAGAGATGTTCTATCTGCATACTTTTCTCCTGTTTGCGGAGCACAAAATCAATTACAAATCCGGCAAGCATTCCTACAATCACTTTAAATGCAAGAATTTTCGCAATCATGTTAATTCCCGCATTCTCTGATATCATAATGGGAAGCATTTCATCGGATGTGGACAGATAAATCGCTATCAATGTACCCAGAGTAATGATTCTGCCCGCATACAGATTCGAGGCGGCGGCAGAAAATCCGCATTGCGGGAAAACGCCTAAGATGCTGCCTATCACCGGACCTCCCTTACCGGATTTTCGGATCGCAGCCTGCATCTTTTCGCCTGCCTTGTGCTCTAAATATTCCATTGCGAGATATGTCACAAACAAAAACGGTAAAAGCTTTACGCTGTCTGTTAAACTGTCTGATATAATATCTATAATCATTTTCTTTTACTTCTTTCTACCGTTGAATCATACATTCCCAATGCTATTGGCATATAAAAAACATGCTTTTTGACGGTATTACTAGAATAACGTGTCCGTATGGAAAATGCAAGTATGCTTTTTGGGGCGATTATTGGTACCTATTTTCAAAAACGTTGCTTATTTTGCCAAAATGTATTAACATAGAATGTGTATATTTTGTCAGGAAATGACAAAAGGGGGTTTTGGATGGAAGGTTTAAAAAATATAATGGAAGAAGCTGTAGAGTATCAGTTGAAGAAGCTGTTACCTACTATGCCGGAAATATGTTCTTGTGAGAATTGCAGACTGGATATGGCAACTTATGCCTTAAACAGACTTTCGCCTCAGTATGTGCGGACGGATACAGGCGCTCTTTTTCAGAAGTTAAATAATTCTTCCCCTCAGGCAGAGGTAGAGATTTTGACCACCGTTATGTCCGCGATCAACACAATCGGAGCGCATCCGCATCATGATTCGTAATTATGCAGACATTACTCTGTGAATTACAAAGAGCAGCACGCAACGCGCACTGCTCTTTTCCTTTCTATTGGGCGAATTGGTTCAATCGTCACTTTCTCTCCTCTTTGCCCGGAAAAGCTTTTCTCTTTAAGCTTTGTCTCTTGTTCAATATGCAATTCCTCCCCATTATACACCCGGTAACAGGTTTCCATCTCATCATAAGACTCTGTGATGCCCATTTTGTTTTCCAGAAAATCTACCGCCTGCTTTTGGGCTGCGGATGCTTTGACGGATGCTTCCTGTTCCCTGATTATCCGACTGTTCAACAATAGATGCAGCTTGCTCTCGCGGCAGTTCCTCCATGCGCCGGTTCTATACGGTAGTCTGACGTTTATCAACCGCCTGCATAATGTATTCTTCCACCTGCTCTTTCGGAATGGAAAGCGCCAATGACATCTCGCTGTAAAGAAGCTCCTCAGCTTTGCGCAGATACTGCTCATCGGAGGAAAGGACTTTTTTCCCTTCCTTCAGACGGTTCTGCTTACGAAGATACAGGGTTTTAATAATCTGCACTAAGCTCTGACAGTCATAAGTACGGATTGCCTCTTTATACATCTGTTCTCTGCGTTTCTCTTCCTGAATCCAGACTGTGTCAATCATCGTAATGCGTTCGATCAATTCCTCCGCTTGTTCTTTATTCATAATCTTACGCATTATGATTTTATCATTATCTACCGGTGTATAAATCGTGCTGCTTTTCTCAAAAACCGGTTCCAATACATAGTATTTTCTCTTCTTATCCAATCGATCAATCGGATTACCTACAATGTCAACAACGCGACAGACACCGTGCCCACCGCACATGATCAGTTCACCTTTCTCAAACATAATTTCCTCCAAAATTTCTCAACCCAATTACCGCCGATTATCCCTCACTATATATTAGTTTAGCATTTTATTGGCTAAGTTGTAAGCTTTTTGGGAGATCCAATTTGATTTTCAGCATATTGCCGACAAGCCGGTCTTGTTTTTTTGTGCAAACCTTCCAATCCGATTTTGCCTTAATTTGTCGGATTATCTGACACTAAAATGATCGCAGATGAAACGCGTCTCTTTCATAGGATAAATCCGAATCATGATACCCTTCAATAATCCCTCAGATTCAAAATGGCATACCACAAGCGCCATCTCATCTCCCGCAAAGGGAAGAAAATCTATCCGGTCAATATCCGCCGGCGTCTGAACGAACGTAGTCTTCGGCGGATTGATATCCACTGTCTTATGTATCATCTCTGTAAGCACGATCGCGGATGCTCCCATCATCTGATTCATTACCTCCGCCACACAAGACAAATGCATTTCGTTAAGTGCGCCTTCTGCCGCTACGCCGGCGCCGCCCATCATAAGATCCATAATAATCTTGATGTCATTCTCTTTCATCATCAATAAATTATTGCCATCAAAATCATCTTTAAAATCTATCTGAACCGTCACACTTCCCATGCCAAATGCTGTCAGAATATTCTTAATGTCCGCCCTGTTTACTACCTTAACCATCGGTACATGAATCCTGATTTCCTTACCGATCATCATGTTAAGCGCCGTCGCAGAATGCGCCATGCAGATTTGAGATACTTCCGCCATTTTGTCTTGATCTTTCGGTGTTAATGCTCCCATACTATTGTTCCTTTTCGATTTCCTGTAGATCCGGTTACTCTTTACCCTTTAACTATACCTTATCCGTAACGCTTCACGCAATCTTTTTATAAGAAAATAATCTTACCCAAATATCAGAAAACGCTATTTTTATTTCAACTCATTTGCCGTTACATAAAAGTGATGATAAATTCCACCCAGCGCAAGCAGGCTTTCGTGATTTCCCTCTTCCACAATGCCATCCTCCGTCAGCACAAGGATACGATCGGAATTACGTATGCTGGAAAGCCGGTGCGCGATCGTAATCGTTGTTCTGCCGCTGGCAAGAGCCTCCAAAGACTTCGCAACCTGAAACTCGCTCTCATTGTCTAACGCGGAGGTTGCCTCATCCATTATCAGAATGGGCGGATTTTTCAGAAAAACTCTGGCTATACTGATTCGCTGCTTCTGCCCGCCGGAAAGCTTCACACCACGCTCACCCACATAGGTATCATAGCCATCCTTAAGCGCCATGATAAATTCATGGGCGCCGGCACGCTTAGCCGCCTCCATCACTTCTTCCCTTGCCGCATGTTCTTTACCGTAAGCAATGTTTTCATATACCGTACCCGAGAACAAATAAACATCCTGCTGTACCATTCCGATATTTTGGCGCAGGCTCTTCAACGTAAAATGATGAATATTTTCCCCGTCTAACAGAATCTCCCCCTTATCGATATCGTAAAATCTGGGGATCAGGTTACACAGTGTAGTCTTACCGCCGCCGGAGGGTCCTACAATCGCAATTTTTTCTCCGGAATGAATATCCAGATTTAATCCTTTAAATACCACGTTATGGTCGTCCGGATATTCGAAACTCACATCGCGGAAGGAAATATTCCCTTTGGGATTCACACATTCTATTGCATCGGGTTCATCAAAAATCTCAATATCACTGTCCATGATCTGCACAAAACGTTCGATTCCCGTCATACCCCGCTGGAACTGCTCTGCAAACTCAATAATTCTTCGAATGGTTGCGATTAAAGTCGTCACATACATCACATAAGCCACCAGATCACCCGGCGCAATCCTGCCTTTGACCATGAAAATGCCGCCTGCAACCAGAAGCACCAAATACATTAGTCCGTCAAATGCCCTGGTGGTAGTCTGAAATGCCGCCATAAATTTGTAAGTCTCTTTTTTCAGGGCAAAAAACTTTTTGTTGTCTTCCTCAAATTTGTCTTTTTCCTTTTCTTCATTGGTAAAAGCTTTGACGACCTTCTGGCCGAGAAGACTATCCTCAATACGCGCGTTCAGTTCTCCAATCTGCACGCGCTGTTTGCGGAATGCCTCCCGCATACGCAGGTTAATAATAATACAGGTTACTGCCATAACCGGTACTACCGCAAAAATGATAACCGTCAGCCCCACGCTGATCTGTGCCAGAATAATGAAGGAAATAACCGCTTTTAAGCCTGCAATGAAAAATTCTTCCGGGCAGTGATGGGAGAACTCGGTCACATCAAACAGATCGTTCGTAATGCGTCCCATGATCTGTCCGACTTTCGTATTGTTATAGTATGTATCCGACAATTTCTGAAGATGCGAATAAGCATCACGGCGCATGTCTGTCTCGATCCTGGTACCCATCACATGACCTGTATACGCCATGTAAAAATTCGCCAGAGTATCCAGAATGCGCAGACACAAATACAATGTTCCCAGCCTGAGAATTGTCGCGACGGTAAGCGATGCCAGATCATTCATGCCCGCATTGGTAATAAACCTGATGATCATCGGCAGCACCAGTTCACAGATTGTCGTCAGTCCTGCACAGAAAAGATCGGTCACTACAACCTTCCGGTATTTCCTGTAATAAGGGAGAAACCGCTTCATCAGTTCTCCGGATTTGTAAGTTTTTGTGTTTTCCTGCATGTTAAGGATACTCCTTTATTTCTTCTTATAACCGGTTTTCTCTAAGTTCATTTCCGGTGCTTCAAACAAGGTAAGATATTAACGATTTCTGAACAGACCATCAAAATTAACCACGTCAAACACCAGAAGAATACGGATCTAAATTTAAAGTTATCATACTACAAAATCCCTAAAAAACCAATCGTTTGATATGGTTCTGCATTCTGCAATGCATGAAAAAAAGCACCCGGTATAACATTGAATTATCTCCCAAGTGCTTTTCAAATTCAGTTTAACTCATTGATCAGCTTGTCAATTCTCTCCAGATTTTCCGCCGTAATACGCTCAATCTCCTCTTCCGTGTGAGTATAGTAAAAGGAGGGCGGAAATAACTCAAAACAGCTTCCTCCCATGAAATACCACCAGTCATCCATCTGTTTGAGTTTGATCCGAAATATAATTTTTTTCATTGATTTTTTTAAAAATTCTATTATTTTTTTCATTATTCTCCAACCTCTATTCATTGCCCTTGTAGTTTGTTTTCCGTTACCTTTCCTTATTTCATTTGATAAATAAATTCAACTTCACATTTTGATACTTCTTTTTATTGTATAACTTCTTATAGGTGCTTAATTATTGTTATTATATTATAACTGATTTTTTTAAATTTGAAAATCATATTATACATATTATTTAAGATAAGGAGATATGCACATTGCAAGAACGCGGGATTATTGAAATTCATTTAAAGGAATTACTTGAAGAAACAGGGTTAAGCAAGAATAAGTTTTGTCAGAGAGCAGAATTGCAACGCTCCCAGCTTAACGGTTATCTTAACAATACAATTACAAGGCTTGATATTGATGTACTGGTAAGAATCTGTGATACATTGGACTGCTCCATAGCAGAGCTGCTGGAATATAAGCCATATTGCGCGGAAAATTAAAACTGAAATTTATATATTGTAATACAAAGCAAGCGGGCATCGCTTTTTCTAAAGGTAATGCCCGCTTCTTCTTTTCCCGCAATTACTAACGCTTCTCTAAAACTGCAATAACAACGCTATCTTACAGCGCATAACTGTTCAAATATTTCTCCTGCTCCGGTGTGAGCACATCGATCTCTTTGCCGAGGAATGCAAGCTTACGCCTTGCCACATCCTTATCAACCTCCTCCGGCACGTCGATCAGTTTCTCCGTCAGCCCACCTGCATGCTCCACTAAATACTTAGCGGACAATGCCTGAATCGCAAAACTCATATCCATGATCTCTGCCGGATGTCCGTCACCTGCTGCCAGATTCACAAGACGTCCTTCTGCCAGTACGAAAATCCACTGTCCGGCAGGCAGCTTATAGCCCATGATGTTCTTACGCTGCTCTCTCGTCTCTACTGCATTCGCCTTCAACCATGCCATATCAATTTCACAGTCGAAGTGTCCCGCATTACACAGAATCGCGCCTTCTTTCATCTCAGCGAAATCTTCCTGATCGATAACACCGTCACAGCCTGTTACCGTAATGAAGAAATCACCTACCTTAGCAGCTTCTTTCATCGGCATCACATCAAATCCGTCCATAACTGCCTCGATCGCCTTAATCGGATCGATCTCCGTCACGATAACTCTTGCTCCCAAGCCCTTGGCTCTCATAGCGGTTCCTTTACCACACCAGCCGTAGCCTGCTACGACTACAATCTTACCTGCTACGATAAGGTTTGTTGTCCGGTTGATACCGTCCCATACAGACTGACCCGTACCATATCTGTTATCAAAGAAATGCTTACATGCTGCGTTATTAACGCGAACCATCGGGAACTTTAACTCTCCTGCCTTATTCATGGCTTCCAAACGAATAATACCTGTCGTCGTCTCTTCACAGCCGCCGATGATATTAGGAATCAGATGCTGCATCTCCTTGTGCACCATGTTTACCAAATCGCCGCCGTCATCAATAATGATGTTAGGTCCTACTGCCAATACGGCTCGAATATGGTTCTCATACTCTTCCGGCGTTGCGTCATACCATGCATGCACCTCAAGCCCTGCTTTTACAAGGGCGGCCGCCACATCATCCTGTGTGGACAAGGGATTAGAACCTGTCACATACATGTCGGCGCCGCCTGCTGCCAAAACCAGACACAGATACGCGGTCTTAGCCTCCAAGTGTACGGATAAAGTTATCTTCTTACCCGCAAAAGGCTTACTCCCGGTAAATTCTTTCTCCAGGGTACGGAGCAGATCACAATTCCTTTTAACCCATTCAATCTTTCTCTCACCGGATTCGGCAAGATTGATATCTCTGATTTCGCTACTCATTTAAAATAGTTTCCTCCTTAAATATGAATCAGCCGAATTTTTATTATAGTGATGGTCGTCTGTCCTATCATCACTTATAGGAATTCACATATTATGAATATCTTATACTAATTTTATACTTGCTTTTAGAAAAACATATTCTTATACCAGCACATTGTTTCCGTATAAGCTTCATATACCGTGTCAACACTGATATCCTTCATAATCAGCAGACGGCATACTTCCTGCCAGTCCGCATTCTCATACGCTGCCATAAACTCATATATCTCAGCAAATTCACCCTTATGGCGAACCAGAACATCCGATATATCTTTCGACACGTTGACTTTCTTCAATGCATCTTCCATCGTCATGTTCAGGATAATATCCAGCACGGAGAACAGTCCCATTAAGAATAATTCGGATGATTTCATGGCTAATCCAAAGCTGGGGGCAAGACACTCTGCAAATTTCGCTCTTAACAGGGAAAGCCTTGCAATCTCATTCGGTCTGTCCGCACACAGTTCTTTGGTAATCACGGTATTGATCCATCTTTTTAACTCTTTCTGCCCGAGAATTGCTGCCGCATGGCGGATTGACGTAACTTCCGAATTGAATGCTATACGGTTTACTAGTTTTAACAACTCCACAACCAGCGCGGTATCACGCCCGATAATGTCTGCTGCCTGTGTCAGTTCATAATCCTTATCATTGACAATATTCATCAATTCCAAATAATTGATTTTAAGAGGCGAAACCTCTGTCTCTCCCTTTGTGATGGGAATACGATAAAACTTCCCTTCAAAGAGATTATAACTGTCATCCTCCTTAATATGGTCAAACAGCTTCTGGTTGTCTATATTACCTACACAGATCTTAATATTCGGATAAAGCTTATGGAAATAAATCTTAGCCTTTTTCACATCTACTTTCTTACAATCCAAAATAATGTAATCCATCAGCGCAAGAATCTCTTTATATTGCTCATAGGAAGCCACCGGAAGTCTGCGAATAGCCAGTTTATAGCCTTCCTCTTTCAACTGTGACAGGCGCTTCTGATAGGCTTCATCATTCTTGATGGCATCATCCAGCAGCAATACCAGTCTGCCCTGCATGGAATTAGTCTGTGATTCGATATCTGAGAAAATAGCAATATGCCCCACCGTAACAAACACATCTGTTCCCGGAGAAAGTGTATCGATGCCGATTTTCTGTATTATATCAAAGCCGCTCACAGTAGCGGCGCCGTCATGCTTTGACGAGCCCTGCAATGTCGGATTCAACAAATAGTTCTCTTTCTGAGAAAACAGTGAATACGCGCATACTTTCATATCTTTATCAAAAAGGGGTATTAGTGTCGCTAACATATCGCAATCTCCTTTCATTTAAATCTCGTTTTTTTATTATTATAATATCATTATACCAAATTTTACATACTTATTCCATCATTAAATAGATCCGTTTTATGGGAAATATGGTCTATTTCCGGCTATTACTCTTAATATTCTTTCCGATCTAATCCCATCCGCACAATAATATCCTGAATTTTACTGTAAACCAGCTTCTCATCCATAGTCAGAATATTACGGTGCTCCATGGTGATCTGACCGTTAATGATAACCGTATCTACCTCGGAACCGTTGGCAGAATAGGACAGTCCCGCGATCAGATTATTTCTCGGCGTAAGGGACGGAACATTTAAGTCAAGAATCGCCAGATCCGCCTTCTTACCAGCTTCGATAGAACCGATTTCCTTCTCCAGTCCCAAAGCCTTGGCGCCATTGATCGTAGCAATTCTGAACCCTTCCTTCGCACTGACACACTGAGGTGTCCTGCCGGTTCCTTTGTGAATCAAAGTAAGCAGACTCAGCTCATGAAACATATTTAAAGAATTATTGCTGGCTGCGCCGTCCGTACCCAGACAGATATTGACACCTTTTTCAAGCATTTTGCCGATCGGTGCAAAACCGTTGCCCAGCTTCATATTGCTTGCCGGATTGGTAACTACACTGACATTTTTTCTCTTTAGAGTATCAATATCTTCATCTGTCACCTGCACACAATGGGCAGCAATCGCGGGCACGTCGAAAATACCGCATCTTTCTGCCAAAGCAATAGGCGTACAACCGTATTTCTCCTGTATCTGTTCTATTTCACCGGCACTCTCGGACAAGTGCATGTGAATTCCCATATGCTCTCTCTTTGCCTCTGCCGCCACGATTTTTAAAAACTCGTCATCGCAGGTATATGGAGCGTGGGGTCCCAGGCAAAAAGTCATCCTGTCACAATCCTTGGCGGCATCTCTCTCTTCGTAAGCCTGACGCAGGCGCATCTGACCCGCCTCATCATTGCCGCTGCCTACCAGTCCTCTGCAAATGACTGCACGCATGCCGGACTCCTTTACCGCTCTGGTAGTCTGATGTATGTTCATCTGCATATCATTAAAGCATGTGGTGCCGCTCTTCATCATTTCAATGATTGCAAGGTTTGCACCCCAGTAAGTGTCCTCATCTGTCATCTGCTGTTCGATGGGATCTATTGTTCCAAACAGCCAGTCCATAAAGGAAAGATCATCTGCCACATTTCTCATGAAAGACATATAAGAATGGGTATGACAGTTGATAAGCCCCGGTATCACCAGCTTATCTTTGCCGTCAATAACCTTATCCTCCGTAAATCCGCTTGGCGCATCACCAATCGCCGCGATTCTGTCTCCTTCTATATAAATACTCGTTTCCCTTACTACATCTTCCGCATCCTGCGGCAGAACTGCCAGTGTATTTTTTATTACAATTCCCATAACCCTGCTCCTCTCCCAGCCGCGGCTTTGTTTTTTCAGCCGCTGGTTTTCAATAGAAAATACTATTCTGTCAATTTTGGGTTCAAAGTAACTCCATACAGGTATTTCTATACTATGGATTCACGATATTTCTGTCTTTGCCTGCAAGAAAAGCCTCAATATTATTTGCCGCTTCCTCTACCAGACGGATTCTGGACTCGGTGCTCGCCCAGGACATATGCGGCGTAATGATAAGCTTCGTGCTGTCCTTAATCTCTGCAAGCGGATTATCCTTCGCCATAGGCTCTTTCTCCAGCACATCCAGACCTGCCGCCGCGATCTGTCCTTCCATCAACGCATCATAGAGATCCTGTGTGTTGACCACCGGACCACGGGCTACATTTACTAATACCGCCGTATTTTTCATTTTCGCAAAGGCTTCTCTGTTCATCAGATTTCTTGTTCTGTCACTAAGAGGACAGTGCAGGGATATAATATCAGACTCCTGCAGCAGTGTATCGAAATCTACCCTTTCGTATTCTGTACAGGCACTCTTACCGGAAGCCGAGTAAAAGATTATCCTGCAGCCGAAGGCTTCCGCCAGGCCAGCCACCTTACGGCCAATGGTTCCCATACCGACAATGCCCCATGTCTTGCCTTCCAGTTCGGAAAAAGCCCTGTCAAAATTGGAAAATCTCTCCTGTGCGCTGTATACGCCGGATTTTACATAATCGTCATAGAAAGCCAGCTTCTCGGACAGTACCATGGCTAAAAGCAGCGTATGCTGCGCCACTGCGGGCGTACAGTAATTCACGACGTTAGCCACCTTAATGCCGCGGTTCTTACAATATGCCAAATCCACATTGTCGAAGCCTGTGGCAAACAGACAAATAAGCTTCACATTAGGTGCATCTTTTAAAGTGCTTTCATTCATCGGCGCTTTATTTACAATAACAATATCCGCATCTTTCACACGTTCTGCGGTGTTCGCCGCAACTGTATTCGGATAATAGGTTACTTCTCCGAATTTCTCATAACAGCTTACATCGATGTCTGTTCCGACGCTGTCTCTCTCTAATACAACCAGTTTCATAAACTCCTCCGTCCCGTCTTTTCTTTCAATTTTTATATATAGTCCTATAAAATTATGTATTTGTAAAAAGAAAAGCTCAGCGCAAACCATACGCTGAACTTATTATAACATAGTAAATATGGGGATTC
This sequence comes from uncultured Bacteroides sp., assembly GCA_964589055.1. Taxonomy (GTDB): domain Bacteria; phylum Bacillota; class Clostridia; order Lachnospirales; family Lachnospiraceae; genus UBA3282. The sequence goes on from CAZPSD010000001.1 coordinate 39,912, forward strand.
AATTTGAATTCCTGCTCCGTTTTCAAATCAATTTCCAAACTGTTACCCAAACTGAAAAGTCTTTTCGTTTGACAACGTTACTCCTGTCAGAAAAATTTTATCATCGCCTTCGCCCAAATACCGGATGCCTGCATGTAACGTAAAAGGCGAAGGTCAACCTTCCGCCTGATAGCCTGCCGCACGCACAGCTTTTATAATTTCCTCTTTATCAATCTGCCTGTCATAGGAGACTACTGCCTGCTTTTTCTTAAGAGATACTTTTGCACATGCCCCATCCAGTTTGTTAATGGCATTTTCCACCCGGATTCTGCAATTATCACAGGTCATACCGTCAACGTGGATGACATATTCTCCAATTTTCGGATTTGCTAATTCTTTCCTGACAGCGATATCTCCGCCACCGCCTCCACAGCAGCCGCCTTCCCCTTTAAAATGCTTACGGGAAGATAAAATGGCAGCAACAATAATAACTACCAGTATCGCAATAATAATTACATTACCCATAATATTATAATTCTCCTTCCATATCAAAATTTATTTCCGTTGAAACGACCCGCTCTTGAGCATTCTTATCTTTTTTCATAAAAACTACGAGCGGGACTTTTATCATATCCCGCTCATATCTTTCCCTATGTTTTATTTGTATGTCAAATATTCCGGAGTTTTTAATGACAGCCGCCACCACAGTGTTTACAATCTCCACCGCATTGAAGTGACTTACCTGCTTTTTTATCTTTGACCATGCTGCGTATTGCAAGACCCACAATACCTACGACAATCACCAATACAACTGCTGTGCCCATATTACCGACTCCAATCTTTTTTAAATCCAATCATACATTGAAAAGTTTTATATTTATCAGCATCCATTACCGATTAAGCAATTTTTTTGTTTTTCTTAACATCTACTTTAAGCTCTGTTGCTTCTTTATAAGGTCTGAACAACAGATAGATGAACGCGATTATCAATACAAAAGCTACAACTGTACCGATACCAAAGCCGCCGCCTGTGAAAAGTGTTCCAAGCTGGTAAATAACCAAAGCTACTAAATAAGCTAAGATACACTGATAGCCGATTGCAAACCAGAACCACTTTGTATTGTTCATTTCTCTCTTAATAGCGCCCATCGCCGCGAAACATGGTGCGCACAGAAGGTTGAAGGCAAGGAATCCGTATGCTGCAACCGGAGTCATAACCGCTGCCAGACTGCCCCATACCTCTGCGCCGTCTTCTGCAACTTCCGCAAATCCAAACAGCATACCAAAGGTCGCTACAACGTTTTCTTTTGCGATCAGACCGGTAACTGCTGCAACCGCCATCTTCCAGCCTTCGCCTGCCTGTGTCCAGCCAAGAGGAGCAAAGATCCATGCAATACCGCTGCCGATTTTAGCAAGGATACTGTTGTTTAACTCTTCTACCATACCGAAGCCGCCTTCCCAGCCGAAGCTCATCAGGAACCAGAGTACAATTGTAGATAACAGGATAATTGTACCGGCTTTCTTAATAAAGGACCAGCCGCGCTCCCACATACTTCTTAAAACCGCACCAACTGTCGGCAGGTGATATGCAGGAAGCTCCATAACGAAAGGCGCCGGTTCTCCGGAGAACATTTTTGTCTTCTTAAGGATGATACCGGAGCAAATGATTGCTGCAATACCAACAAAGTATGCACTCCATGCTACCCAGCCGCCATTGTCAAAGAATGCACCTGCAATCAAAGCAATGATAGGCAGTTTAGCGCCACAAGGTACAAACGTTGTAGTCATGATAGTCATCTTACGGTCTCTGTCATTCTCGATCGTACGGGATGCCATAACACCGGGCACACCACATCCGGAACCGATCAGCATCGGAATGAAGGATTTACCGGACAGACCGAATTTACGGAAAATTCTATCCATAATAAATGCAACACGTGCCATATATCCGCAGGACTCTAAGAACGCCAGGAAGATAAATAACACAAACATCTGCGGTACGAAACCGATAACCGCGCCGACACCGGCTACAATACCGTCAAGAATCAGACCGCTTAGCCAGTCTGCGCAGCCGATAGCTTCCAGAACGCTCTCAATCGCCGGAGGAATGATCTCTCCGAACAGTACATCATTGGTCCAATCGGTTACAAATGCTCCGACCGTTGTAACGGATACATAATATACAATAAACATAACAACTGCAAAAATCGGAAGCGCCAATATTCTATTGGTAACGATTTTATCGATTTTATCAGAGGTTGTCATTTCATTTTTCTTATTTTTGGATACGCAATCTTTGATAATGCCGGAAATATACACGTATCTTTCATTTGTAATAATACTCTCTGTATCATCGTCAAATGCATCTTCCAGTTCTTTGATCTGTGCATCCACATTAGGAACAGCGCCCATCTGCTCTGCAATCTTACTGTCTTTTTCCAACAGCTTGATAGAGAAAAATCTCTTCTGCTCCTCAGCTACACCGCTTAACTTAGCGGATACAGCGCTGATCGCATCTTCAACCTTGCTGTCAAACTTATGAACAACCGGCTGTGCACCCTTACCCGCAAGCGCCACAGCTTTGTTTGCCGCCTCCATTACGCCGGTTCCTTTCAAAGCAGAAATCTCTACTACTTCACAGCCTAAGTTCTGGCTTAATTTATTCAAGGAAATCTTATCGCCATTCTTGTTGACAAGATCGATCATGTTGACTGCCATCACAACCGGAATGCCAAGCTCCATCAACTGTGTGGAAAGATATAAGTTACGTTCAATATTTGTACCGTCTACAATATTTAATATTACATCCGGTCTCTCGTTGATCAGATAATTTCTGGCTACTACTTCCTCTAATGTGTAGGGAGATAAAGAATAAATACCCGGTAAGTCCATGATAATGACATCTTTATTTCCTTTTAATTTACCCTCTTTTTTCTCAACAGTAACGCCAGGCCAGTTACCTACGAACTGATTGGAGCCTGTCAACGCGTTAAATAGAGTTGTTTTACCGCAGTTAGGGTTACCTGCAAGTGCAATTTTAACTGACATTTTTTCCTCCTCAATCTATTCTCTTTGTTTTATTCCACTTCGATCATTTCAGCATCTGCTTTACGTAAGGATAATTCATATCCACGTACAGTTACTTCTACCGGATCGCCAAGGGGTGCCACTTTACGTACATAAATCTGAACACCTTTAGTAATACCCATGTCCATGATACGTCTTTTAACGGGACCTTCACCGGACAGTTTTTTCACTGTTACGGTTTCGCCGCAAGCTACTTCCTTTAATGTTTTCATCACTGTTCTCCTATCCTCTTGTACTCTCTACTCCACACACAGAATAGATGTTAGTTACAACTTACTCCCTACTAAAAAATATTTATTAAAAAGTGATCCGGCATATTGCCTTAACACCCTTTAACCCAAAACCGCTTATACCATGATACGGGCCGCCATATCTTTGCCGATAGCAATTCTGGAATCCTTGATATTAACAATCAGGTTCCCGCTTACCGTAGATATTACCGTCACATCGGCGCCTGTCACGAAACCGAGATTCTCAAGAAACTGTCTGGTTTCTTCTTTACCGCCAACCTTTTTAATAGAATTAACTTCTCCCTCTTTTGCAAATGTTAATGGCATCACGTTGTTCTCCTTTGCTCTTATACGACTACTGCTATCTCCGCAGCATCACCGGCATTATTACATTCCCTCATCTCAATCAGTTCCACATTGCGATTGTCAAGGTAGCCGCACATCTTAAGTCCTGCCTTAACGATCCGGTTCCATTCCTCCGGACTTAAACTCACCTTCGTATTGTCATCGAACTGTACCATACAACTATGTACTTTTGCGGGTTCTTCCTCGAAGCATACATGATACATATTCTTGCGGTTGATCGCGCCTACATCCTCTAATGTATTGATCATACGATAGACGGTTGCGATCCCGATAGAAGGATCGATCTTGCACACCTGACAGTAAATTTCTTTACAGCAGCTGAACTCATTCTCCAGAATGCAATCGATGATGAGTTTTCTCTGATTGGTAATGCGAAGTCCACGCTCTCTTAATTTCGCTAAAATATACTCTTTCTGCTCCGTTACCCGATAGTAAACACCATTTTCCTGTGTTCCGTTTCCGCTTCTTCCCACAGCAGGCATGCCTCCTTTCGTATCTGATCTTCCGCTTGGATAATAACACTTTTTCCGTTATCCATTTCTGATAATTAGTATATGTAATCAAAGAAAATTGGTTAGTCTAACCTAACTTATCTCATCTGAAAGGTTAGCACTAACTAACCCATGTGTCAACATATTTTTTGATAATGATATTTTTTATCAATAATAATATTGTAAATATATTTTCCTTAAAAATCAATAGGTCCGTAAAGATTATTCTCTACGGACTTATTACTTTATTACTTTATTCCTATATAATAATATATTTCTTTATATTTCTTCCTGCAGCCAATCAGTTACCGTATTCTTACAGTCTCTTTAACAGCTCTTCTCTCTGAGCCTCATAGCCCGGTTTACCGAGAAGTGCAAACATGTTCTTCTTGTAGCTCTCTACACCCGGCTGGTTGAACGGATTAACACCTAATAAATAACCGCTGACGCCGCATGCAAACTCAAAGAAGTAGAATAACTCGCCTAAGAAAAATTCATTTACTTCCGGCACGTTAATCATAAAATTCGGAACCTGACCGTCCGTATGGGCAAGAATTGTTCCGTTCATAGCGCTCTTATTCACGAAATCCACGCTCTTGCCTGCTAAATAATTCAGACCGTCTAAGTCTACCGGCTCCTCGCCGATGATGATCTCTTCTCTGCTTGTCTCAATGTTGATGACTGTCTCGAACATATTTCTGGCGCCGTCCTGAATGAACTGTCCCATGGAATGTAAATCTGTTGTCAGATCAACGCTTGCCGGGAAGATACCTTTCTGGTCTTTGCCCTCGGACTCGCCATAGAGCTGTTTCCACCACTCAGATACGTAGTGCACACTTGGCTCATAGTTAGCAAGAATCTCGATCGCTTTGCCTTTTCTTAATAAAATGTTACGAAGCGCTGCGTATTTTAATGCATCATTCTCCTCAAAAGGCGCTTCCAGCGCCATCTTTCTGCCTTCTGCAGCACCTTCCATCAATTTATCAATGTCTGCACCGGATACAGCGATAGGAAGCAGACCGACTGCTGTCAGTACGGAGAAACGCCCGCCAATGTCATCCGGTACTACGAAAGACTCATAACCTTCCTCATTTGCCAGATTCTTTAAGGAACCTTTCACCCTGTCTGTTGTTGCATAAATTCTCTTAGCAGCGCCTTCTTTGCCGTACTTCTTCTCTGCCATCTCCTTGAATACACGGAATGCGATCGCAGGCTCTGTTGTCGTACCGGATTTGGAAATCATATTGATAGAGAAATCTCTGTCTCCAATTACATCAATCAGATGTTTAATATAAGTAGAACTGATGGAGTTACCTGCGAAGTAGATCTCCGGTGTCTTTCTGACAGACTTGTCCACCACATTGTAGAAGCTGTGGCGTAAAAACTCGATTGCTGCTCTGGCGCCGAGATAAGAACCGCCGATACCGATGACTAACAGTACCTCGGAATCGCTCTGGATCTTAGCTGCCGCCTGCTTAATCCTTGCAAACTCTTCCTTATCATAGTCAACAGGTAAGTTGATCCATCCTAAGAAATCATTGCCTGCTCCGGTTTTGCTAACCAATACTTCTTTTGCGTCTAAAGCAGGTTTCTTCATCATTTCCACTTCGTTATCGCTAACGAAAGGAGCTGCTTTAGAATAGTCAAACGTAACTTTGCTCATTATTCTGTCTCCTTTTATAAAGTACCTTCCGGTCTGTATCTTTTAACCGGAGATACAAATTTGCGCGTGAAAGTATGCTCCGTATCTGTTCACGCTTTCCCTTTCTTTCCTAAACAGTTTAGCATTGAAGTCTATGTTTTTCAAGAGTTTGTCCATATCCCAGGATATACTCCTGTTTATCATCCTGCCCGAAAATATATCAGACTATTCCCGGGCAGCCTTCCTGCGCAGATGCATTCCTTCGCTGTTCTGTTTACTTCTGTTTCTCTTTCACTGCGTCTTCAATCAGCCCGATGATTGTCCCGATCGCATCACGCTGTTTGCTCTTGCTCATGGCATCTATATAGGTCTGCCTGTTGCAGTAAAGCTCCTGGATCTTCTCCAATAAAACCTTACTGGTCAGGTCATCCTCATCAATCACAATACTAAAGCACTGTGACTCAAAAGATTTGGCATTTAAGATCTGGTCACCGCGGCTGCTGGTGGACGGAAGCGGAATCAGGATATTCGGTTTTCTCAGCGCCAAAAGCTCGCTGATCGCATTGGCTCCGGCTCTGGAAATCACAATATCCGCCATCGCAAATATGTCCTTCATCTCGGACTTAATATATTCAAACTGCTTGTAGCCGGGTGTGGTCAGCAGAAGATTATCCACCTTCTCTTTACCGCACAAATGAACCACTTGAAAATCCTTTAATAATTCGGGGAGCACATCTCTGACCGCCTGATTCACTGCGGCAGAACCGAGACTTCCGCCCACCACCATAATAACAGGCTTGGAAGAATCAAATCCGCACAACTGATATGCGGCTTCCTTACTGCCAGTTGTCAGCTCCTGCCGAATCGGGGAACCGGTCAGAACCGCTTTGTTTGCCGGTAAAAAACTGAATGTTTCCGGGAAGTTACAGCATACTTTCTTCGCCACCGGAATACACAGCTTGTTGGCAAGTCCCGGCGTCATATCCGACTCATGTATAATACACGGAATTCCAAGTGAATACGCCGCACGCACTACCGGCACGCTGACGAAGCCTCCTTTGGAAAACAATACATCCGGTTTTATTTCTTTTAAATATTTTCTTGCTTCCGCCATTCCCTTAATCACACGAAACGGATCGGAAAAGTTCTTCGGGTCAAAATATCTCCGGAATTTACCTGTTGCGATTCCATAATAAGGGATATCGAAATCTTCCATCAGCTTTTTCTCAATCCCGTCATAAGACCCCATATAGACAATCTCGTAATCCAATTCCTGCAATTTAGGAATCAGCGCCATATTAGGGGTTACATGTCCGGCAGTTCCGCCGCCGGTAAGTATGATCTTCTTACTCATCAGAAAAAGACCTCCTAATTATCTAAGATTTCCTGTAATGCACATGCTAATTGATCGGGACAGGAAGTATTCTTAAATCCACACTTGATTCCTTTCAGTTTTGCAATGGCATCCTCTGCTTTCATACCCGCAACCAAACTCGCAATTCCCTGCAAATTGCCGTTGCATCCTCCTGTAAATTGAACAGATTTGATAATGCCGTTCTCCACTTCTACATCGATCGCATTAGAACATACACCCTTTGGACGATATATCATAGTTATTCCCTCCAAACTTAAAATCTATAGAATTCCTCAGATAAGTCCCTATTTACTTAGTATTTCTACTATATCACATATTTTTATCTGTTTCCAGTATTCTTCCCGTATTGATTCTTACGGAAACTACCGTTTACACCTGCCGTCGGTTTAGATACGGTTTATCCCTTTGCAGATGCTCTCCCCGCATAAATTATAACGCATAATTTGTTGATGCCTTACAGCTTTTTTCATATGATATTTCTTTTATAATATTAAGCAGCATTTGAAATTGTATATTTGACATTAGAAAGGCTATTGTATGTTCGCATTATTTTTTCAGCATAAAAACTTCATGATCGGCATTTTATCACTGCTTTCTTTAAGTATCATATGCCAAATTGCCATGGGAGTGATATATCATAAGCTCATCCGGGAAACAGAAAATATGTCTACAACCAGACATAAATCCCTTCAGCAGCTCAAACTTAAGTTCTCCAGCCGCAATAAAATCAATGAAAGAATTCCCAATGTTTCTATTTTTGTGGATAAGTTTATGAATCAAATTAAAATAGGCTGTCTGCCTCTGTCATTCCTGAAACATTTATCGGGACAGCTTATGCTGCTTGCCGTTCTTGTGGCGGGAATCGGCGCCTGCTTAGGTATTATTCATGGAGAAAGTTTTTTTGAAATAGCTCCTTTTTATGCCATAAGCTTTCTGGGTTTATACTGCTATTTCGCCGTATCTTCTCTGATTGACATTCCCGGAAAAGCCCGAATTCTGCGCACAAATTTAGTGGATTATCTGGAAAATCACCTGGCAAGCCGTTTAGAACAGACGGAGATGGATATGCAATTCATTAAGATGGACAGGCCTGAATCCTCAAAAAATTCGAAAGCTGAAAACATGAATGTTGCATCTGTTTCCAAAACGGAAGATCTAACAGCCCTGTCTGCCCCGAAACAGAAAGAAAATTCCCCAGCCATCTCAAAATCGGAGGTTGAGGAATTGGAACTTTTATTAAAAGAATTTCTGACCTAAATACTACTTCAAATCCCCTAAAAAAATAATCCCTACCGCACCGGGACCGGAATGTGCCCCGATACTCGGTCCTATCGGGCGGATCACAATGTCTGTATATCCAAACCGTTCTGTGATCACGTTCGCTATATATTTTGCATCCGCTTCACAGTCTCCGTGAACAATACCGATAAACACCTGCTTATCCCGGAATTCTCCGAGTCTTGTTTCCATGTTATCTACCAAAGTGGTTAATGCGTTCTTACGCCCGCGCACTTTATCCAGCGCAACCAGTTTACCCTCTTTATCAAAATAAAGAATCGGCTTAATATTGATCACTGTTCCGAGAATGGCAGAGGATTTAGACAAACGCCCGCCGCGGTACAGGAAATTCAGATCATCTACCGTAAATTGTATATTCAGATGAGGACAATGCTCATTGATCCAATCTGCCGTCTCCTCTATGGATTTTCCATCCTTCTTCATTTCTATTGCCTTACGGATCATAATACCTTCCCCAAGAGATGCCGACAATGTATCAATTACAATTATCTTCGTCTCCGGATATCGCTCCATAATCTCATTGGCGCCATTTACAATATTAGCATAACCACAGCTGAGCGCAGAAGAAAAACTGATATGCAGGATATTCTTACCCTGCTTTGCATAGTCTTCAAATTTTTTCAAGATTACTTTCGGATCGCTGGGCATCGTAACCGACTTTTTACCGGCACGCATGGCATCATAGAACTCCTTATTGGAAAGTTCCCTGCCGTCCCCGTATATTTCATCTTCCACCGTATAATAATGGGGTATCACACTTACTTCATTTTCAGCAAGATATACCGGGTCCATATCCGAATTGCTCTCTGTTGTAATCACAAACTCTCGCATCTTACTCACCTTTTCTTCTTATCACAATCACAAATCCGCATGCAATCATAATCGGCGATTATATTCTACCATAAAAGTATATACTCGAAAAGTCGTTATTTCCCGTAAATTGTAATACTTGGTCCCACATAATATTTCTCAGGACTATAACGGAAAAGATCCAAATAACCGACTCTGTACTTCCACTCTTTTCCGTAAGAAATTCCTTCATATTGCTGCATCGGTTCATATTTTGCTATTTTATCTTCATAAGCCTTTTTTTGATCAGGATACATATCTTCGCCCTGTCTGACCAGATAATCCTTCTTCTGTGTAAAATATCCGGTGGCGTACTGTACATCTACATAATATTCTTTTTCACCAAGCTGTTCGGGCAGCTTGGAAATATCCTCCCCGATATCAATCACCTCATAACATTCTTCATCGATAGCGGGTGCAAAAGAAGTACAGTAGATGGTAGCCCCTTTGGGAATCTGCTCTTCTATATAGACCTCCGCCTGAGTGTAGGACAGTTCATAACGATAACTGTTACAAACCGCAGCGGCATTGCAGATAACCAGCAGTCCGGCCACGATCATAACAGCAGTTTGCGCAGTAAGCTTTGTTTTTCCGGCATTTTTTGTTTTCTTTTTTTTCTTATTATTCTGATTCCTGTTGAAACAGTACCGTTCCAGCAGTCTCTCCGTCTCCATCAGTCCGTAGACCATAAAAAGGTACGCGTAAGGTAAGATCAGCGACACGTTTCTGCCCAAAACAATCTGATACCTGGATAAAAGCAATATGACAAACACCGGCATAATCAAAAATACGATCATCTGATGCCAGTCTTTTTTTCTGATCAAATAAACTAACCCTAAAAGAAACAGCAGACCGCCGGCTGCGCCATAGCCGGTGAGCGCATAAGCCTCCAAATAACCCAAAAACGGCAGGTTATGCTCTATACCGGGATGCCCCCATGCATAATGATTCAGATTATACAGATTATCCCCGATAAAGGTCTTAAAATGGAAAAACAGGGAATAGTTGCACACACAAAATACCAGTGCCAAAATAATACAATTCAAAAAAAACAAAAAATTATCCCGGTGGCTTTTCCAATATTTCTTCCGAATATGTAATGCCAGCCAGAATACGCCGAAAAGAATACCGTGATATTTGGCTGCCATAGCAAGTCCGATACAAACCGCCATCAGGGGATACCACAAATAAACAACCCGGTCTTCCTGTACATCCTTGTAAATCAGACATCCCAGCAGCAGTATCACATTCGCTGCCGCATAAATCATCGTATCCGGTCCGGTATAGTATAAGTACGCATATCCATATAAGGAAAACACCGATAACAAAAATCCAAGATAGCCCCATTTGCGGCTGCCGGTCATGATCTTAATGGCAGAATAAATACACACATTGGACACCAGAGCCGTGCCGCATACAAGATATCTTAACAGAATCGCCGTATCTACTTCGGAAAACAATTTCCCAAGAACCCGTGCTCCCGCTGCTGCATAATAAAATGTCAGATGCGGATACCGAAAGAAGTCCAGCACATAGATATCCCCCGCGTAAATATGCTGGTTCATAAGGTCATAAATGCAGTCTAATGAAAGCTGCTCGTCCACATTGGGATAACCGGGCAGTTCAAACTGCCAGTGTTTATAGAAAAGCAGCACGCCTATAAACAAAGTGATCAGGATGGCTGCTGCCACTGTTAATTTTGCTCTTACCTTCTTACTCATAAAACAAGCCTTTCTTTCCAGTCGTCAATATGGTAACTCTTCGTACAGACAGCATCGAAAACGATACCCTGTTCTTCAATATATTTCTTATATTCCGGCAGTTTCTCTTCCTGCGCCTCAAGCTCCGGTGATACAAAACATAATTTATAGCCCAGTTCCTTTAATTCCCGATAGCTGTCCTGATCTAACGGAATCTTTGTAAAACAGTCTACCCAGACCCAGTCGGCTCTGCCTGCCATGTTACGGATCGTATCTAATCCCTCTAATTCACTGAACCGCAGCGCCACATCCCTGACACCCATATCTGTCAGAAGCTTTATCATCGGAAAGGAAGAGTCCAAAAAGAAATATTTCTTAATCTGATACTGCTTCATATACTCTAACACTTTATGCTCAATCCGTTCACTCTTAATATTCAGTATCATCGTCCCATGATGATATTCCTTGCAATAGTCCTCGAAATCCTCTCCCGGTTCGAAGGGATTGTGGGAAATATAGATTCTGCCGTTCAAATCATCTCTTAAATCTAATTCAACTCCGTACTCAGCAGGAAGTTTGCGCAATTCCTCTACCGTATTAACTCTGTGTGCTATGTATTCCATCTTACTTCATCTCCTTTTTCAGCTTCACACTGAAATCTATCGTTCTCTTAATAAACTTCCATTTGGATCTCAACCCCGTATTCCATTTAGATTCCCCGTGGATCCTTTCCGGAAAAAGCACCGGAAACCGTATCACCCGCAGTTTTTTTCTGCGCGCCATATATAATGCATACAGATCCAGTGAAAAATCATGCGGCGGATTCTCCCAGCTGTCAAAGAACACTTTTGGGAAAATATTGGGCTGCGCGTTGATATCATACAACTTCTCATGTAAATAACAAGTCTCAAAAAGGCTCATTCCCACCGTGAAAAACACATCAAACAACGGTCTGCCCTTTCGGCTGCCTTTTACAAAAGCAAGTCCCTTTTCCTGCTCAATGATATCCAATGCCTTCAGGATATCCGCGGGATCTGTCTGCATATCGGCGTGGGTCCAACCGATATATTCACCTTTACACTCCCGTAATCCTTGTAAAATACCATATCCGTACCCCTGATTGACCTCCACCAACGTAGTTTTGGCAAAGGAATATTTCGGTAAAAGCTCCTCCAAAACCTGCGCACTATTATCAGTGGAACCATTATTGACCAGAATGATCTCAATATCATCTCTCCGGATAAGCTCCCCGAACCGTTCTAAAACCAAAGGAATATTCTGTTCTTCATTATAACATGGAACTACGATCGATAGTTTCATAGAAACCACCCTGCCTTTCTCACAACTGATAAATCTCATATCTGTCATGCACGTGCTGCTGACAGAATCGTGCCTGCCATATCTTCATATTGCGGTTTGGCAGGCTGATTGGGGCGAAACCATAATGTCTGCATTCCGCAGGCTTTCGCTCCTTCTATATCTTTCTTATAGCTGTCACCGATATAGCAGACTTCGTTGGCGGAAAGTCCTAATTTCCTTAAACATAATTCAAACATCTCCGGCGCAGGCTTCTCTTTTCCCGCCTCCTCGCTGGTAACCAGATAGGAAATGTCGCCGGAAAGCCCCAGCGCTTCGATTTTACGATGCTGGATATGCGCTGTCAAATCCGTACAAACCGCTATCACAATACCTTTTTCATGCAGCTTATTGATCAACTCACGCGCGCCGGGATATAACTGCATGTTATCCAGAAAAGTTCCCCAATATATCTCATACATTTGCAACGACATGGGAATCGGGTTGACTTTTAAAAATTCTAAAGCTTTCTGAAAATACAACAATCTGTTGTGCGATGCTCCCACATCACCAAGCTGTTCTTTGGTTTCTGTACGCCCAAACTGACAGGCTTCTTGATAGGTATCTTCCGAAATGTTTAAATGCTGACAGGCATAAGTTTGCACCCGTTTTCCTGCCTCCTGATCTAATGGCTCATATGCATACAGAGTATCATCCAAATCAAATATAACCGCCTTTATCATAGCAATGACCATGCCTTTCTTTTAATCTGTAAACTTTTCATATATTTGGGGCAGCAGGCGTTTATTCTCTTTTCATGATCTCACCAATCACCACCAGAAGCATCAACTGTACCGCACCGTTGATACCATCCTCCCACGTGATATTGCCGCCGGTCAGATCCTCTATCTGAGGGATTGCCGTATAAGCAATCTCAGACCATACATCGCCGTTTACATTTACATCATTTCCCTCCAGAATAATTCTTTGATGCAGAAGATCATCATAGAACAGGCTGCTTCGCACCCCATGCTCCTGCATAAGCGCCAGCATAGGCTCCGCATTGATACTCACATCCAATAAAAATTCCACACTCAAAACGGCTTCATAAGTACCGTCAAGCTTATCCGGATTCTGCGCTAAATGGGTATCATAATACCGGATAACCAGATCCGCATACTGCTTCTGGGGATGGATATATTTCTCCGCATCCTTACGGCGCTTCTCAATCTGCGCCATAACCGCTTCCCTGTTATGCCCTCTGTCTCCCTGATCTCTCTCTAACTTCCAATAGCATCTAAGCGCTTCATCAGTATCCAGATAAATTTTCATATCCAATACCTGTCTCATCTGCGGCAGATACAGGGAATGTAATCCGCACATAACAATATAAGGCTTTGGCATTACTTTCTTTTTACTGGTAAAGGTACCTGTACTGTGATCATAATCGGCTCTCTTCACCGCATTGTTACCGCGCAGCACCCGCAAGTCTTCCGCCTGCCTGTACAGATAATTGGCACGGGGATTTAAGTGTGTCATCTCATTCCAGTTGGCATTTCCGCGCTCCCACTTGTGATCTCCATCCCCTTCTATGTTCAGGATATGCTCTTCCGGCAACAGCTCACCCAGCATCGCAAGCAGTCTGCTTTTCCCTGCACCGCTGTCCCCGGCGATACCGATTGTAAAAGGACGGTTTCTTCTTCGATAATATGAATTGCTGTTGACTCCATACAAATACATGGATAACACCAGAATGAGAAAAACGCCGATCATCAAAGTAAACACAATATTTCTCATTTCCGGTTCCGCATATTTCAAATACGCAAGTGATCTGCCAAGTACCGACAAATCCGTAAATTCCGTCACATGGAAAAATACATAATAAATCAAGTACAGCAGATTAAACACACCGTACATTAATACCATCTTATCGCGGTTTTCCGACAAACCCGCCAAATACAACATAAAAAACGGCACAATCCAAATAAACCACGCCGGCATAGCCGGTACGAAGATAAGGAATACCGAAAAGAGAAGCCCTGTCATGCTGATCAGTAAATCTCTGTTCATCTGATTGATACGAAATGCCTGAAAATAAATAAACAAGATCACTAACACGGATAACAGCAAATGAGCATTGCCATATTCAATAAAAACTTTGCCAATGGCATTCTGCTCCTTATTAAATAATACCATATTGACAAAACCGCTTCCCCAAAACGGCAGCACAATCACCGCCGTAAGAAGAATCGGTAATCCTGCCATGATAATTGCCTTGCTGCGCCCCTTTTTCTTATAAACATAAAGAAAAAATAAAGGGACGACTGCCACAATATGGAATTTGGATGAAAGCGCCAATGTCAGAAACAACATAAATTTCCAATCATTTACCGTAATTTTGCCTGTTGCTGCATCCGGCTTGGTCAGATAATAAATTGCACCCACCAGAAATACCGTCGGGATGATATCCAGCTGACCGTGCATATAAGATGCGTACAGCACGATTGGAGATAAAAAATACAACACTAAAATATATTTCCGCTTAGACCGGGAAATGCGCATCAGATAGTATAATCCCATCAGATCCATTAGAAGAATCGGCAGCTTAAAAATAAGATTCTGCCAAAAAACAGGCATTCCTTCCACAAATGTCACAAAGATTCCGCCGATACACTCTAAAAACAACATAACCGGAGGATAAGGGAAGGAAGAAAGAAGATGATTGTCATAATAAAACTGATACGGATTCTCACCTTGCAAAAAACATTTTACAAAAGGAATAAACATAAGATCCTGATAATCGGAAGAAAACAAGCCCATTAAGAGTAACTTAAAAACAACTATCATGATGACAGCCATTTTTATATATTTATGATAGTTCTTCTCAAAATCAGGAGAATTTAATTTCTGCAACATGAACTTCCATGCCTTTCTTAAAATATCTGTAAAAGTATATTTGTTTCTTTTCCTGTTATAGGTCAATTACCTTATCGGAAACAGAGATATACCTGCTATAAAAGATCCGGCTTCTTAATCCATAGGAATGAAATGCTCTTTTTCCAGAAATTCCTTAAAATATGTATAAGTCTTCTGGTATCCCTCATAATCGGCAGGCGTACCCCAGCCAACATACCTGTCTATATCAAAGATCTTCGCCCTGTATCCAAGATCAAGCACATGCTTTACTGTCTGATCCACATAGAATTCGTTATTGACACGGTCATTTTCCTCTATCATCTTCTTCGCAGCATCTAAGAAAACCTGTGCTTTCCGAAACCAGAAGGTCGCTACAACCGCCGGATCTTCCATGGGTGTATCCGAAATGGCTTTCTTGATGGATGTGCCCGTGATATTGCCCTCCTCATCAGTGATCATCCAGCCGTAAGCATTGGGATTTACAAGCACTGCTTCATTATGACGATACGTGAATACGATACAATCACAATCTTGAGTCAACTGTGTAAAAGACTTGGTGTTAATATCCATACCATTATCACAGCCTGCGATCAGAAGCGGCTCCTCCGGATCAAGATACTCTTCCGCCAGCATACAGGTACATGCCTGTCCTTCTGTCAGATGATCGATTGTGATAAACTGTGCTTTCGGATAGTATTCTCTGATAATGTCTTCCACGCCGTCTGTTTTGTGAAACGTTCTGTCCACGTAAATTACATTGCTGCCGTCCTCTGCTGCCCCCGGCAGATCTTTAGTCGCACAGACTACCATAGGCTTTTCTTTCCCGGTAAAGCGGTCAATAGTCATAATCGCCGGTTTATGTACGGTATATCCTGCATCCGCAAACCGCTGTCCCGCTCCCGCCATGGGAATTAAAATTTTCCCTTTGCCCGCAGACAAAACATCTCTGTCAGAAGCAGTTGGCCGCGTAGCTTCCGGTTTGGCAATTCTCTTTTCGGTTATCAGATTACGCAACAGGTCAGTCCAGTATACAAATTCCTGCATATCCTCCGGCGTACCCCACTGGCAGAAATATTGTACATTCGTCGGAACCCACACTTTCAAGCCGTCCTGCACCATAAAATTATAAGGAAGGCTTGCATAGAATTCTCCGTTAATCGCACATTCCTCATGCTCTGTCAGTATCTGGCAATATTTCTCCATGATATCCCCGTTTTTAAAATAATATACACCGGGGGAATGTTTTGCTTTTGTCTTATCTTGTTCAAAGGAATACTTCTCCCTGATTTCTACCAGATTATCCTCCGCATCCGTCAGGCAGGAAGCATAATAATTCTTCTCCGGCAGCAGATTCGGATGAAATCCCGTATAACATGGCACACTGCCGTCACAATCCCTCTTTCGTGCTTCTTCCTCAAATGCCGGAAAATCCCATGTCATATAAAAGTCACAGTAATTGATGATACAAGGCTGTGAACTGTCAATTGCATCTGTCTTTTTTAATCCCCGGTAAGCTCTGAGCACGTCATAGACCGGACCCTTTTTCACCCAGTCCTCAATAGACACAACGGTAGATTCCGGCGCTAATGCGATCAGTTTGTCCCGTATGGAAGGATCTTTTTTCAAATGCTCTCCTCTGCATACAAAAATAAAATTTACATCCGCCGGATACATCCTTTTTACAATCCACTCTACTATGGGAATGTCCATTACCGGAATAAAAGGTTTCAGTTCTTTATATCCTGCCGCCACAAAACGGGAGCCGTATCCCGTCATCGGAATAATAATATTCATATATAGTACCTTTCTGCCTGCATCTGTTCGGTTAATAAAACACTCTGCAGCTTTGCAGCGAACTTCCTTTCCTATTTCATCATTCTGCGATATTTCTCGGAATCCCAGTTCAACAACTCATCCATCTGTGCATCACTTAAATAATTCATGCCATATGAAACATTTGCCATCTGAACCTGGGCGCTGAAACTCATCACATTCTCAATTTCCTGCGCTTTCTTCACGCTCTCTGCCACAATATAGATATTCCTGTGATAGCAGATGAGCGCAGGCAGACCATATTTTTCCACGAATGCAATAATGTCACCCCTGCTGAAATCATCTGCCAGACAAAGCATTTTCTTCGCAGCATAGACTACACAATCCGGACAAAAGGCATGTTCCCATGCATTCTTTTTTATAAGTGTCTCCCCGATATATTCCCATGAGAGATATTTGTTTTCGGAAGTATATACAATCTTATCTTGAAACTCCGGTATTCTGGTCAGCATGTCCCATATTTTCGTGGCAGCCTCATATGTCTTGTTGTTAATGTTTAAATATTTCGCAATACTATGTAATACTTCTTCTGTTTTCGCAATTACAAAATCCGCATCATTTCCGCTGACTACCAGCCCATGATTCTCCAGAAAAATAATTTCATTGCTTTTCCCTGTCTCTGCATGTTTCCGGTAAATCCTGTAATAGGTCTCTGCCAGCGCCGCCCCCGGTTTTCTGTAAGGTACATAAATTGCCTCCGGAAATAATTTCCGCAACACATCCATACCGCCTTGTCTGGCTGTCAGAATATTCACCAAAGCAGGATGGGAATGCAATGTATACTTGCCTGTTACGGAATGCAGAAACGTCTCGATAGAAGCACGTCCGCCTTCTATCTGTGCTTCGGCAAGCAACTCTTTTCCCTTCTCCTCAGACAGTACATCTGCTGTTCCTTCTGTCATATTTTCTGCAAAATAGGACACAATTTTTTGATAATCTACCTTGGAATACCCTGTATTTTCACTTACATCCGCAAGCTGATAACCGGAACTTTTCACTAACATCACTTTGTCATCCAGTTTCACGGAAGTATTGCCGCCGCCTGCCTGTGCCAGATCGTTGCGCATTCCGGCGTATTTTGATATTTTTATAAATCCTCGCATTCTGTTTCTCCTGTTAATGTTTATTATCTTCGTTATTTTATCATAATTTACATATAAATGTATATGCTAAATAATCTACAGACCTATATTTCACTCAAGAATCGCTTTCTCCAATACATATATAGCCCTTTCATTCTCTTCCAGGCAATAATTGACCACTGCCTCCTGACCCTGATCCGCCACTATGGTGGTATCTGCCCCAAGCTGCACAAAGCACACATAATCGTCTATGGTTTCCATACGGGATGCCTCCGCTTTTCCGAGATTCTGCGGATACTCCTGATTTTCCTCTATAATATGTTTACGATACTCTTCCAGCGACTGCTCTACGGCTCCCACATATGCCTCTTTGGCATGAATAATGATCATGGTGTCAATATCTGCATCTAAAACCTGCTTCTGCGCCAAAAAATCTACATACATATCTTCTGTAATCCCGGTTGCTTTTGCCAGTTCTTCTTTTGACAGGTTTACCTCCGGCCAATACTTATCTCCTAATAACTCTTTTACTTCCTCTTCCAGTTCATTCAGGGTGGGAAATTCCTCTTCTTCCTGATAGCTGCTGTTTCCAAACGGAAAATTGCTCGCCTGCAGATCGTCCCCGACCTGCTGCATCTCAAATGCCTGTTTGTTATTCACTAATTCATCCTCCGGCAGATCATCACTGCATCCGACAAGAAGAAATAAACTTGACATCATAATCATCACCAATTTTTTTCTCATATTGATTATCTCCGTTTCTGCCTTTTTTACTTTCCCTTTATAGAAAAATGCAAAGCCCAATGTATAAATAAAAGGAAATTTGGGTATGTTGTTATTTTCGCGCTAACCGAGTAATTATATTTACCTGCATATTCAGGAACTATAGCCTGCCGGTAAGTGCGCGGTGTTTCACTTGTAAGCTCAGATTGGATTTGGTATACTGAATTCAAATGTGTAATTACACTTGTGCCATGAACTTCATAGTTCTTGCTGCAATGTCTAGTTTTTACCTTTATTTGAAAAATATGTATGCAGGAAGGAATTCCGGTATTTTATGTTATTTAATTCATATATTTTTATTTTCATATTTCTGCCTTTGGTGCTGATTGGCTGGTATGGATTCAATCATTATAAAAAATATAAGCTGGCTAATCTGTTTTTAGCCGGTATGTCTTTATGGTTTTACGGCTATTTTAACGCTTACTATCTGGCTGTTATTCTTGTCAGTATCGGCATGAACTATCTGTTAAGCTACCTGCTTTCAAAGGTTCCCGAATCCTGTGCTCACCGCAAATTATGGAATCGTATCGGTTTAGCGGCAGGTCTTATTTTAAATCTTGGAATTTTATTTTATTTTAAATACTATGATTTCTTCATAGAGAATATCAACGCTGTGTTTGGCACAGGCTTTACTTTAAAGCATATCCTGCTGCCGTTGGGCATCAGTTTCTTTACTTTTCAGCAGCTATCTTTTATCATTGACCGCTGTCTGGGCAGGGCGGAACACTATTCATTCTTAAATTATGTGACCTTTGTCACTTTTTTCCCTCAGCTTATTGCGGGTCCGATTGTATTATATGACGAACTTATTCCGCAGTTTCAGGATATTTCCAAACGGCGCTTTGACAGCGTCTCTTTTGCCAGAGGCATCTATCTGTTTATATTGGGTCTGGCAAAAAAGGTACTGCTTGCGGATACTTTTGCACTGATGGCTAATTTCGGTTTTGCGCAGACCTTTTCCTTGGACAGCATATCAACTATTGTTGTGATACTGGCTTATACTTTTGAATTATACTTTGATTTCAGCGGTTATTCCGATATGGCTATGGGACTTGGCAAAATGTTCAATGTGGAACTGCCTGTCAATTTCAATTCCCCTTACCGCGCCTGCAGTATCAAGGAATTCTGGCAGAGATGGCATATTACTCTGTCACGCTTTTTTATTACTTATGTCTATATTCCGCTGGGCGGCAGCAGAAAAGGAAAAGTGCGTATGCTGATTAACACTTTTATTATCTTCCTGCTCAGCGGTTTATGGCATGGCGCCGCATGGACTTATGTGGTATGGGGTGTGATACATGGTATTCTGGTAGTGTGGGATAATCTTGGTATTATCGGTATTAAGGGACGGGAGGAAAAAAGACCTTCCAGGTTCCATATTCCCGCATGGCTGGGCTGGCTGTTTACTTTCTGCTTGTTTAATCTCTCTTTGTTTTTCTTTAGAAGCGAAAGTATGTTAGGCGCGATTCAGTTGTTTAAAAATCTGTTTTCGGGAATCTGGAGCGGCAAGATATACGAAGTAGCCGCCCAGCTGGATATTTCAGAAATTTATGTGATCAAACAGGCTTTGGATATGGTGGCGCCCGACTTGATAACCTATGTATATCTGATCTTTATGATTTTATTATTTGCACTGGCATTTTTCTTAATTTTCAGGCCGAATGCCTATGAACGCGCAGTAAAAGGAGAACTGACTTCCGCAAAATGCTGGATTGCCAGTATTTTGCTGGTATGGTGTATCCTTTCATTATCACAAGTCAGTACGTTTTTGTATTTTAATTTTTAATTTTTTTGATAAACGTCTGTACGGACATCGTTTAGTATCTGTCGATGTCGGATGGCTGAACTGTTACGATTTAACATCTTTTGTAAAATTGTAAAATAAAAAAGGCAGTATATTATGACAGAACAGAAATTTATTAAATCTTTTTTCATAAGGACATTGGCTCTGCTGGCAGCAGTGATTGCTGTAGTGGTGATTTTTGACCCTTTTTACCAGTATCACAAACCTCTGCCCGGCTTAAAAGCGGTGCTTACTGATAAGGAATATCAATGTGTGGGTACTCTGCGCAACTTCGACTATAATGCACTGATCGTAGGATCATCTGTCTGTGAAAATTATAATAACGGATGGTTTGACGATGGCTTTGGATGCACTGCTATTAAGGCAATCCGCTCCTATGGCGCGACTGCTGATTTGTGTTATCTGCTTGATATCGCTTATGAGGAGCATGATCTGGATTATGTATTCTATAACATAGATCCGTCCTCTCTGTCGGCAAGCACGGAGCCGACTTACGTTTCTACCGGATGTCCTATGTATCTGTATGATACCAATCATCTGAATGATTATCAGTATACGCTGAATAAAGATGTACTTATGGAAAAACTTCCTTATATGCTTGCATACTCTTTTACCGGCAATTATGATGAGGGAGATTCCTACAACTGGGCGCAATGGAAATATTTCGGACGGGACATGGCAATGGGATTATATACCCGTCTTCCTTCTGTATCTAAAATGCAGCCGGAAACAGTCAACTCCGGGGAATTAGCAGGTAATATCGCACTTCTTACCGCACAGGTGGAAGCGCATCCGGAAACTGCTTTTAAGTTTTTCTTTTCCCCCTATTCTATGCTTTGGTGGGATAATGCTTACCGGGATGGCAGCCGTGATGCCGTGATTTACAATGAGAAACAGGCAATCGCCGCGTTATTGGAATATGATAATGTTGAGATCTATTTCTATCAGGATGATAAAGAGATCATTACGAATCTGGACAACTATATGGATATGATTCATTTTTCCAAGGATATCAATTATTATGTCTATGACAAGCTTGCCAAAGGGGAAGAACGGCTGACAAAAGAAACTTACGAAAAGCGTCTGGACGGAATGTATGAATTGTCACAAGACATTGTAAATAAGTATATTTTGGAATATTATCCCAAATGATGTCCAATGTGCGGGTATATTTTGATTTTTTTAAACAACATGAGAATGAATCTGAATGATTGAGACTTGCGAAACTTACTCCTATTTATGGAATTGCACAACTAATATCGTGTTATGATGAGTTTCGCAATTGACTAATAATAAAAAATAACGGGAGGATAAACATGAAACTGATTTCTTGGAATGTAAATGGATTAAGAGCTTGTGTAGGCAAGGGATTTCTGGAATTTTTGCAGGCAGAGGACGCCGATATTTTCTGTGTGCAGGAAACGAAACTTCAGGAAGGACAGATTGATCTGGAGCTTGCAGGCTATCATCAATACTGGAATTATGCTGAGAAAAAAGGGTATTCCGGCACGGCAATTTTTACAAAGGAGGAACCGATTAGTGTATTCTATGGTATCGGCATAGAGGAACATGATCATGAGGGTCGTGTGATTACGTTAGAATATCCTGATTATTATTTTATTACAGTCTATACGCCCAATTCTCAGAATGAATTGGCAAGATTAGACTATCGTATGAAATGGGAAACAGATTTCCTTGCCTATCTGAAAAAACTGGAAGAAACCAAACCCGTAATCTTCTGCGGTGATTTAAATGTGGCACATAAAGAAATCGACTTAAAGAATCCCAAAACAAACCGTATGAATGCAGGATTTACGGATGAAGAGCGGGCAAAATTCACTGCTCTGACAGAAGCCGGGTTTATAGATACTTTCCGCTATTTCTATCCTGATCAGGAAGGTATTTACTCCTGGTGGTCTTACCGCTTCAGCGCCAGAGCCAAGAATGCCGGATGGCGTATCGACTATTTCCTTGTATCCGAATGTCTGAAAGACAGATTGGAGGATGCGGTCATTTATACGGATATAATGGGTTCCGATCACTGTCCTGTCGGTCTGTTAATCAAATAATCAGATTACCGGCAGACTTCCTTTTATGGAAAATATAATTTACAGGAAATCCACAGACAGAACCTTGTCCGATTTCATAATAATTTCATAGACTTCCGCATTGTGAATAACCCTTTTTGCATGAAGAACAAGCTGTACGGCAATGCCATCGTCCTTAATCGTAGGCTTGCTCATTTCCATGGAATCAATACTAATCTCCGCTTCCTTTAGATTTTGCAAAATTTCATGCAGATACTGCCTTTTCTCTAAATCAATAAAGACACTGCAATAATGGGAATATCTGGTAGCAAAACGCTCCGCAAAGGGCAATACGTGAAGAGAGAGCATCATCATGGCCGTAATCAATATCCCTCCATCTATAAAGCCAATCCCCACGGCAAGCCCGATGCTTGCACTCGCCCACAGGGTCGCCGCCGTAGTCAATCCCCTTACTCTGTGGTTAGAAACAATAATCGTACCTACGCCGATAAACCCTACGCCGCTGATTACCTGTGCCGCAAGACGATTCATATTGGCAAGTCCGGGAAAGTTCACTTGGATATACTGTTCTGTCAACATGACCAGTGTAGCTCCAAGACAGACCACCGTAATGGTTTTCGTCCCTGCACCACGATGCTTCATGCCGCGGTCTAAACCGATGATTCCTCCAAGTACGGTAGCTGCCGCAACTCTGATAATAATATTTTGTATCGTCCAATCCGCATAGCTGCCAAATATCATATATTCTCCCCCAATCCTACCCGAATAAAATATCTGTACTTTATTCTTCATCTATTATTGACGGTTACATTCCGAACATTTTTTTGAGAGGATTTACAGCCTTTGACTGCTCTAAGATCATATCCTTCTCTTTTAACAGATACTCTGTTAACTGCGCAAGTTCTTCTTCGTTAAACCCTTCGGATTTCTCAATCACGCCATCCGGCACAATACCTTCAGCCCAATTTTTATCCCGAAGAAAAGATACTCTGGCAAAAAATTTACCATCTTTTTTAATCATACCGGAAACCAGCATATGAATATCTGATCCCATTGTCTGAGGATTTCCGCTGCCTTCCGCTCTCTCTTTTTCTTTTATTTCCTTTGTTTCTTCTGTATTTTCTCTTTGATTTCTTTTGCCGGATAATGTAATGTTTTCCACAGCAGTATCCATACCTTTCTTTCAGCAGACAATGCTTCTAATATACCGTTATATATTAAGCTTACCTGTCATGAGTATAAAAATCAAATATTATTTTTCAAATTTAATTATATGGATCTTCTGATAAAACAAAATATAAGATTTGATTGAAAATAGATATATAAAACTGAATTTTCCCAGCTCTTTTTTCTTTAAATATAAATTTACAACTTAAGATATTAAAATTCGATCAAATATATTTGACAACATGATAAATATATGATATAAAAAAAGAGTGATATCCGTAAAGCAAACGGTTCACCTTAGTTAATAGTTACTTAAATTAAAACAGCAACTTTACCTTTGGTTCGGGCGGTTGCTGTTTTGATTTTCTTTATTTTTGTGGTTTTGCCATATGCTGATGCAAGTCACCAGAATACTAATGATTGTCACAACAGTGCCGGCAATACCCACAAGCGTATCGAATATCATATGTACCGAAGTACCCTTTCGTAGATTTTCCATAATTAAAACCTCCAATGGAAGTTCTCAGATATATATCCGGCGAAAGGTGAGCCGCTTACCCGTTTTGGATACCACTCTCTGACTTTATAATATCAATTTTATATTATATTTTCAATATCATTTTAAAATAATCGTTATTTCGCTTTTTTCTTTTTTTATTATCTTTTTCTATTTATATTTATCCATTTTATACTTTTCCATTTCTCATGACAACAAATTACCAACAAATCATAATATATTTTCCTATTTTATCCTCAATTATCGGAAAATAATAATATTTTATTGAAATTCGATAAATTTTTATTGACATTCATTTTGAACAGTGTTATTGTATGCTTAACACAGATGATTTGCATAGATACGCAGAAAGGAATTATCTTATGAAAGACAAACTGATTCTATTCACCAAATATTTATTAGACTTTATGTTCTATATGGGAATTGTGGTAACTGTAACGCTTCCGTTGAGCATCAAATTCTACGGTCATTACAACACATACTTTGTAGAAAATTATTATTCTCTTTGTGTGATTTTCTTTTTGTCCGGCATTTTTGCCGTGTTGATTTTGCAGGAACTTCGTAAGATGTTCCGCTCGGTACTGAATGACGACTGCTTTATTCGCGAAAATGTCATAAGCCTGGATCACATGAGCATTTATAGTTTTTTTATTGCGGTGATCACCGCATGCCGCTTATTCATATATTTAACCCCGGCAGTTTTGATTATCATATTGGTATTTATTATTGCAGGATTATTCAGTAAAGTTCTTGCCCGTGTCTTTGACAAGGCAGTTACTTATAAGCTGGAAAATGACCTGACAATTTAATTAACAATTCAGCCATGAAATAATGGAAAATGTGCGTGGGCGCTTGCACACAGAGCACACTGACTATTATTTCATAACTGAACTGTTATCAATGTAAATCGAATAATAAAAGGAGGCACCCCATGGCTATCATAATAAACTTGGACGTCATGATGGCAATGCGCAAAAAAGGACTGACCGAACTGGCAGGCGAAATCGATATTACTCTTGCGAATCTGTCCATCTTAAAAAATAACAAAGCAAAAGCAATCCGTCTCTCTACTCTAAACGAAATCTGCAAAGCGCTGGACTGTCAGCCCGGAGATATTCTGCAGTATGTAGAAGATGAAACAACACCTGAATCAAAACAGGACTAAATCAATCAGGAAAGGAGTTAATTATGGAACCTACAAATAACATGAATCATCAATGCATTTATCAAAACAATCCTTACGGGAATAACCCCTATCCCGGACAGCCGGCAATGGCAATTCAAAAAAAATCTGATACTGTGTTGACCAGAAACCTAAAAGAACATTTTCCCTTTTTCGGTATCGGCAGTCTGCTCTATGCGGTTTTCTATGCTTTTTGCCTGTACCGAAACAGTTCCGGCATTACTTACCCTTTTTTCGTCATCGGAACCCTTTGCTATTTCTTCTTCTCTATACAAAAGTTAGGGGTTCCATACAAAAAAGACAGCATTTTTTACATTATTAGCTTGGTGCTATTAGGTATTTCCAACTGTGTTACGACATCACCACAGCTGCTGTTTATGAACAAGTGCGGCATTTTCCTTCTTTCTTTTATCTTAATATTGCATACAATGTACAATAATAAGGAATGGAATCTCCCCAAATACTTTGCAGCCATTTTTCAGACGATTTTCACTTGCTTTTCCTGTATTTTTCGCCCCTTTAGCGACATAATTTCTTTTTTTGATGCCCAAAAACAGGCTAAAAAGGGTAAAAAAAGCTATCTATTACCTATATTTATTGGTTTTGCCATTGCATTTCCGTTACTTTTTATTATAACTGCACTGTTATGCAGTGCTGATATTGTTTTTGCCAAAATGCTTGACAGAGTATTTGCTTTCTTCAATTTCATGACTATTTTTGAAATATTCTTTCTCATCGCGGCCGTTTTCTTCTGTTCCTATGCTGTTTACGCGGCTTTATGTATGAAAAATGTGAAGGAAGAAGTAACAGATCAAAGGAAACTGGAACCTGTCATCGCCATTATCGTAACAGCAATGCTTTCCGTTGTATATCTGATGTTCAGCGCAATTCAGATTATGTATTTATTTATCGGTAATATGCGGCTTCCGGAAGGCTACACGTATTCCAGTTATGCCAGAGAGGGATTCTTCCAACTGCTTGCTGTGTGTATCTTAAACCTGCTGCTGGTGCTGATCTGCCTGTATTTGTTTAGGGAAAATATTGTATTGAAAATAATTCTTACTGTAATATGCGGCTGTACTTATATTATGATCCTATCCAGCGCGCTCCGTATGATTATGTATATTAACCAATATAATTTGACCTTTTTAAGAATTTTTGTACTTTGGTCATTGGCAGTTATTTTCTTTCTTATGGCAGGTGTTACCATCTTTATTTACAGCAAAAAATTTCCGCTGTTTAGTTACGGTTTGATAATTGTTACGATATTTTATACCGGTCTGTCCTTTTCTCATCCGGACTACTGGATTGCAAAATATAATTTAGACCCGGCGCATATGGAATATTTGAATGATAATGATGTATCTGACACCAGACATTATCTGTCTTATCTGTCCACATTATCATCCGATGCCGCACCGGTATTGTTAAATGAAGAAACCAATCCCTATTTGTCGAAAATTCCCGGATTAGACTCTGATGACATTTTTACTATGAAATGGGAAGATCTGGAACAATACTACCAAAAAATTGATGATGGATATCAGACGCTTTCCTGGATTCATAACTATTATCTTGATATACAGGAACAGTCAGAAGCTATGCATATAAGAAATTTCAATTTCTCCATTCATACCGCCGAGAAATATCTGCGATAATATAATAAGAAATTAAAACCATTTCAGAAATTAAAACCATTTCAAAAATTTGGAATCATTTCATATTTTACAAAAGCACCGGCATATCAGTTAACTGTATATGCCAGTGCATCTGTCTGCGATATATTATAACTTTCTCATCGATTTCTCTATTTTTCCTTATAAATAGAAATCGTAATATATCCAGTCATTATTCGGTAATAATACCTGATGATAGTGTAAAAGGTTCTGCTGTCAATGATACACATTCGTCGCCGATTCGTAAAGTAACGGGTACAGCTTCTTCTGTCCGGTTAAGCAGTACAAATACAATACTTCCGTCCGGGTTTTTAAATGCCGTAGATTCAAGCTTATCCGTATAACGCGACTGACCGATACGAACCGCGCCCTCTTTAATATACTTTCCAAAGTGCCCGATTACTGATAAAGTCATTCTTTCTTCCAGTTTGTTTTCTTTTAAATGATACATAAAAGGCGCATCACAGAAGTTCCCTACATGATTAGGGCCGCCCGTCTCATTCAGCAGAATATTCCAGTCATAAAAGGCATTCATACCTGCATTCAGATTTCCAATGATTTCATGTGCATATTTCTTAACATTTAAAAGCTCGCCATCGGCAGCAAATTTACTGTACTCAATACATGCCTCTGAGAGAATCAGCTTTAAGTCAGGGAACTTATCCCTTACCATCTGAAGAGACTCAAAATGGTCACGGTGTTCCCTGCATCATGTGGAGACAGGTCGCCAGCATCTTTGCCGATACCTCACGATACTCCGGGCTGTCATTCCCCATACGTGAAAGCATTCTGGGCTGGTCATGATTGCACCAGTACAGACTGTTCCAAGCAGTTCCTTTCAATTGCGTCTGCCATTTACTCATAACAGCCTTTAATTCTGACAGTTTTATCTTCCTATGGTTCCACTTGAATGACTCGCCGCCGTCCAGATCCATGTGCTCAAACCGGAATACCATATTCAGTTCCTTACCGGAAGAGGAGGCATACTTCTTCGCCTCTTCTATGGTAACGCCGGAACATAAAAAATATTTGGCTTAGAATAAATAACTTCTTTTTATGTCATACTATGATAGAACTTATTCCTCAATTCAACTTTATATTAGATAGAAAGGAAGCATCATGAACCCCAAAGTACTAAACCAAATATCCTATGGTCTATATCTGGTATCTTCTAAACATGATAAAAAAATGAACGGGTGTATCATCAATACAGTAATGCAGGTAACGGATAATCCCAAACAGATCATTATAGCGGTTAATAAAGAAAACCTGACTTGTGAGATCATTCAAAAACAAGAATTGAGAAATCATCTATTTTAAGGGAAGCATTAGCTGTTATATTTTATTATTAAATTCTCCGCTAA
Source organism: uncultured Bacteroides sp. (assembly GCA_964589055.1). GTDB lineage: Bacteria > Bacillota > Clostridia > Lachnospirales > Lachnospiraceae > UBA3282. The sequence goes on from CAZPSD010000001.1 coordinate 68,599, forward strand.
CCCTTGAAAACACTAAATTTATCGCTGGTGAACTTTCCCTTATAGTTTCCCTTGTGTTATATCGTCCCATAGGGCTTTACGAACCCTGATAAGGGAAAAAACAAGGGAAGCAAAATCATATAACAAAGTATAACACAAAATAAATCGGATATGGTGAACTGATTGAGATGCTTTCAATATTTTTTAGGAGGACAGATAAAATGAGAATTATTCATGCAGAATACAATATGTACCACAACAGTATCGACATTGCCACTTATGCCGGATATATCTTTCGGATTGATTGCGGCAAGGCAGAAGAAGGGTTAAAAACAACTCCAGGCTCAGAATGTGCCTTGAATGCTCTTGCAATCGACAATCCGCTTGAATACGCACGATTATATCTCGATGGAACTATGCAGATGTGGATTGATGCGGAGGATTCGCTGGAACTGTGGTAATGCCCTATCCGCAAGGTTACACTTTTTCCATGATTATGAAGTAATAGTCCTTGCGACATTATAGGTGTATAGAACAAAATAAGCAGTGATCTGTTCTCTTTATCAAAGTCACAGACCGCTGCTTAAATTTTTATTGAAACGATAGCCGGCACCCCAAATCGTCTGTATATAGACCGGCTTGCTTGGGTTGTCCTCTATCTTCTCCCTGAGATTATGGATATGGCTCATGACGATATTATAATCGCCGGAATAAAATTCATGCCATACGCTATCATAAATCTGCTCCTTGCTGAACACCATTCCCGGATGCCTTGCAAGAAGTAATAAGACTTCAAACTCTGTATTGGTAAGCCCTATTTCACGATTATCCTTTATAATCACCCTATGGATTTCGTCTATTTCCAATCCTCGAAAAATCAGATTAGGTTTGCTTGTCTCCAATAGCTGAAAAGTGTCCTTTTTCGCACCCACCGCTGATAATACCCGTTTCAGGACATCTTCCTCACTGTCGTCAAATGTCATAATCAATATTTATATTCATCACCTGCCAATAAAAATGTAAAAATCCATTTTCTTTTAGAAGTAGTTTCAACTAATGTAATAATGGTTTTATCTATTATTCATGTTTCCTTCATTTTCTGCAATGGCACCTTTCTTCAAAGTCAGGATAACATCTGCCTTCCCTGCCATCTCCTTACTGTGCGTAACCATAACCACACATTTATCCTGCTCATGTGCCAAATTCAGGAAAATATCTATAATCTCATTGGCTGTATCTTCATCCAGATTTCCTGTCGGCTCATCTGCAAGCAGGATTGGGGCATTGCTTGCAAGGGCTCTTGCTATGGCAACTCTCTGTTGCTGTCCGCCGGACAACTGCATAACATTACGCCGACTCTCCGCAACATTTAGTCCCATTTTCTTTAATAGTTCCATAGCATCTTCTTTTCCGCCAAGCCGGACATTTTCCACCGGTGTAAGGTAATCAATCAGATTATAGTTTTGAAATACAAGTGAGATATTTTCTTTTCTGTGTGCATTTAAGCCTTTTTTCAAAATGTTTTCCCCATCCACACAGACTTCTCCCTCCACAGGCACATCCAGACCAGCCAGCAGGGAAAGCAGCGTTGTCTTTCCCGAACCACTTGTTCCTAAAATGGCATACATCTTTCCTCTTTCAAAATCATAGGATATATGGTCTAAAATCAATTTGTCTTTCTGCGACTTGTAATAATACATGATATTTTTTAACTCTAACATAATGCCTCCTCAACTCATTCTGCTTAATATTTCCCTGGGTTTCTGCACGACAACCAGTATACAGGCTGCCGAAATTGCAACCACGATAATTCCAAGAACGGATACTCCGGATAAAAAAATAACGGTTCCGGTGATTTCCACCGTAACGCCAACAACTTCTGATTCATCATCATTTTCTACATTTCCGGTTAAAACCATATCCGAATTTTCTTGTTCCTCGTCAGCCTGCTGCACCTGCTGATACTCCACCAAATACCCGGCGATGCCCTCAGAAACTGCCGGAGCTGCTGTTGTTGCAAGTAAAAAAGCCATGCTGCCGACCATAACTCCCTCCAACAGCATTTGTAATATAATGCTTCGCTTTGTTCTTCCCAATGCAAGATAAATTCCAATCTCATGTCCCCTGCCTTTCAGCCAGAATAGGAAAACCAGACAGATAATCACAACACTGGATACACAGACCAGAACAAGGATTAAGGAACTCATTTCTTCCAGTTCTCCGAAGTTTTCAGCTACCACATCGCTCATCCCAGTGTTATCAATAAAGTCATACCTTTCCCAGCCAATATTAAGCGCTTGTATTTTTTTCTTTACTTCATCGTACTCATTCACATTTTCCACTACAAATGTTGCATACTGGTATAAGGGGCTTCCCTCGTTCCCTTCCGGCTTTTCTGGGAAACCAAGGTCAGTAAAGATAATATTTTCGCTCCTATAACTGTCCCCATACATGATTGGCGTAATGCCATTTGTAGAATCATAAATACCCACAATTTCCGCACTGTATACGGTTGAATTTTCCCTGTCTTTCCAGTTGTTAAACGAAAGATCATCTCCGACCTTAAGACCATTTTGTTCTTCAAGTTCTCTGGAAATCACGCACTTATCCGTATCCTCCGGAGTAATCATTCTTCCCTCATTTACTTCAATGTTCCCTTTCTGCACATCGAAATCCAGTTCCATTTGAAGCGTACCACGAAGTGATACCCCCAACTGATCGGAACTCTGATCCACATCTTTATCCTCAATCCGTTCAAAGTTTACCGGATTCACAACCGTATTGGCAGTCGTAATGTTATACTCCGAAATTCCGTCCACTTCTGCAATTTTCAATATATCTTCCAGCAAAAGCGTTTCAAAAGAATTGTCTGTCCATGTCATCCATTCCCCCGATGCGAGCTGTTCCTGATGATAACCGCCTAAACTTCCATTAGCATCCCCAATCTGTTCAGAGAGTTCTGTTATTAATGCATTGCGGTTTGCCTCATTTTCCTCTAAGCGAAAGGAAGCTCCCAACGCCTTTCTGCTGTCATTTTGCGTCTGTATACTTGCAGATTTACAGCTCCAACCTGCATAGATCAACAATGATGTAGTAAACACAATCAGCAAAAGTAGTATTGACTTTGCCCGTTTCCGCCAAGTGGAACGCAGGCTTAACTGAAATACATTCATGCTATCCCTCCATTTCTGAAAAAATCTCTTTCGGCTGTTTTTTGAGATAAGGAAACATTGCAATTCCCGTAAGCAGAACAACGATAGCTATGCCGAGGGCAAACGGCATCATCATACTTTCCATGCTCATCTGAAAAGTTTCTCCCATCTCATCCAATATGTCCAATCTGTTGATAAAAGTCGGCAAAATTTTGTTGACCAGCACCGCTGATGCAACAAATGAAAGAACATATAAAATCATTTCTTCCAATTCCATTTGAAGGAAAATATTCCCCTTATTCATTCCAAGGCTGATATATACCGCAATTTCCGTCTTGCGTCCCCTCATCCACATAGACAGGAGAAGCCCTGTCACAATGCAGCCCGTTACAAGGGTAATTGCAAGCACCAGCAATGTAATTCTGGTGGTTTGTTTCACTGACAGCTTGATTTTCTGGTAAGTATTATCATCCGCCTTTACATAGGCACTTTCTCCATAGAGGACTTCCAGTTCATCAGCCAATTCAGATAACAGCTCTGGTTCTTTTACATAACAGACAATTTTTGTCAACTTCTCGCTTTCCGTATTCTGCCAAGCGTCGTTCATTCCGTAAATCTGATTTTCTATACGGTTTACCGTATCCACTTTCTCCGTCTGCTGTCTTTCTGTACCTGACAGGAAAAATCCTACGATCAGAAAATCCTCTGAAATCCTGTCTCCGATTTTTAGACCGTTTTGCTCTGCCAATAGCTGATTTATCACGATTTCGTTATTATTCTGCGGGAAATTCCCCTCCGTAAGCCGATATATCTTTTCTTCAAAAACGCTGTCATTTTCCACCTTATTCTGGAAATGAACTGTAAACAGATTGTCTGACTGTTCGGCTCCCGTTATTGGGGTAAGTTCCGAAACAGAATAATTTTCAGACCATATACAGTTGATCCAGTTCACATTTTCCAGTTTTCCTATTTCCATCACATCTTCCATCGTAAAATTTTCCGTTGTCTGGCGTTTTTCCAGTATCACTTTGCTTTCCGCATTTTCCCGAAGTGACCGCAGCACATCAGCAGAAGCATCCCTAATGCCTAAAGTGCCAAGTACCATACTATTAATCACAATAAAAATCAAAAACATCAATGCTGATTTTTGCCTTTTCCTGCTAATGTAATAAAAGGCTCTTTTCCAAAAATTCATAGTCCCTCCCTATTGCCATCTGAGAATAAGCACCTTCTCCGCTGTCCAATGGTAAGTATCCTGACAAGTGCCAAACACACATACACTGGACTGCTTTTTAACGCTTTCCTTATCTGTGTCCTCCCTTGAAACCTCTGACTGTGAACTTGCACTGAGATTTACAATCTGAAAAACAGTATCATCCGTATAGGTAACCTGAACATTATTTTCATCACTTTCCGAACCGGGAGCTGCCTGTGCCATGACCTGACCCCCATCTGCCTCTGTTTCCATAGTTGCCGGAGAGAGGGAAAATCCTGTTTCGGAAAACTCCACAACATCCCCTTGTAGGTTTGCCCCGTCATAAAATTCCCCATCGTCTTTGCTTACAGATGCCCCGTCATCTGCTACATTATTATTTTCCTGAATGTCATCCACCACATTGTTCTGCTGTATTTCCTGCGTTGGTGTCTCCGGACTGCCTGCTGCGTCTTTACCACACCCTGCCAGACATATAACTGATAGTCCTCCTGCACAGATGATTCCGATTGCTTTTCTCCACATTGTTTTCATGTTTTTACCTCACTCTGACTTATTTGGCTCACAAGCCATGATGTAAAGATAGCAAAAAACTTCTCTAAAAATCTTCAAACTCCAAAGCCAATCTTAAAGATTATTTAGAAGATTTTTCGATAATTCTCTGCTATACTTTATTAAGGGAAAACTACATTCAGGAGCCAAAATACATGAAAATACTTTTGATTGAAGATGATAAAAATCTTTGCCAGAATATAAAAGAACAGCTTACAAAAGAAAACTATATTGTTGATGCCTGCACAAGCGGGGAAGATGGGCTGATTTACGCCCTTAATATAGAAAATGGATACGATATTGCTTTGATAGACCGGATGCTCCCGGTCATTGACGGTCTGACAATCCTCAAAGCCATGCGAAAAAAACAGATACCTATTCCTGTTATCTTGATTACAGGTATGTCCCAGCTTCAGGATAAGATTGACGGATTAGACAGTGGAGCAGATGATTACATTGTAAAACCATTCCACCTGTCCGAACTGTCTGCCCGAATACGGGCTTTAACACGCAGACCTGCTGTTTACTCCGAAAAGAGCAGCCTGCAATATCAGGATTTGTCCCTTGACCTTGCAAGACAGGAGCTTTCCTGTAATGGGAAAACTCTGCCCCTTACGCCAAAGGAATTTCATCTACTGTGCGTATTATTGGAAAAGCCGGACACGCTCCACACCAGAGAACTCCTTATGCAAAAGGTGTGGGAAACAAATGCTGACATAGAGCAGGGCAATGTCGATAACTATGTTTATTTCCTACGAAAACGCCTCCGTACACTAAAAAGCAAATGCTCCATCACAGCAGTGTATGGTTCCGGATATATGCTGGAGGTTAACCATGATACCTAAATTAAAACAAAAACTATATTTCCTGTTTGTGGGATGTATTATGTTTGTCTTTACCATTGTATTTGTCCTTCTCGCATACGAAAATATGGAAACCAAGCGCACAGAAGAAGTTGACTTTATAACCAGACAGGCAACAAATCTTACCCTGCTCTTTGAAATATCTTCTGATTATGTAACAAATTTAGAAATCTGCGAACAAAAATTTGGATATGCGTTCCGTTTATATCAGGAACCGGAGCGGGTTATTTACGAAAGCGCTAATATGGAGAATGTTTCTCATGCCATAGATGTTTTCTTAAATACTTTGAAACAAACAGAAGCTATTTATAGCGACAAAAACGAGGCAGCTCACAGCAGCCAAAGCGGAACCTATACATTTCAAACCGAAAACGGAACAGCCTATTATGGTGTGCTTTGTTCCATTTACTCTGAAACAGGGTATCTGTATCTTGCAATCATTAAAGAAAAACGCAGTCTGTCCGCTTTCTTGCCGCTTATTGTCCACAATCTGCTGATATGGTTGGTAGTGTTTATTATTCTGCTGTTCGTGACACATTTTCTAATCCGGCAGGCAATCAAACCGACAGAAAAAGCCATGCAAAGCCAAAAAGATTTCATCGCCGCTGCATCACACGAATTAAAAAATCCTCTGGCAGTTATCATTTCTTCCTCTGATATGATTGAAAATCTTCCGGATTGCAATGATGAGATAAAAAAATATATGGAATTGATTGATGATGAAACATCTCGTATGACAAGGCTGGTTCAGGATCTACTCCTGCTTTCCTCCATTGATGCGGGCAACTGGACATTGCATAAATCAGCAATAGATGTGGATACTTTGCTTATCAATCTATATGAAAAGTTTGAGATAATCTGCAGGCAGAAATCAATAGACTTACAGTTAAAAGTGCCAAACGAATGCCTCCCCTCAATTATCTCAGACGAGGATCGCTTAAATCAGATTATCAGCATATTTTTGGACAATGCTATTTCTTATTCGCCGGAACAATCTGTTATTTTGCTTGAGGCTTCTATCCCGAAAGGCAATCTGACAATCGGTATCATAGATCATGGTATCGGAATTAGTGAAGCAGATAAAAAACATATCTTTGACCGTTTTTACAGATGTGATAAATCCCGCACCCAAAAAGGTCACTTTGGGTTAGGTCTTAGCGTTGCAAACGAACTAATTACAATCCTTGATGGGAAAATATATTTAACGGATACTCCCGGAGGAGGATGCACCTTCACTATCACAATACCTTGCAGCATTGCAGAATAGTTGTTTTATTACAAAGGTTAAGAGGGGCATATCACCTCGCCCCTCTGTCCTTGCTGTAAATCCGTCTGCCTCGGTTTTGCTCGTCTGCCTTTTGCAGGGAAACGCTGGTTTTATCAGAGTTTCCCTTGTACTCCTGCATACGCTCATGGAGTGATTTCTGCTTCGGCTTGGCGTTTTCTCCATAAAGGCTTTCCCATTCCTTTGCCTTATCCAGATAGTCCAGATATGCTCTTCCTGCTGCGTTGTACGCCCCATAGAAGTGCTGCACATTCTCATAACCATATTGCCTTGCTATGCCGGACAGTTCGGTTTTCAGAATGTCTATCTGCTCATTCTTGCTGTCAATCTGCTTCTGCAAAGCAGCTTTCTTTGTGAGTTTCTGTAAGCCTTTCAGATCGTCCCTCTCAATTTCAAGGGTATTTCGCTCTTTTTCTGCCTGAAAGATAACTGCATTCTGTTCGTCCAGTTCCTGCTTGATTTTCACAAGCTTCGGATATACCTTTGCGTCCTCCGGCATGACAGGTCTTGGCGGTATCTGCATAGCTGGTTTCGATGCCTGCTCACGGATTCTCTGATCAACTGGCTCGATTGTCTGAATGTCCTTTGTTGTCTGCTCCGGTTTCCGGATTACTGTTGTAACCTGCTCCGGCTTGGTTTCCTGCGTCACTTCATTTTCCCAATTCTGTTCAATGGGTAAGACAGTAGGTGCAGGGTTGTGTACCGGCTCCGTCTCAAACAGTTTTTCCTTCATCTCCCTTGCCTTCTCAATCACCTTGTAGATCAGCAGCGATAATACCGCAACAGCAGTATTGATAATGCTCGCCAGCTTTTCCGGCTTATTGCCGAACATCTTAACGGACATCTTCACCTTGTCTGTGATATATTCCTTCTTTATCTGTCGGATTTTCTCCTCCGGCACATCGCTGACGAGTGCCCGGTCAACCTCCCAGTTCCACTTCATGCGGATTTCGTTATCCGTCTTTATCTGCTCCGCCTTTGGGTTATTCTTGCCGATTTTCTTGGTGGCAAGATACAGACCGTTTTTGTCAAATACTTGGAGCTTCTCCTTTTCATCTTCGACCAGCAGATTGATAAGGTCTGTGTAGAAACGCTTTGCCTCGTCAACGAAGCCCTCCTGCTTAAACAGCTTGTTCTTTGCGGTAAAAAGTGTACGCTCATATACCTCGCCTTTCTTCACAATCTTACAGCCTTTGCGGACAGCCCCGTTTTCATCAAGTATCTCTTTCTTGGTGCGGACATGGTTCCCATGCTCGTCGTAGAACATATTGCGGGTGGCTGTCTTTTCTATGGGCTGCGGCAGGCGTTCCCTCTCTGAAAATATCAGGTGGATGTGGTAGTTGGTCTTGCTCTTGTTGTGGTGCAGGGCGGAAATGCACTCCACACCGTACCTTTCCCGAAAGCGGTCTGTGAACAGCCGCAACAGGTTATCGGGATTATACAGGTCGGGAAAGGATTCCGGCAGGGCGATGATAAGCTCCCTCGCCTCGATACATTTCCCCTCTGTGCCGCTTTTCTTAAATTCCTGCTGGCTGCATTTTGCAAGCTCCGTCCAGTAGCTGCGGTCTGTGGTTTCATAGACCGCATAGAGGTTTTCCTGCTTTGCCCGGCTGGATATATAGCTGATCCTGCCCCTGACATTGGACAGCTTGTTCATCTGTATGAATGAATTTCTCTGCGTCTGTGCTTCCTCCTCTCGTAATTCATTCCAAGGGGAAAGAGGGGGAACAGTCCTTTACGGGTGAGTGGTCAGCACAGGCTGACCGTTTACGAACTCATGTGCCGTTTCCGGCACTACCTCAAATGCGACAGCATTTGTAAAAGTCACGCCTGCGTGACTTTGTCTACGCTCCGCTTCGGTCGGTGCTAGACAAGTGCCACCGGCACTTAGCCCCCCGGCAGGGCGAAATACACTGAGTACAAATCTCTGATTTGTGCGAAGGGTGTATTTCGCTCTCAAACGCCGAGGGCTTGCTGTATGCGTTATCCATCCGAAAAGTACCATGAAAACCATTGCTTCCAGGGTGAGTGTAAATTTTGCAGTCACTTTCCGGTTTTGAGTGCATTTTTTACACTCAATCCGTAAAAGTGGTATCACTTTTTACTATCATTTCTGAAAAGTGGTGATACTCTTAAAAATCACCCTGAAAGAAGTGGTATCACTTTTTACCACCACTTTTGAAAGGCGGTATTACTTTTTACCACCACCTTTCAATTCTGGTGGCACTTTTTGATACCAGTTTTTCCCCTTTCCCTGAAAGTTCCGGTTGCGTACCAGAGGAAGCACATGCTATAATCTATTTGCGTGTAGGTATATCATGGCTTCGGTCTGATACATACCGGAGGGCGGTTTCTTCGGAAGCCGCCCTTTTAAACTGTCACTTTTCTTGTGACAGCCTTCACATCGTTCTTATCCCGCAGGTTCTTCCCCTCGTTCAGTTCCATGAACCGCTCAAGGATGTCGCTCTTGATAAGAACCTTTCTCCCGACTTTCAGTACGGGCAGCTTTCCCCATTCCACAAGGTTCCGCATGGTGTTCCTGCCGATACCCGTATATTCGGAAGCCTGCTCAATCGTAAAAGCAATCTTCGTTTCTGTCATTCAGTCACCTCCTTTGAAATTGCATTATGCAAGTTGCTGTAAGTGATACTATACAGCTTTTATATTTTCTTGTCAAGCGTTACGAAATTCTAAAAAGAATTATTAAATTGCATATTGCAATATTAAATCCTGTGTGCTATACTTTACCCATACCGAAAAAGGAGGCGTATCAAGATGAAGGATAAGGAGTTACGCAGGCTCATCGGTAGCAGGGCAAAACAGCGCAGGTTAGAGCTTGGTTTGAAACAGCCTTATGTTGCGGAAAAGATGGGAGTGACACCTTCCACCATACAGCGGTATGAGGCAGGGACAATCGACAATACCAAAAAGCTGGTGCTCGACGGTCTTTCAGAGGCACTTCATGTATCTGTGGAATGGCTCAGAGGGGAAACAGACGAATACGAAACGGACATTACGGATAAGAAAGAACTGCTGATCCGTGATGCGATGGGAAGTATTCTGGAACACCTCCCCGCTGACCTGAATAATGAGGAAGCTGACTTCTCAAAAGACCTGCTGCTACTGATGTTGAACGAATATGGGCTGTTCATGGATTCGTTCCGTTATGCCTGCAGGAATTTCAAGGGCAGTACGGAGAATGCGGACATAGCCGCCACGATGGGGTTTGAATCCAACAGCGAATACAATGAGATCATGTTCCTGCGGGAAATCACCCACACCGTCAATGCCTTTAACGACATGGCGGACATCATAAGGCTCTATTCCAAAAAGCCGGATGTGGCAGCCACAAGGCTTGCAAATCTTTTATCAGAAAAGTCCGAATCGGTATAGTCGGACAACCGGAGTTATGATATACTTACACGCAAGAAAGCATTTCATCAGTTCCGATTGTCCATTATCGA
>CAZPSD010000002.1:0-77554 GCA_964589055.1 uncultured Bacteroides sp.
CGTTTCCGCCGTCAGTTCCGCCGCCGATATCCTCTCCGTCACCGTTTCCGCCGTCGTTTCCGCTTCCGGCATTCTCTCCGTCACCGTTTCCGCCGTCGTTTCCGCTTCCGATATCCTCTCCGCCGCCGGTATCGCCCCCGCCGGCGCTTCCGTCTGTCACAGTATATACAGTATATCCCGTATCGTCAGCCTCTGCTGCCATAACAGTCTGAAACGATCCTGCCCATGTACTCACGGACAACACGAATGCTAACAGCAGACTCAACGCTCTTTTCCTAAACTTTCTACCTCTTATACACATTTTCTCCACCTCTTCGCCGGAAACAGCCATTCTGTTTCTTTCATATTTCTTCCTGTCAGTATCGCGAAATATTATAACAGACGAAGTGTGAATCAAGTGCAACTAACAGCCCGCCTTTCGGAAACTTTCGTGTTTTTTATTTTATTTTCAGTCATTTTTCATAAATTAAACAAATGATCCGCCCATGGATACTCCTGCAGATATCTCTCCCTTAAGTCTTCTTGATCCCGCGCCGCCTTACCATCCAGATAATCAAAATAATCACATTCTATATGATCTCTATGAATACAGCAGTATCCCCTGCCATTCTCAAATACGTTTTCAATACCATGCTCGCGGAATATTGTATTTAGATAAATCACGGATTTGCGGTACAGGCTTTTGACACTGTTATCATAAGGGTGATCTTCCCACAATACATCCACTGCTTTTTCCAGCGATACGTGTTTCCCCGCCATGTGTACGCACAGCGCCAACAGTTCTTTTGCTTTTTTATTCACGAAGTGTATCAGTTCTCCGCGTATATATAATTCGAAGCCGTCAAAAACCGTAATTCTCACGTCCCCCCCCCGCGTCCGCTCGGCTCCCAGCGCAGTCACCCGTTTAACCATACCGTCTATATCCTTGTGATCAAATGGTTTCAACAAATAATAATCCGCTTTCACCTCTAAGATCGCATCTTTGACATAAGAATCATAACCTGTCAGATAAATCAGAATCAGATTCTCATGAAGCGCTTTCAGTCTTGCGCCAAGCTCCAACCCATCCATAAAAGGCATCTCTATGTCCAAAAGCGCAAAATCCACAGGATTATTCTGCGCATATAGAAGCGCCTCTCTTGGATCTTCAAAGCATCCTGCCACTTCTATCCGGCTGTAATTCTCTAATTCTGCCTGCAGCTGGGTCAGCGCCCAAATCTCATCGTCCACTATAATTGATTTCATAACAATCCTCCTTATCTGTCAGTCATGCCTCATTGCTGTCTATGTTATTGTTCTTTATCCTCCCAAGAGGAAAGATAACCGTTATGGTGGTTCCGATCATAGGGCGGCTTTCCATCTTCATTACGGCCCGCGCCTGATGATACAGTCTGCTTCTCACATTTTCCAATCCTATATAGGATGTCTGCCCGGATTTATATTGCTCTGTGAAGGGATGTTCCCTGTTCCATGCGTCTACATCGAATCCAACACCGTCATCCGCCACTTCTACAATGATATGCTCCCCTTCCTGTCTGGTTCTGATGGTAACCGTTCCGCCGTCTTTGCCTTTGCGCAGACCATGCTGCACGGCATTGACCACAAGCGGTTCAATGGTAAGCGGCGGTATGTCAAATTCCTCCGTCTCCAGTTCATAGGCCACCCGGATTCTGTCATTGAATCTGATTCTTTCTATATTAAGGTAATTTCTGATCTGATTCATCTCTTTATCAAAAGGAATGGTCTTCTGCTCCTGCAAATTGATGATACAGCTTCGCAAAAACCCGGAAAAATCATATAACATATCGTATGCTGCCTCAGCATTCATACGAATCATAATACGGATCGCTCCCAACGCATTGAACAGGAAATGCGGCTGCAGCTGGCTTAAGGTTACCTGCAGCCGCAGTTCTTTCTCTTCCTCCTGAGCCTGTAATTCCTCCAGTTTGCGCCGATGGCGGTCCCCCACTTCCTCTACGGCAAGCAGCGTAATGCCCAAAACAATGCCTACGCGCAGCCAAAAACCGTCCGGCATTCTGTTTCTGTTGTAATAAAATTCAAACAATTCCAATGCTCCCGCCAGTAAAATCAGCATCATCGCCAACATTCTGACATCTCTCTTCATTTTTCTGTCCTTGCTGAGCATCCTGAAGTTATCACAGAGGAAGCTGATACCAAGCATGATAAAAATCAAATGCACCACAGGCAGCATTTCCGGCAGTTCAAAAATCCCGGTAAAATACATGCCGTAATATACTGCAGTCATGAGCAGGCATATCCTCTGCCAGATCTGATATTTCCGGTATTTATCCATAAAATAACACTTCATCATACCGCTTGCGCAGAAGGGAATCAACAGAAAAGAAAGATAGGATATGTGTCTCTGCGCACCGGCAGTCCATAAATACATGTCTAAATTGGTCGTTCCCGTACGCAGCCATACTCCTACTGCAATCATCAACATTCCTAACCGCAGCAGCAGATTTCTGTGCTCTCCCTGAACATACATAACGATTCCCTGCAGGCTTAAGGCGGCGCCTGCTATGATCATCATGATATCTACCATGAAATGATAGATATAGGCTGCCTGATATGCCTGCATCAGCGTCCCTTCGCTATCCGCCGCCACTATATGGCTGTACCGGATTTTACCGTTGAAATACGGAGAATACACTTCCAGCCGCAGCTGGCTGATGCCTTCGGGTATGCAGATATAATGCCGTCCTCCTCCGGGCACGCTGCCATATTTAGGCGAATAACAGTTCTCCTGTTCATAGATCGGTTCATCATCCCCATAGACCGTCAAAAATTCATTTAAGGTGCTTAGCAGGATCCATTGATTCCAGTCTTCCTGTGTGATATCCCGCTGAAGGATAACCTTCTCTCCTTCTCCCGCTTCGGCTGTATAAGGCAGCTTGCAGGATATCTCTCCTGTCTCTGTGACCAGATACCACCCCGAATTTAAGAACGCAATCTCCGATTCTTTCGTATGCAGTCCGGTATACATATACCGCGTTTCCCACAGGTACAGCACACCCAGGCACATAAGAACAACGATTATATATTTTAGGATTTTACTTTGTGTGTCCTTTCGGATTTTCATTCATACTCACCCACAGTCTGTCCAAAATACCAATCAGATTCTCCTCTTCAAATATCTTCGGTACAATGCCCGTCATTCCGGTCTGCTCCAGAAAAGCATCTTCATCCTCAATGGGCATTCCGGTAAAAGCAAGGATCGGAACCAGCTCTGCATCTTCCCGTTCCATCTGACGGATTATATGCGCCGCTTCTCTGCCGTCTCTGCCTGGCAGTCCTACATCCATCAAAACCGCCTGATATTCCCCGATTGAAGAATCCTGAAATAAATCAACCACTTCCTCCCCATCATAGGTCTTATCCGCGTAGATTCCATATTTACCAAGGGCACTCTCTATCCACTCCATAAACAACTCATCATCCTCTGCAACCAGTACTTTCCGGCCCTTGTATTTCTGCTTCATCGCCAGCAATTCCTGCCGATTGTTCCCCTGTACACGGTCTGCCGCCAATGCAGCCGGGGCGTCTGTCCGCCCGCATTTACTCTCAAGACACCCGTATTTCTCATCCGAACCATCCACCTCCAGATCAATACAAACCTGTGTTCCCCGTTCTTTCTTCGAGGCGGTAGTCATCCTGCCCCGAATCGCTTCCAGCATGACCCGCACACAGGACAATCCCAGCCCGTTGCCCGGCATATCGGTACGGCCGGACTCCATCCCGCTGCCGTTATCCGTGACCGTTATGCGAAGTTTGGCGCGACACTCTTCGATTCTTTGCACATCGAAATGAAGTTCTATCCTGCCGCCGGGGTCTGTAAATTTGACCGCATTGGTCATCAGATTCCCGAGAATATGCATAATCGTAACTCTGGGCAGGTACAGATATGTAAACGCCTCATTATGCATCTTTATATCCAAGGCAATATCCTTTTCGCCTGCCATAGGGCCGAAGAATTGATACAGGTATTTTCGAAAAGCGTTCATTTCTATCGCTTCCACTTTCCAGTCCACAAAATTATGGCTTTCATCCATCATCCGCAAGGATGCCTCAATGTGATCTGCAAGCTGTTTCAGCGCTCTCTCGCACATAGCCAATGTTTCAAAATCCGCTTCCTGTTTCCCGACCATGTCCCGCAGTACACTGCTGATACAAAGCAGGGGCGTTTTTACTTCATGCATCATGCATGCCTGTAATCTTTTATATTCTTCTATTTGCGTTCTCTCTTCGCCTGTCATCCCGCCCCTCTTCTCCCTTCGTCCGGTATGCCTGCGCATACTTATATAGTCTGCTGTCTGCTAAGCTCTCCGTCTTAATGCCGAACAACTGCGCAATATACCCTTTAGAAAATATTTCCTCCGGCGTCCCGTAACGTTCCACTCCTCCTGCTCCGATACACAATATCCGGTCTGAGATAGATTCCGCCAGCTCCAGTTCGTGCAAAGACATAATAACGGATAACTGCTTTTCTTTGGTTAAACGTTCCAGCATTGCCAAAAATTCCAATTTATAGCGGATGTCCAGATAGGAAGTGGGTTCGTCTAAGAGAAGAATTTCCGGCTGCTGACAGAGCGCTCTGGCTAACAGTACTCTCTGTCTTTGTCCATCACTTATTTTGTTATAATCTTCGTTTCTCATTTCTGACACTTGTGTCATTTCCATAGCTTCTTCCACAACGGCGCGGTCATGGCCGGAAAGGATACCGAATCTGCCTGTATAAGGATATCTGCCGCTGGCCACCACCTCTTCACAGGTCATCATTTCCGTATACATCTTATCTGTAAACACAACTGCCATCTTCTTCGCCAGTTCCTGCCCGCTTAAGGCTGCTATGTCCCGGCTTTCCAGATAAACAGCTCCGCCAAATATCTCAAGCTGCCCGGCGATGCCCTTAAGGAGTGTGGATTTGCCTGCCCCGTTAGGTCCGATCAGCGTCAGGATCTCTCCTTTATTTATTCCTATGGTCACGTGTTCCAGAACCGGAACTCCCTGATAACCTACTGATAACTGCTCTGTCCGGAAAAAATAATCAGACATCTTCCAGCTCCTTTCTTTATCCTAGTTCTGTTCTTTCTTCCTGCGAATCATAACAACAATCACAACCGGCGCGCCGAATACTGCCGTCACGGAGCTGATACTAAGCTCTGTGGGCGCAAATAATGTCCGTGCCAAAAGATCGCAGAACAGGCAAAAGACGCTGCCCCCTAAAAAGCAGGCAGGTATCATAATGATCGGTTTCGCCGTCCGAAACAACTGCTTCACCAGATGCGGCACCGCAATGCCTACGAAGGATACCGGCCCTGCAAAAGCCGTGATACACGCCGCCAACAAACTGGATAACAACACAAGCATTACTCTGAGACGGGTGAGATTCACACCCATGCCTGCCGCATAGCCTTCTCCCATCTGATAGGCGCCAATGGGTTTCGCAAGCCATAGAACCACCGCCGAAGCAGCAAATACAACAACGCTCATCACAGCCACATGATCCCATGTGATTCCGGAGAAGCTCCCCTTCGACCAGTTATGGAGATTCACAATATCAGCATCCTGTGCAAAGGTTACAACAAAATCTGTAACAGCGGAACAGATATATCCGATCATCACGCCGCTGACAATGAGCATGGACATACTGTTTACCTTTCCTGCCATAATCAGTACGAAACCCATGGACAGGAATGCCCCCGCAAAAGCTGCCAATATCAGCGTCCCTGATCCTACACTGATCCGATTCCCCAAAAGCAGTACCATAACCAGCGCCACTGCCAGCTTAGCGCCGGAAGATATCCCAAGTACGAAGGGCCCGGCAATGGGATTATGAAAAAAAGTCTGCAAAAGATAGCCCGACAGGCCTAAAGCCCCTCCCAGAACTGCTGCCGCCAAAGCTCTCGGCATACGGATCTGCCACAGAATATTTCCATAAGTCTCTTCAATTTCCAGTCCCCTCAGACTGTCAAGAATATCCCCAACCGGTATGCTGATGCTGCCGATACCTAAATTACATGCCAGTAAAAAAAGAAGCAGCACAAGCAGAAAACAAAAGGCTGCCGTATATCTTCCTTTGCTTCTGCTTTGCTCCTTCTTTGATTTTCTTGTGATTGCCTTTGTATATGTTTTCATGTTGCTTATTATACAACATTTTCCCACGGTGTGCCAGCCGCCCTGCTGTATATTCCGCACAAATTTTCTGCAGGCAAATTTCTGCGGGCTATTCCACCGGATATAAATACTGCATCTCATGTTCCCCGCCTGAACCGCCGATCATCACATGGATATCCTGAATCAAACCGCCGATGGCCATGGATTCCTGATACAGATTTTTGGTGGTGCAGTAGACATGCCCTTCCCGTACAGCCTTGAAATCTGCAAGCAGTTCACACTTAGCATACAACTCCTCTATACTGTGTACCTCTCCGTCGATGGCGCTGTTATAGATAATATAGTCCGCATCCTTAGCCGTAGCGTAAAATTCCTCGATCTGCATTGTCATAGAAGAGGAATGGCTTTCCTCATCTCCCAAGTCGTGATACACATAGGTTCCTCCCGCCAGTTCAATCATCTTCGGTACATAATCCGATGCCTTGCGTACATTGGCAGAGCCGCTGCCGGTTATGTAGAAAAAGGCAACGGTAGGACGCTCCTCCTCTTTGCCTGCCGCCATATCCCGCTCCACTTCGGCAAGCATCTGCTCCTGCGCCGCAAAAACCTGATCCGCCTCTGTTTCCTTTCCCAGCAGCACACCATAGAGTTTAATCCACTCCACCCGTCCCAACGGATGATTTTCATAGCTGGAATAGTCTACCAGTACGGGAATGCCGAAGGATTTCAGATTCTCCTTGACCTCCGGCGAGTGCTCGATCATGGTATTCTCGATTGCCAGCCCGCAGTCTTCCGACAGGATCAGTTCATAGTCCGGGGCACTGTATTTTCCGGCATACAAGATGGAACCTGCCTCCATGGCTGTCTGTGCTTCCTCAATATACCAGCCGTCGGTATCCGTCCCCGACAGGCGGATATGATCCAAGCCGTCCAATGAACAGAACATATCCATGACGGCGGATGCCACCAGATAGATTTGATTGACGGGCTGACGCAGCACCGTGATATCCTCCGAGGCTATACCGTCCCCGCCCTGCTGCAGTCCTTGCAGCAGTTCCCCGTCCGTGGCTTCAGCCAGCGCTTCCGGCGCCACCAGAAACCGGCTGCCGTCAGATATGGTGATCAGCGTGCAGCCATTGGTATAGCGGTCCATGGTAAATTCCTGTGCATAAGATAAATCCACTCTCTCAGGAGCTGACCATTCTATACCGCCCTCACTCTGTCCGGCCGTCTCTGTGCCGGTACCTGCGCTCTCATCGGTAATTTGCAGCCCCTTCTGTTGTGACACATCTGTCACATTTTGGCATCCGCCAAGGCACAGAAGCAAACATCCCAAGAGAATGCCTGCGGCCGCTTTCTTATATTGTGACTTCATTTCTCCTGGTATTGCACTATTTCTCATATTCTCCACGAATATCCTCCGCAGGCGGCTCCATCGGATATTCCCCGGTAAAGCATCCCCGGCAGATATCCAGTCCGTCTACCAGCTGGGAAAGCCGTTCCATCCTCAAATATCCCAATGAATCTGCGCCGATAATCTGACAGATTTCTTCTACCGACCGGTTGTAGGCAATAAGCTGCTCCCGCGCCGGCACATCCGTACCGAAATAACAAGGATAGAGAAACGGTGGGGAACTAACCCTCATATGTATCTCTTTGGCTCCTGCCTCACGAAGCATTTTAACGATACGGTCCGACGTGGTACCGCGCACGATGGAATCGTCGATCATGATAATACGTTTCCCGTTTACCGCTTCCCTGATAGCGTTCAGTTTAACCCGCACACTGCTTTCACGGCTTTTCTGCTTAGGCTTAATGAAGGTCCGCCCCACATAGGCATTTTTGACAAAAGCCTGTCCGTAAGGAATTCCCGACTGCATGGAATACCCCAGCGCCGCGCAGTTGCCGGACTCCGGCACACCCACCACCAGATCAGCCTCCACCGGGGAATCTATGGCAAGGAACCGCCCCGCCTTGATTCTGGACTCATAGACACTGATTCCATCTATGTGACTGTCCGGTCTTGCAAAATAAATATATTCAAAAATGCATCTGCCGTGCTGCTCCCCTGGCAGGCACATACTCCGGTCTGATTCGATTCCTTTATCCGGTGAAATCGTCACAATCTCTCCCGGTTCCACATCCCTCACATAGGCAGCTCCGATCGTATCCAATGCACAGGTCTCTGATGCCAAAATATAGGCATTATCCCTTTTTCCGATGCAGAGGGGCCTGAATCCGTAAGGATCTCTGGCCCCGATCAATTTACGGGGCGACATGACGATAAGGGAATAGGCGCCCTTGATCTTCTTCATGGCACGTCCCACAGCTTCCTCCACCGTCTTGCTGTTCAAACGTTCTCTTGCGATATGGTAGGCAATCACTTCGGAATCTATTGTAGTCTGAAAAATCGCTCCGGAATACTCCAGTTCATGTCTAAGTTCCGGTGCATTGATCAAGTTGCCGTTGTGTGCCAGACCCAAGGTGCCTTTTACATAGTTTAACACAAGAGGCTGAGCATTTTCTCTGGTGCTGCTTCCGGCAGTGGAATACCGCACGTGTCCGATGCCGATGTCGCCTTTCAGCTTCTCCAGCGTATCCGGTGTGAAATTCTCATTAAGGAGCCCCATTTCCCTGGCGCTCAGCACTTTGCCTTTGGGACCGTTCGTATCGCTGACCGCAATACCGCAGCTTTCCTGTCCTCTGTGCTGCAGGGCAAAAAGCCCATAGTAGACCGTAGACGCCACATCATTGCCGTCAAAATCATAGATACCGAATACGCCGCATTCTTCTCCCGGCTTATCCGTCTGCTCCGTATACATTTCCTTTTCCGTGTTCATTTTAACTTTTCTCCATTCCGAGGCATTTTCTCTCCGGCGCTATACGGCTTTAAAAGCCCGCATATACCAGAATCAATAAAACGCCCCTGCATAAATTTGGGCTTCCGCTGTCTCTTCCACAGACAGCGGGCTGCATCGCATGTTCAAAACTCCCACGTATACCTGTAAACATAACTGCATTCGATTATAAGTTTACATAACTTTGTTCCCATTAGTTTAAATATCTCTCTTACCCAATCCTGTAAACAGCCCCGGGATATGGACGTTATTCAAGCCTTTCGGTCTGATTAACACGATTATTACTGAAATTTCTTCTCATATTCATCCACCGCAGCCATGATTTCCTTTGCATACTGAGGATATTTTTCCACCAATTCTTTAATCTCCTTCTGGGATGTACCTGCCACCACATCCTTATTATAATCCATCCGGCGCCTCAAGGACTGCCGTCTGATAATAAGATTATGCCGGATTTCCACCATTTCCTTATGATCCAGAATCGCCTCTGTCTGATGCAGCCAGATTGCCGGGTCTTTGATCTGATACCGTTTCAATATCTGCAGCAGCTCCTGCTGGCTGTAATCCAGATCCAACTCCGCCCTCTGGTATTTCTCCCGCTCATCCTTTTCAAGCAGATAATTCTGATATGTTTCATTCAGTTCTTTGGCGCTGGACACGTTATATTTCAAATAAAGGTAATCCAGCAGATTCGTGTTATTCACATACCGGATCTTTACTTTATTCTGTAAAAGGATAAGCTTATTGATACCTGTCTCTACCCGCCGCAGTTCCCGTTTCGCATCCATGTGCTTAACATAGATTACGGTAATGGCAAACGCCGCCGCTGCCGCTGTCAGCAGATAGCCAAGCTTCGTATCCATCTCCAGGAAATACTGCAGCAGCAATAGAAGCACAATGCATAAGCCTAAAGCAGTCACACAGATCAACGCCATTCCTTTCGTATCCGCAATAATTCCCATCACTTCATTTTTGCGGTACAGATAAGCATGCCGCTCACCGTCCAGGCGGCTTAAATCCTGCCTGATCAGATTCTGATACTTTTCCGCCTCAATCAGTTTATCATACCCCTCCTGCACCTCATCGGCCACACGCTCCATCCGGTTGAACTGTTCATCGGTCATTCTTCGGGGTCTGCCCATGAAATCTGCCTTGCTGTCCTGCAAAAGCGCCACCCTCTTGGCACACTCCTTAAGCTGCTCGCTCTCTTCCGGCGGTAACGCTTCGATCTCCTCCATATCTTTCAGATAAGAGGTCACCATGTCATACTCAAAATTCAAATTTTCAAGTTCTTTGGCAGCATCCGCCATCTTCTCCAAACAGTTCCTGACATAGTCCGTCCTCTGCTCTTTGTTATGATAATCGATCTGTCTGACGTCTTCCTCATCATCCCAGGACTCATTATCGAATGCTTCCTCTTCGTTTCTTCTAAATCCTGCCAGTAAGTTTTTAATAAAACCCATTCTCTTCTCCATTCCGAAGCCATTGAGCGCACGGTTCCCCATTCAGGCATCGATACTGCTATGATACATATTCTCTGTACTTTTCCTTAAGACATGTGGTCAGTTTCTCTATCTCATTATAATAAGGCGCCGTACTTCCCAGATTGCTGTTACCCTCCTCCTTAAATACCTGTAAGGTGAAAAGCATCCTGTTTTCATCCGTTCCCTCAAACTGACCTGCCGCCTGTTCTATCTGCCTTTCTACTTTCAGGGATGCATCATGATACTCCGGATGCTCCGAAATAAAAGTGATATAATCCTTGTCCTGATAGTGCATACGCAGCGCGGCCAGATAAGCTGTCAGGCTCTCTTTATCCCGGTCCGTCCGGTAAGCCTGTTGAAAGAAGTCTGCCGCCCTCCTGAACATAAACATCCCGGCACATGCAACACCCATGTTGTGCAGAATCTTCGCCCGCAATAATTTATCCGTCTCCGGTACCTGCGCAAGCAGACTGTGATACTGCTCCATCGCCGCGCAATACTTTCGGTTCTGCAGCAGATAATCAGCTTTGGCCTTCGTACGTTCATAAGGGCTTAATCCCTCGTTACTTTTGATGATCTCTATGGTCCTTGCGGTCACTTCTTCCGGATACAGGTTCACATATTCTAAAACAGTGCCTGCATAAGCTGCCGTGGAAGCCTTCTGATTAAGCAATGAATACAAGGTATGCGCCAACTGGCTCAGTCCGCACTGCTCGTCCAGCCACTTTACCATCCCGGGCTGCATCACATCCTGATCTAACAGTTCTGCTTTTTCCACAAAAAGATAACACAGTTCTTCCACAGAATACAAGTTTACATAAAATTTATCCATAAAATAAGGTTCTTCGGCATATCTTCCTGTCCCCAGGATAATCTGACTCATATCGGCACACTCCTTCCTATTCATCAGACCTGAAACCGTTCCTCCCACACCTGTCCGCTTGCCGGGAAAAACTCTCCGAATCCTAAGTCCGTCACTCTGATCTGCACAGTGTCTACCGCACACATAGACACTTCCAATCGGTATCTGGTATAGGGCGCACCGCCCGTATTCACATTTTTGAGGGGTATTTCCTTCGTTTCCCTATTCTTGCCGTTTAGCGGCGTGACCACAAAGGTAATCTCCTTCTCGCTTCCCAATAAGAATTCACATTCTTTCTGTATTTCGTACCAGTTTTCCCCGGCATCCAACAGCGCGAAGTAGGATTCCTTACCCTGCCGCAGCACATTCATGCCGATATTGGACTTCAATTTGTCTTTGCCCAGATAAACATACTTTTGTCCCGTCTCACTGGGTTCCAATTTCTCTAACAGACCGAAACAGGCTCCCCTGCTAAACAGATTATTGCCCTGAAAAACTCTCCTATTACGGCAGAGAAATTGCAAAGATCGTTTATTCCATCCTGTACGGAATCCATCTCCCAACAGATAAGCCGAGGATACAATCCTTCCCCCGCACATCTTCTGCAAGATACCGAGGAACCGCTCATCAGCCATCTGACAGGCATCCTGCCTGATGCTCTCTTCCTCCGATTCTTCCGGTATCACTAAAGTCTCATAGGTCTGCTCCTCGATCAAAACCACAATCGGCGTGGTGCGTTTATTACATTCCATCCGGTAGGTCTTGAGCCGCATCCCGTTATGTTCACAGGCAATTACCTGATAATTCCACAATTCCGGCGGCTGATGCAGCACAAAGTAATAGAAGCTCTCCGTATGGCTTTGAATATAAATGCGGGAGGTTTTCAGGTTCAGATTCGCTGCCGCCTGCGCCAGCGCTTCCACCATCCTGTCATCCAGTTCCTCCACGGTAAACATGATCGCATCGATATTCTCGATAGAAGCGATCAGGTTCATCAATGTCATACTACGCTTGATAAACAGCGTCAGAAGCGCCACCGGATCATAAGTTTCCCCGTCCAGTTCGACCGTCCCGCCCTTTTTGGCAAGAGCTAACAACCCTTCCACCGGAAACATGTCTTCTTCTTCCCTGTGCTTCACGGCATCTTTGCCGTAATACCACTGGTTGACGCCTTTTCGTTTACATAACATGGTGGGAATGTTATACTGTCTGGTGCCTGCCACGGTTGCCGCCATCTCCACGCCGCCCTGCCCGTAGATGCAATAACTGATCTGGGAATACTGTTCCCCCAGATCATAGCCGACCAGCACACTTCCATTATGTAATTTGTTTTCTTCCTTTTTCTCCAAAAACATATTACTCCCACACTTCCGGATATAACTTTCAGACGGCACAAACTGTTACTTTATACGGAATATCTTATCCACCATAAAATCCTGTTTATAATATTCCTGCAGCAGATGATCTACCGTATCATAGTCCTGAAGGTTCTTACCTATCATAATATCATTGAGCATACTGAATCTGTTCTCCGAACTGTCCTGCCCGGTGTCGCTCCTGCTGATGGCGCCGCTCTTGGTCAGCTGCTCGCTGCCGCACGTTTCCTCCGTAATATAGAACTGCAGCCTCTCACCAAAGAAAAGAACGAACTCTTTCACACAGATTCCGGCGAACATATCCTTCATCTCTTCTTTACAATATTCATTCTCTCCGCCGCCTTCACTTTGAAGCACATAATGGATGACAGCCTTACATCCGGGTTTCGCCCGGTACTCCACCATTGTCTTGTCTGCATAAGCATCCATCTGCGGCAGATACCCCTGATATTCCTTATAGACCGGCAGCACGATATGTTCTGCCAAAAGATCCTCCAGGAAAAGGCAGCACACCTGTCTGCTCTTCTGAGTCTGCTCCTGTTTATTTTCCGCATAATACTGTAAAAAGGCAATCTTACAAACAAGATGAAGCGGCACCTGCTTCCGGCTTAAATCCAAAACGCTTTCGAAAATATAAGGTTCCGCGATCTGCTCTCTTACAGCATAATCATAACAGCATTGGGATAAAAATGCCGCCATCAGATCTTCCTTGCCGCCGTTTTTACAATAGGAACGGAAAATCTCTCCTTTTTCTCCCACATGGGAACCCGTATAGAGCATTTGTACAAGCATACGTTCGCACAGGCTGTAAGTATCTACCCCATAGGACCGGGCTGTCTTCCAGATATCCCGCATGTTTTTGATACTGCCGGAATAATATTTAACCAAATATTCCAATATATTCTCATCATATTTGCCCTTCCGCAGAATATAGAAAAGGATCCCCGTCATGACCGGATCTTCTTCCCGTTCCTCCATATCCAAGAGCCTGCTGCACAATTTCAGCAGCACTTTGGAATCCACATGGTACGGGCCGCAGATTCTTACCCATGCATAGGCTTCCTCATACATCCCCCTGACTACCATATACCGGATAATTTTCCTGCGGTCACGCCTTGCCATATCCTCCGGTTTCAAAGCAAGAAGATACTCATCCAGTTCCCGCATTCTATCCTTTTCATAATAGAAATCCACCAGCATCATGCGGATTTCCTGTTTCACATTTTCTTCTATTTGATCGGATTCCGCCAGCCGGGCAAATAGATCCGCATTGTCCTCCTGCACTACAAAGCTGTTCTGATATTCATAACACGCGTAAACGGCATAACCTAAATGATCCCGCACAAAAGGCGCTATCATGAGTGCCAGCCTGGACGGATCAATAACCGCCTCCGACTGATATTCCACACTGACAGTATATCGGTTTCCCTCGCCGTCACCTAACAAAATCTTGCAGTCGGAATCATAGACCGGCACCATTATTTTGCCTGCGGTAACAGGATAAACCGTCTGCCCGACACCATAGGGATATACGAGAATCACTTCTTTTATCCGGTCGGAGGGTATATGAATCTCCCTCATAAATAACAAAGATGCCAGCTGTCCTGCGCTTTCCTCATCGATCATCGGCAGACTGATCAGATTACGGTACAGATAGGCAAGATCCTTATTGATCCTGCCATGCCGGATCTGCTCCAACACAAACCGCTCCATGGCGGCACAGTAGTTTACATAAATGTCTGGTATTTCCTCCCGATGCTTATGTACATAAGCATAAAGATACGCCGTAATTTCATAGCGCAGATCACTCTGATAAGCAAAATACATCAGTATCATCTTCGGCAGCGGCCCATCATAGGATAAGGAAATGGACATCATATAATATTCATATAACCGGGTAATCCGAAGATTCTGTTCCACACCGGCGCGATACCAGGGAAAATATGCCTCTCCCTGACAGTTGCCTTTGATCAATAACGTGCAGATTGCATGCAGGATGTCATTCTGCGGGCGCTTTTCATAACACCCCTTCAAAATCCGGAACAAATGCTCAGAGTAGGTTTTCTGCTTCTGTGCCAAATATACTACCTGCAGGATAATCTCCTCCCGCATCAGGTCATTTTTTACCGCATACAATAAAATCTGTAATTCAAAGGTTCCCAATTTCATGAGCATGGCAGGATTCATACATAAAATATGCCACGCTTCCATATAGATAACCGGAGAATTACAGTGATGCTGAAATAATTCCTCCAACAGCCCCCACTTACGGGAAGGGCTTTTTACATACTCTTCGGACAGATACAGCAGCAGCCAGGCAATCCGCCAATTACCCCGGTTGCGGAGGTAGGTTTCCCCAACAAGCGCCGCCACATCATCAACATAATTATCGTCTTTACTGTACAGGGTGGTCAGGTACAGATAATAACACCACAACTCCGGACAGGACTCCTTCCTCATAAGAACCTGCTCTTCCTGCTTCCCGATCATCCATTTTGCTTCATTATACCGTTCCTCCGTGAGCAGAAGCTGCCCCTGGAAAAGCTTCACGGCAACGTCCTTATCGTCGATTTCCTCCATACGGTTTAACAGCCTGCGGGTCTCTGTCATCCATGTTTTGGCGCTGATCTTTTTCAATCTGAATGCCTGATAATATTCCATCAGCGACACCGTCAACCGCATCTTCTCCTTATGCAGCCCTAATATTTTCCTTGCCGTCGTGTGCTGCACTACCGTAACCGGAATCCGGATCGTATCATGCCCCTGCTCCAACAAAACAGCGCCGTAATTGCTGCCCGCATGAAGCTTCTCACGGTCCACGTAATAATATAATCTGTAAATATTGCCTAAGAAAGCTGAGTCCGTCACAGTATTCTCATCAACCTGCAAAAACTCTCCTTCCGTCTTAATCCGTAAATGGGTGTAACCCCAGCCGTTCCGGTTGATCACCAGCGCATACCGCGTCTTCTCAAGCGGATCTTCGATTCTGATCTGAGTCTCCTCCGGAATATATTCTACCGGCTTCTTCTTATGAATTTCCAACAGGAATTCCTCTACATTATGCTCATTGCCATGAACCGCCGAAAGTCCCTTATAAGCAGCATAATATTGTCTGTCATTTCCGCAAAATACCGCCTTAAATTCTTTGGAATAAAACAGTTTGACAGCTTCTTCCCAATTCGTTTTCGCAAGGTTAGTAAAATGGAACAGATTCTTGATATTGCCCAGACTGGAAGCAATGGTCTTCGGTTTAATGGCCACAGAAAAAGGAAGAAAATACTCTCCCTGATTGGATATGACATGAAAAGCGCCTTTGACCTCTTCTCCCTCTTCCATCCCACGGGAATCAAAACGATACAATATCTCATCCTCTCTTCCGCTAAATCCCTGCGTGATACATTCCATACGCAGATCAGAAGAGACAACATATCCTTCCGTCACCCGTCCCTCAGGCCCGTAGATTGAGAAGGAGCCTTCTTCGACCGTGTCGGTAAGAAGTGACATTTCAATACGTGGACAGGAAAAATCCAAGGAACCATTATCAAGATTGAAATTACCATTTCGTATTTCTTCTATAACCTGTCTCACAATTCTACTCCGTGCTTTTCGATTTTTTCTTCGGCTTAGCCTATTATAGCATTTATGAGGTAGCATGTGCAACATCAAATGCATACCATAATACTAAGAGTATACTACGAGGTATCTTATGGAAAAGCCCGTTTTAAAAAGCATGCAGACCGATGAAACGGATGTTGGCAGGCTTCAGGTCAATGTCACCGCTGACATCGGACAGATCCCTATTCAAAATGCAGCCATAACCATTTCCTTTACCGGAGAACCGGACAGCACGGTAGAGAGCCTGACCACGGATTCTTCCGGGCAGACGGAGACAGTCTCCCTCAGGACCCCTCCTTTGGAATACAGTCTGACCCCCAACTCTCCCATGCCCTACTCCGAATATACCGTGTCAGTCACGGCGCCGGGATATGAGCCCGTTACCGTGTCCGGCGTGGAAGTATTACCGGATGTTACCGCCGTTCAGAATATTGAAATGACGCCTTTGGAAATATCACAGGAAACAGAAGAGACAATCACAATCCCGGATCATACCCTCTATGGGGATTATCCGCCCAAAATCCCCGAAGATGAAATCAAACCGATAGATGAAACCGGCGAAATCGTTTTAAGCCGCGTCGTGATTCCTGAATATATTATTGTACATGACGGTGTCCCTTCAGATTCCACTGCCGGAAACTATTATGTCCGTTACAGAGATTACATTAAAAATGTAGTTTCATCGGAGATCTACGCCACCTGGCCGGAAAGCGCTATCTACGCCAATACACTGGCAATCATGTCTGTCACATTAAACAGGGTATATACAGAGTGGTATCGGAATCAGGGATATAATTTTACAATCACTTCCTCAACCGCTTACGACCAAAAATGGATACGCGGCCGTAATATCTATACCAACATCGACAGACTGGTAGATACCATCTTCGCCAATTTCCTCTCCCGCCCCGGTGTGCGTCAGCCTATCTTTACCTCTTACTGTGACGGCAGAAATGTTACTTGCAGCGGCTTGAGCCAATGGGGCTCCAAATATCTGGGAGATGAAGGCTACTCGCCAATCGAAATCATTCGTTACTACTACGGCAGCGATATATATATCAACTCTGCCGTGGCCGTATCCGGCGTTCCCTCTTCATGGCCCGGCTACAACTTAAGCGTCGGCGCTTCCGGCGACAAAGTGCTTCAGATCCAGCAGCAGTTAAACCGTATCGCGCAGAACTATCCTGCCATCCCGCGCATAACGGCAGACGGTGTATACGGCTCAGCCACCGCTGATGCGGTGCGTACCTTCCAGCGCATCTTTAATCTGTCCCAGTCCGGTATCGTGGATTATCCGACCTGGTATAAAATCTCTGAAATCTATGTGGGTGTCAGCAGGATCGCAGAGCCGGGCTGATTCTTCTCCAACATGCATAGTTCGGGAAATATCGCAAAAAGGCAGCCCGCTGATGGCGGCTGTCCTCTCTGATAAACCCTTAACGGCAGAGCCTGTTTGAAGGTCTCTGCCGCTAAGGTTTTCGTTATGAAGAACTATAGGAATTACCTGTCAAAAGCAGGATGCTTATCTGGTAGCATACCACTCCTCATACTGTCTGTTGAATTCGTCCAAAACTTCCTGTAAACCTGCATTGTAGCACTCTTCAATCATCTTATCCAGAGCAGCGTCCACATCATCTACAAGTCCCAGCTCGATCATCGGGACATAGTCGTTTAATACCACATTAACCGCCGCTTTATAGGATTCTACGGAGCTGTCATCAAAAACAAAGGTAATCGTCGGATTGCTCTTGACACGGTCTTCCCATGAATCTGTGATTGCGGTCTCTCTCGGGTCAGCGCCTGTTTCACCTAATTCACCGTTCTTAATCGCCCAGGAAGCTGAAATTGCATAAGCGGCATAGTCGCCTGCTGCTTCTAACTCCGTATATTTGTTATCATCATCAATAGAATAATGCTTGCCTTCCACACCCAATATCAGCAGATGGTTCAGGTAGGTATCCATCTTGATCAGGTCAAGCACCATAGCTGCTCTCTGCGGGTCTTTGGAGCTTGCTGTGATTGCCATATCGTTGTTGGAATATGCCTCGCAGCCTACAAAATGATCCTTTGTCAAGTCATAAGCGGCTCCTACAACCCCTTCTGTCTGCTCTGCCTGCTTAATATAAGTAAATACGGAAGTATTCCATGCAATGGAAGCACCTTGCAAAGCGCCGAACGCATCGTCATCCGTTACTGTATTGGTAAGCGCCGAACGGCTCCATGCACCGGCGTCTGCCAGTTCCTTCATATCATACGCAAACTGACGGAATTCTTCTGTCTCATATACCAGCGAAATGTCATCCGTTGTCGGAAGAGAGCCGTTATCTTTATATATAAAATCCATATAATCGCTGTCTAACGCTAAAAACGTGTCATACTGCTGGCGGTACACATCCCACAGCTCATTATTGTCAACAGAGGATGCAATGCCGTAGATACCGCTCTCCGGTGTTTCCTGCTCTGCTACTGTCAGCAGGAAGTTCTTATAATCCTCCCAGCTATCCAGTGAATCGATTCCGTACTTATCGGCAATATCCTGACGGATTGCCACAATCTTGCCTGCTGCCTGTGCCGTGTTGGTAGGGACAGCAATGGTCTTGCCTGAAATTGTCGTCTCATCCCAGCTTTCCGCTGCCTGATACTTATTAGTCAGGGGCATATAAGCTGCCCGGAAATCCTCTGTCAGCTCATAGAAAGAGCCCTTGGAGGCTTCTGTGTACATATAGCACCATGGAGCCGTAAAGATAATGTCCACATCTTCGCCGCCGGCTAACACCAGAGAATACATCGTCTGATAATCACTCCAGCTCATAAAGGTAACGGCAAGTTCTGTGTTAAAAGGCTCTAAATATTCATTGACAAGCCCCAGCACTTCTTCCCAGTCGTTGGGTGTATCACCGATCAGATACATATTAACCGTTTCCTGTTTGCTCAGGTCTGTGTTGGGATACATCTCAGGCGTGGCAGCTACGGTTCCCTCACCGATAACTTCCGGTAAATCTGCCGACGCATCACTTACTGCTGCCGTGTCTGTGCCGGCGGTTCCTGATTCCGTACTACTGCCTGAATCAGTTGTCCCTGGGGAGGAACTGCCGCATCCGGCCAGAACCGAAGCCGTCATCGCTGCAATTAACAGCATGGAAATCACTTTCTTCTTTTTCATAAAAATCCTTCCTTTCTTCTTGTAAAGAATGAAATATCCGTCATTCTCTGATAACTCTATATAAAGCCGATGGCTTTAATACGATTGGTAATCCGGTTACATTGTAATTGCTATATGTAATTGTTTTTATCCTTTTACCGCACCGATCGTAAGACCCTTTACGAAATACCGCTGTACGAACGGATAAAGCAGCACGATAGGCCCGGTAGCAATAATGGTCATCGCCATCTTCATACTCTCAAGCGGTATGGAAGGAAGCGCCATGCCTGACTTCTCCGCAACAATTCGCATTGCCTCTGCGCTGCCTAAAAGTCTTTGCAGGTAATATTGCAGGGTAAACATACTCTCTTCTGTCTGGAACAGCATACAGTTATACCAGTCATTCCAATATGCTAAAGCGGCAAACAGTCCCAGTGTGGCGATTAACGGTTTGCTGAGCGGCAGGATCAGCCGCACAAAAATAACCATATCATTGGCTCCATCCATCTTGGCAGACTCGGAAATTTCTGCCGGAATACCGCTCATAAAGGATTTGGCAATAATCACATTCCATACCGAAAACATAAGAGGCAGGATCAATCCCAGAACACTATTCTTAAAATGCAGGTATCTGATACAGAGCAGATACCACGGAACCAGTCCTCCGTTAAACAGTGTGGTAAAGAAAAAGAAGAACGAAAACTGGTTTCTCCACGGGAAATCTTTTCTGGATAACACATATCCTGTCATGGTCGCGATCAGAACCGCTAAAAAAGTACCTACCACTGTCACACATATGGTTGTTCCATACGCGTGCAGGATCGCCGTTGGATTTTTCAGGCATAACTGGTATGCCTGAAAACTAAAATCTGCAATCTGCGGCCAAATCGGATACCCGTTACGTATCAGTGCCGTCTCATCCGTAAAGGACGCTATAATAATCAAATAAAAGGGAGCAAGGCAAATCAGGGCGAACAGGCCAATCACAATATATCCGACAATGCTGATTGTCCAAACGTCCCTTCCCTTTTTGACTTTTGGACTTTGATAAGCTTCTGCTTTCATATTAACCTCCATTTCGAACTTAATAATTTCCCCGTATTAGTACAGTGCGTAATCAGGGTTTACCTTTTTAACCAGTTTGTTACAGATTGTGATCGTTATAAAGCACAATACAGACTGGTATAATCCGGCCGCCGCAGAGACGCCGATATCACCGGTATCAATCAGCAGGCGGAACACATAGGTATCAATAACGTCCGTCATAGGCTGTAACAAAGCGCTGCTCTTAACCGTCTGATAAAACAACCCGAAATCACCACGGAAAATATTACCGATTGCCAGAAGCACCAACACCATCATTGTAGGAATCAGGGATGGAATCGTCAGATACTTAATCTTCTGCCATGCGCTGGCACCGTCTATGGAAGCTGCCTCAAACATTTCCTGATCCATACCCGTAATGGCTGCCAGATACACCACTGAACCATACCCCGTTCCTTTCCATAATTTCAGGAAAACCAGTACGAACGGCCATGCCTGCGGCGTGTTGTACAAGTCAAAAGAGGCTGCTCCGAAAAAGTTCAATATATGATTAAATACGCCTTTTTCATAATTGAAGACATTGTACATGATCGCGCCTGCAACTACCCAGCTGATGAAGTAGGGCAGGAACATAAGAGACTGTGCCCCTTTCTTAAAATACTTATTGGTCAATTCATTGATTAAGATAGCGCTTCCCATCTCGCAGATAACGCCAAGAAAAATAAACGCAATATTATAAAGCAGTGTATTTCTTGTTACCTGACCTAGCTTGCCGGCAATCAACAGCGCTTTAAAATTGCTCAGTCCATTCCACGGGGAACCATAGATTCCTCCCGCATACTGGTATTTCTTAAATGCCAGCACAATACCCGTCATAGGCACATAACTGAACACCAGTACATAAATGACTGCCGGAGCCAGCATCAAAAGCAGCATCCAGTGTTTTTGAATTACTTTCAGGGGTGACGGGGATACTCCCTTTACTTTCTTTTTCTTCTTCATCTCTTTCTCCCACACTTTTCCTTTCTTTTCATTCCGCAGACAGCGAATCCCGTGATTAAATTCCCGCTGTCCGCGGTGGTTTTTCCTTCCCTGTCTTTCATATATGTACTTTGCATACAACAAATCCGCCGCCAGCAACGGAAGTGTTATCCCCTGGCATCCGCCGCGGGAATCAGGCTTTGTATTTCCTGTATACCGAAAGTGCCTCCGTGAGTTGTAATGTCTTATCTGCCACCAGTCTTGCCGCCCCTAAGGGATAACCGTCCGGAAGCATATCCACGCTGACCTCCGGCTCCCAGTAGAACACGCCCAATCCCTGATGGTCCGGCACCTGACGCAGAGCCTCTATCGTATTCTCTATCACTTGTGCCGACCGTCTCTCTTCTGTCGCCTCTTCCCCCACTTCACAGACCATCACTGGCTTGTGAAACCGCTCGGCATAGGTTATCAGCGGATTATAGAAGCGCTCCGGCTCATCACTGTTCATGCTCTTATCCCAATACGGATAATAGGAAAATCCCAAAATGTCTGTTTTGCCACCCAATGAAAAGAAAGCATCCAAAAAGGGATCACAGCCTATCTTCGAAGTTACTCCGGCAAGATGCGTAATGACCTGACAGTCCGGTAAGCATTCCTTCACCGCATCATAGCCACTGTTTAACAACCGCACCATAAGCTGCGGATTTTCTTGCAGTCCCCCTCTCGGGAGCAGCAGTCCCGGATTGATTTCATTACCGACCTGTACCCATTCTGGACAGATGCCTTCTTCTTTCAAGAGCATCAGAATCTCTCTGGTATGCTCCGCCACATGCAGGATCAGTTCTTCATCGCTGTCATTTCTCCATGCTTTCGGTATATCCTGAATCTGTGCATCTGCAAAGTGATCACTGTAATGAAAATCAATCATCAGACGTAAGTTTTTACCTTGGACTCTCTTTGCCGCCTGAAGCACGCTCTCTCCATCGCAGCAGCCTAACATACACAGGATGTCATCAAACTTCTGCCAGTAAGCATCCTTTGGCGGATTCACAAACACCCGCAGTCTGACTGCATCAGCGCCTTTGGCAATAACCGCATCAAGCAGATCCGTCTCTTGTCCTGTTTCATCCACCCAGCGTATACCCATATCTTCTAATTGAGTCATCCATCCCAAATCTACTCCGAAAACCATTTTTTGTATCATTTTCGCTTCTCCATTCAGGGAAAATATTATAAAATCAGTATTTTCTATTGATTTATAAGTAAATTTTAGTTATTTTAATAGAAAGATACAATGTCATATATAGTCCCAATATAGTTCTTTTTGTATCAAATATGGGAATATTAAACCGAATTATTTCTGTCAATTACCGGGAAAGGATGGCAAGCCATGGCAAAGGACAAAACCTTTTATGATAACAATTCCATTGATATTTCCAATGTGGACAGTAAAGTCAGTCTTTTCTTCAGACTGCCTACCCCGTTTCAAATGACTTATGAATATTGCAGCGGGATTCAGGACGATGACTATCTGAATATTGTCACACTCTCGGAAAACGAGCCTTTCTATATGCAGGAGTCCATGAAGACCCACAACAGCCTGTTCAACGGACGGGCAGCGCATTTCCACGATCATTATGAATTTCTGCTTGTATTAGAGGGAATGGTGATTCACCAGATTGAGGGGAAGAACTATCTGTATCCTGCCGGTTCCTGCTGCCTGATCAACAGAAGCATACTGCACAAAGAAACCTTTAAAAAAGCAAGCAAGATATGTTTCTTCGGATTCACGACCCGCTTCATCGCCGGACTCCTCCACTCGGCAGACGATGCCTATTTCGCGCAGGAGCGGGCAATTAAAAACAGCGAGCTGTATCAATTCATCATAAACGATATGAAAAATCCGGGTAAAAAAATCTATCTTGACTTTCTGCCCACAGGAGATAATGTGATTAAAACTCTGCAAAAGTGCCAAAACATCAAGCTTCTTATGGATGCCCTGCTTTTCCCGACATTCGGCGCAACCCATCAGATCAACGGCGCGCTGTGTGATATAATCTCCTTCCTTGCTGATAAAAAGAATTTCCACTGCACCACCGTAGAAGTAAGCAACGACAGCGACCACTTATTATTCCAGCGTATCAGCCACTTGCTGGAAGACGAAAACGGACGTCTGTCCAGACAGGAGCTGAGCAAACGTCTTAATTACAGCGGTGACTACATCAACCGAATTGTGCATAAATATACGGGCATGTGTCTGCACGATTACAGTATGGATTTTGCGATTCAGAAAGCTGCTGCCGATCTGCTGGCTACCAATGATTCCATTGCGGAGATCGGCGCCCGCCTGCAGTTTAGCAACAGGACATATTTTTATCAGGTCTTTAAGAGCAGATTCGGCATGACGCCGAAGGAATACCGGAATGTACATAGAGCAGAACAGCAAAACGGTATACAAGTCTGATTTGCAATCTTCAGACTTGCATACCGTCCTGTCCGCTACTGATGTTTCACGCGAAGCACCGTCAGAGAATAAGCCGGAGCAGTATATCCGAAATTCTCACTGATTTCCATAGTGCTTTCTACCGGCACGACTTCCATCTTCTCCATACTATTGATGGATTTCTCGTTATCTCCGGTCAGCACAGTTACTTCTGCCTCAGTCATAAATTCACTGATATCCCCGCTGCCGCAATCCAGAGATATATTCATAGGTATCTCTTCCCCGGATACGTTGACAATCTTCAGTATGACATCCTGGTTTTCATCACAGACCGCAGATTCATACAAAGTCTGTTCTTTCGCTCCCGCAAGTTCTGCCGGCAGGCTGACGGTTCCCGCGTTGGCTCCGTACATCTGCTGTACATAGTAGTTCGCGGTAGCAAAAATACTGTCATTGGAATAGAATATCATGTCCGGCTGCCACTGATTTAATTTCACATTGGCAAAAAGAGGCGCATAACATGCCATCGCCACCACATCGCCGTTTTTCTCCAGACCTGTCATATAGGCGGCTTCCGCTAACGCCGCATCTAACGTGTTCGCCTTCGCCGCATACTCTCCTAAGAACACCTTTGCCTGACTGTCCCGACTGTAACTGTCATAACGGTCTATATTTTCCAGAAACCACTCCGGCGTCTGATAGTAATGCTCATCTACCAGCGTTGTAACAGAATCCGGATTTAAGATCACATAATTCCATCCTTCCTCACTGTCCGAAGCCGTACCGTTTGCCACGATCAGCTCAATATCTCCGTACAATTCCGGATTTTCCTGTGCAGCTTCTTCAAACGCCTTAACAAACTGTTTGTAATGCTGATGATACTCTGTCTGCCATTGCTCATTACCAATGGCAATATACGTTAAGTCAAAGGGTTCTTCATGTCCCATGGCAATACGAACGGCACCCCATTTGGTACTTTCATCACCCTTACAGAACTCTACCAGATCCAGCGCATCCTGCACATACTGTTTAAATTCATCGCCGGCGACACTGTACACCTCGTAGAAAGGGCTCTGTATCTCACAGGTCATACCCGCATTAAGCACGGGAACCGGCATACAATCCAGTGCCTCGCACAATTCGAAATATTCATAGAAGCCCAATCCATATGTCATGTAATAAGGATTTGCCTTGGAACCCTGCCAGATATCCTTTCCCTGAGGGCGTGTCGCCACATCTCCTACCGTTTCCTCTCCGTTGATGGTAAAGGAAAGCCCGTTGCCGATGGAATCCTTCCAGCTATAAATACTTTCTTCATCCCTGCCTTCAATGACACAGCCGCCGGGAAACCGCAAGAAGGCCGGATTCAGCGCCTCCAAATATTCTCCAAAATCCCTGCGCACGGGCAGTCCCTTATAAGTCTCCTGCGGCATCATGGAAATCATATCAAAACATGCCGTCCCTGCGGGAATCTCAATCGCAAGCTGTACATCCTTATTGGCTGTCATTCCGGCAGTCAATGTAGTCTCATACTTCAACCATTCTGACGTGATACCTTCCACCACCTGCTCATCGTATATAGTGCCATCCTCATTTAACAGAGTCACATGTACCTGATTCACCGTCGCATCCTGCGCCTTACAATAGAAAGACACGTCATAGGAAGCTCCCTCCGTAATCGCCATGCCCTCGATATATCCGCCGTTGCTTATGCCTGCATAGGGCTTTACGGAAGAAGTGCCGGTATTTGTAACAACCGCATACTGCGGATTCTGCTCATTTAACGCTGTCCCATCTTCACTGCCGTCTGTCACCTCAAAGGTTACGCTCTCATCGGTTTTATCCCAGCCATGGAGCTGTGCGTCTCTTGCTTCCATCCCATATTCAAAGGAACGATTCTTGATCATTTCCACATACATACCGCCGTCCACAGCATAGTTGATATCCTCTAAGAATAATCCGAACAAGGTATCGGATATCTCATAGCTTTCATCCAGCCCGGAGGTATCTGTATGTATGGTATAGGTTATCCCATCAGTCACATCAGACGGCGCATCGCTTTGTTCTCCGGTATTCTCCTGTGAAGCTGCATCTGTCATTTCATCATTATCACCTGCTGTTTCTTCTGTCCCGCCGCTGTTACCGCAGCCTGCAGCACTGATTGTCATTGCCGCACACAGTGTGCAAACAAGCCCCTTTTGTATCGTTTTTGCTATGTTTCCTTTCATGCTGTTTCCTTTTCTCTCTATCCGCTTCTCTCCTTATATTCTTTACACTCTTCTTACTGCACCACGCCGTCTCCGCCTCTGGTCCACATAATATTCTGACTGATCATCTGGTCGATATCCATGCCGATAATCTCCGAAGCCCTTGCCTTAGCCGAAGCTTCATTGGCAGTGCCTAAACTCTGATAAATATAGTAAGCAGGTTTCTTGTTGCCATTTAAATCATACAGGCCAAGCGCCAGATTACTCTCCATCTCATGGGCGTCATCCGTCTGCCGAAACAGCATAAAGGCATCCACATCCGGTAAAGATGCCGCTTTCAAATATCCGTAAGCAACCGATGCCTCCTGTGCCTCCGTGCCAAAGCTTGAGGTATATCCAATCTCAGCAAGAGAAATACTCCTCACCTGTCCCGCCGGATTCAAGAAACCGGACTGATGCATATAATCAATCAAAATATCAATATTCTGCATCGTAATATAAGGCGTGGTAATGCTATTCTTCACCCATACTGCCGGACCGTTCCACGCATAAGGATCATACAAAGGGGAATTATAGGGATGATAAGAAAGTCCCCAGTCAATATTTCCCTCTCTGTTCATATAATAATTGAACTGGTCTAAATACTCTTTCGCAAGGAAGCTGCCCGGATTGGATTTCCGGTTCCATTCCTGATCGATGGAATTGTAAACCCTTACATTGGCGTTCTGGCTTTTCAGCTCGTTATAAACAATGCGGAATGCCTTGGCATAAATATTCACATTATAATCCAAAGATGTGGAACTGCTGTACCACCATGAAGTTCTGGCATTTACTTCGTTTCCGAGAATCCAGTTATCCACCTGCCCGTGTCCTGTCGTACCGGAATAACGCTGCCCGAGAAATGCTCCGATCGCTTTCAAATGATTTGTTCCCGAACCATCTGCCACATTTAAGGCATAGCCGGGACAATCTGCCCCTTTCGCCGTGGGATGGATCAGATCCTGGGAATAAGCCCCATGCCCTCCGTTTAAAAGCACCATCGTTACCTGCATCCCATAACTGTTAAAGCTGCTGATCATGGAATCATATTTACTGACCATACCATTGTTAAAGTAGTAAGTCTGTCCGTTATAGTCAAAAGGTATCGAACCGGATACCGAAGCGTCGGAACAGATATCGTCCACATATAAGTTATATACCACCTGCTGAACGCCAAGCGCCTGCAGTTCCCCGTTGGAGGCTTTCGTCAGATCAGGAAGAATACCTTTGATACCCGCATCTTTTCTGGCTGATGTATGGGTTGCGACCGCTTCCGGATTCGTAATATAATGTTCATCGCTGACCTGCACCATCTGTCCGCCGCGCTTGACCGCTATCAGGAATTTGCGGCTTAAATTAGAGTCTGCTGTATTATAAGCAAGGGGAAAGCTTGCCGTCACGGATGTACCTGCATCCACGGCTGCCACTATTTTTCCTGTGGTTCCATCCTGATAGACTTCATCCGCATAGACATAGAACTTACCGTCGTCGCTTGAAGGCACACTGCCTGTCCTGATCTGACACACCACATTGCTGCCGGAGATCAGGCAGGAATCTATGGCGACCGGACGCCCTGCTGCCATGACCGTCTGGGGATTTCCTTCCCAAACTGCTCCGTTTCCTGATACAAGCATAATTGCTGCCGCTGTTATCACTATTGTCCTTATAATTCTTCGTATCTGCTGCATAACACTCCTCCCCGCCAGCACATATATCTGCACCGGCACGCCTCTCTTCCTTCTGTTACTCATAATATTTCATTTTATTATGTTGTATTTTATCACACTACCGTTCAAAAGTCATTATGCATAAGATACTTTTCTTTCGGCAGCCGCAGCCATTCAGCCACGCCGTTTATAAATCCCAAGACGGCTGAAAGCCTATTGGCAAAGATGCGCCGCGGGTTGCACCTATAAAAGCCCATGGCATTTACCGCCACGGGCTTTTATTCGTCCTATAGAATTGCTCCCTGCCGCACTGTTTACTTCGTCAAAAGCATCATAATATCATTACTTCTTGCCACAAACTTCGTCATGGCTTCCGGTTCAAGAGGCGCCTGCTGTAACAATGCCAGATCATAGAGCTGTTCGCAGATCATCTTAACGTTGTCGCCATCCTGATGCTCGATCACATACTGCACTAACGGATGGTTGGCGTTCAGGATCAGCGTTTCGCCTTCCTTACCGAACATACCCATGTCCATTCCGCCCATGCCCTGCATAGAGTACATCTTCATCATATCCTGCATTCTGCGGGATTCCTCAGATAACGTGATCATGGAAGAAATCTTTTTATTTTTCAGTTTCTCGATCTTAACCTTGATAGCATCCTTCTTGAGAACCTTCTTCATCAGCTTGGCAACAGCCTCTGCCTGCTCTTCCATCTCTTTCTCAGCCTTCTTGGAGGTCTTAGCCTTAAAGACATCGGTTAAGTCCGCATCGATTCTCTGGAACTTAATGCCCTCGTTCTTCGCCTCTAACTGGGATACAAAAGGCTGGTCGATGTTATGCGTCAGGATAACCGCATCCATCTTGGCTGCCTTAAACATGTTGATATACTGACTCTGCTGCTTTTCGTCCGTCACATAGTAAATGACTTTTTCTTTCTTCTCTTCCTCAGCGCCTTCTCCGGTTACGGCTTCACCGCTTTCATCAACTGCTTCGGCTTCTGCTTTCCCGCCGTTCTCATCCGCCTCTGCGCCTTCCGGCTTTCCGCCGTTCTCGTCCACGATCTCAGCTTCTACCTTTTCGCCGTTTTCATCCGTAGCGTTTTCACCTACTTCATCCGGGTCAACCTTATTGACCTCCAGGCACTCAGGAAGGGTCATATACTCTCCTTCCAGATTCTTAAAGAGGATATAATCTGTCATCTTCTCGCAGAATTTGTCGTCCTTCAGGCAGCCGAATTTGATAAACGGACTGATATCATCCCAATATTTCTGATATTCTTCTTTCTCCGTCTTGCACATGCCGGACAGCTTATCTGCCACCTTCTTCGTGATGTACTCACTGATCTTCTTCACGAAACCGTCATTCTGCAATGCACTTCTGGATACGTTAAGCGGCAGATCAGGACAATCGATCACGCCCTTTAACAGAAGCAGGAATTCAGGAATGACTTCTTTAATATTATCTGCGATAAACACCTGATTATTATACAGC
This sequence comes from uncultured Bacteroides sp., assembly GCA_964589055.1. GTDB lineage: Bacteria > Bacillota > Clostridia > Lachnospirales > Lachnospiraceae > UBA3282. The sequence goes on from CAZPSD010000002.1 coordinate 29,351, forward strand.
TTGATCGTTCCCTCAATGGACTCATATTCCATATTGATCTTCGGGAAGTACAGAATACCTTTCATATTAAAAGGATAATCCATATTCAGATGAATCCAGAACAATGGCTCTTTATAATCCTGAAATACCTTACGGTAGAATTCCAGATATTCCTCTCTTGTACACTCATTGGGATGTTTCGCCCACAGCGGATGCGTCTCGTTTAAAAGCTCCGGACGTTTCTTAATCTTAAGCTTCTGCTCGTCCTCCTCTTTCTCCTTCGCAATCTCCTCTACTACCTCATCAGTATCTAACTTTTCATCCGCCTTAATAGTCTGTGTTTCTGTAGTGTTTGCCTTGGACAAATAGATCTCCGTAGGCATAAAGGAACAGTATTTCTTAATAACCTCTCTTGCCTTGTACTCGTTGCAGAACTCTAAGCAGTCCTCATTGATAAAAAGGGTAATCTCCGTACCGATCTCCGTTCTCGTACCCTCTTTCATATCAAATTCCGTGCCGCCGTCGCACTCCCAATGCACAGCCTGCGCGCCGTCCCTGTAAGATAAGGTATCGATATGCACCTCATCCGCTACCATAAATGCCGAGTAGAAACCGAGTCCGAAATGACCGATGATCTGATCCTCATTTGCCTTATCTTTATATTTCTCAATGAAATCCGTTGCACCGGAAAAAGCGATCTGGTTGATATACTCCTCTACTTCATCCGCCGTCATGCCGATCCCGTTATCGATGAATTTCAGTGTCTTTTCCTCAGGATTAACAATGACCTGCACCTTCGCTTTATAATCATCCGCCAGCGTATACTCGCCCATCATGTCCAATTTCTTAAGCTTCGTGATTGCATCACATCCGTTAGAAATCAGCTCTCTGAAAAAGATATCGTGGTCGGAATATAACCACTTCTTGATAATCGGGAAAATATTGTCGCTGTTAATTGATAAATTACCGTGTTTTGCTGCCATTACTATCACTTTCCTTTCTAAGTCCTACATTACATTGTGCCTGATCCGACAGGCTTCTCGTGAAATCTGCGGCAAACAGACTTCTCTCCTTTCCCTATGAAAAATTTTTCCTATGAAAAATAGTTTAATACCCTCCAAAAAAGAAGTCAAGATAAAATTAGCACTCATTTAATCCGAGTGCTAATAATTGTCGTTTTGTTCAGATTTTATGAGGGTTTTCGTAATTCTAAAGTTTTTATAAAATTACAAACTCAAATCATTTTTAATGAAACTTTTATTCAAAATATTCCGAATACACCTGAAAAAAGTCCTGTGTAGTCACATTCTCATCATGAATAAATCCTACACTGTCCCACAATTCTTCATTCAGGTTTCTGGTCAGAGTTGCCACATAAGCATCATACTCCTGCCCGAATGCTTCTTCCCGTCTCTGCTCCACGATCTTTACTTTATTGGCATCGGTCTCATCCTTATCGAAAGTGGTCAGACATTTGATAATATGATATCCGTATTCCGTCTCCACAATATCGCTGATTTCATCAGTCCCCAGATTAAATGCCGCCGTCTCAAAAGCCGGATCCATCTCCCCTTTGCCAAAGGAATACGTAGACTTATCATCTTCACTGTATTTACGAATTAGTTCATCGAAATCTTCACCTTCTCTGGCAAGCGCCAACACCTCACACGCCTCTTCATAAGCATCCTGCTTCGCCTTCTCCGTATATTCTATCTTCTTCCCTGTACCGTCAAGGGCATAGGTCTTAATCAGAATATGCTGTACCGTGATTGTTCTGGCCTCATCATCACTGATCTCCGGATTGATATCTTTAATCGTATACTGATATACCTTCTGCGCCAAGGCAAATTCGGTATAGAGATCCCGGATCGTCTTTTCTGTCACACCCATTTGCTCAATCTCTGCATCATTCAGAGACTCATAATAGGCTTTCGCCGCGTTTTCCGCCTGTGCCATCTCTGTCTCATCAAGCTCCACCTGATATTTCTTTGCCATCAGATTCATCGTCTTAATCCGGGCAATCTGTGCCAGGGCAATATCCTTCACATTCTCTTCTAATGTCACGCCATTCACATTGGTGCTCCAGATTTCCGTACCAAAAACACTCTCATAGCGATTCTGGATATTGGTCAGATATACCATAATTTCCGGCAGGGTGCAGGAACTGGCCTCGATGCGGAATATTTCATCCTTATCAAAACCGGTGGTAAGCACTACCTTCGTTCCGATTCCGTCACCGCCCTTACAGCCTGTCAAAGACCCTAATATCATGGCTAATCCAAGCGCAAACTCTGCTATCGTTATCCATCGGATTTTCTTCATTTTTATAAACATGCTCCTTTCGTTTTTTCCTGCCGGAATTTATATAACCTTTACGTCAAATACTTCTTTAAAGAAACGATGATATGCCTGATTTAATATAAGCCCCGGCTCCTCCAGCCTCGGAGACCACCATTTGAAATCTCTTTTTTCAAAAGATACATCCATAATAACATCTGCATGATATTGTGTACATTTTATCCGGTATGCAGCGCCGATATTCATATCTTTTTCCGAACCTCTGGTACCAATATTATAAGCTACCCCGCCAAATGTAAGAATGCCCTCGTGATCATTTATTCTTTCAAAAGATGTTTCTTTTATGATTTTACTAAGCATGGTTGATCCCAGCTTGTTCATGACATATTTTACATCCGTATCGCTTACCAGATATCGTATTCCGTTTATGGTTTCCACACCATCTATTTTTTCGGTTATCTTTCGGTAGTTGTTCCATTGATAAACAGATAATCCAACCAAGAAAACCCCTATGATAATATTCCAGATCATAAGACTCCCCGCCTCTGACAGAAGTATTTTCCTTTCAGCAAAATACTTCTATTATAACGCATTTCCTTCTTTATCATACCACACTTCACCGTTAGTCAGCACATAATCCTCTCCTGTGAGAATTGCCTTCACATAGTCCTGCGCGGAAGTCAGTTTTCTGCGGAAAGCTACACCACCGCCGAATAAGTTTGTAGAATGAATATCAGATCCCGCACTTATAGGCTTATTATGCTCTCTGGCATATTGTATCGCTTTTACATCATATGTGGGATCATTATGCGCCATGCTGCGGGAATTGGAATGGGTCGCATTGATTCCTTCCACGCCGTCTGCCCATTGTGGGAAAAGACGTATTTCCGGAATATAAGGCTCTTCCCTGTACGGATGAGCCTGCATCACCAATCCGCCTGCTTCATGTACCATCCGGTACTGCTCCTCTATGGTTGCTGTCCACAGCTTAGGATGTGCCTTCATCCATGCCTTATCAATTCCATACAGCAGAAATTCCGTTCCCCGAAATCCCGCTTCATAGCCGAAAAACACGTCAAGACCTATTTTATCTCCTTCTTCTTTAGCATTTTCATAACCTTCACAGAATCGGTCAACCCACTCTTCCCAAGGCAGTCCTCTGTCGATCCTCGTATTGCCGCCCCAGTTATGGTCTGTCACAAATATGCCTGTATAACCATACTCCTTACAGGCTCTCGCCATTTCCGCTCCCGTGCTGGCAGCGCAGGCGCTTGCTTCACAGGTATGCAAATGTGTTTCATATAAATAAGGATATTGTTCCCTGATTTCCATATTCATAATTCCTTTTTCTTCTTTTATATATTTAGGCATTTGCAAAACGCATCCTAACGTTGTATTAATTGTACAAATTGCCTATCTTTACAATGATTCTCCGCTTCGAAGCCTCTAAAATGATAAGAGGGATTAAATCCTCTGCCTATGCATCGCAACCTAATCCCTCTCCTCTTTGTATTTATTCTCTGTTACTCTTTTATTTGATTACATGAATCCACCCTTCGGGCGCCTCAATACGCCCCATCTGGATACCAGTCAATGTATCATACAGTTTCTTGGTGACAGGTCCCATCTCATTCATACCGCTTGGGAATGCAATCTCATTGCCATGATCTACGATCTTACCTACCGGAGAAATCACTGCTGCCGTACCGCACAGACCGCACTCTGCGAAATCCTTAACCTCTGCAAAAGGAACTTCTCTCTCTTCTACTTCTAATCCCAGATATTCCTTAGCTACTGCCATCAGAGAACGTCTTGTAATAGAAGGCAGAATACTGTTGGATTTGGGCGTTACTACTTTATTATCTTTGGTTACGAATAAGAAGTTAGCGCCGCCTGTCTCTTCTACATTAGTTCTGGTAGCGGCATCTAAATACATATTCTCATCATAACCCTCTTCATGCGCTGTTACGATCGCATGTAAACTCATGGCATAGTTCAGACCCGCCTTGATATGACCGGTGCCATGCGGCGCCGCCCTGTCGAAATCGCTTACCTTGATCGTTAACGGCTTTGCACCGCCTTTGAAGTAAGGGCCTACCGGTGTGGTAAAGATTCTGAACTGATACTCATCCGCAGGCTTTACACCGATAACGGAAGAACTGCCGAACATATACGGACGAATGTATAAGGTTGCGCCGGAACCGTATGGCGGCACATATGCCTCATTTGCCGCTACTACATCCGTAACTGCCTGCACAAAACGCTCTTTAGGAAATACCGGCATCTCCAGTCTCTTGCAGGAATCCTCCATACGCTGTGCATTCAGATCGGGGCGGAAACATACGATATGCCCGTCTTCTGTCGTATATGCCTTCAAACCCTCAAAACATGTCTGTGCATACTGGAACACACCGGCACACTCATTGATGGTAATGTTTGCATCGGATACAAGCGCTCCTTCATCCCATGCTCCATTCTTATAATTTGACACAAATCTCTTGTCCGTCTCCTGATAAGAGAATCCGATATTTGCCCAATCAATGTTTTTCTTTTCCATTTTCCCAAACTCCTTTTCCCTCAAAGTATCTTACTATATTTTGGCAAACTTTGTCCTCAAAGTCTTATGAAGAAACAAAATTCAACTTCGCGCTGTACACTATACTTAATATTATACTTTTATGAGTAAAAGTCAAGATACAATGTCCTGATTCCAAACTGTTACCCTGTTACCCACTGTTGTCCTACAACACTGCATTCACGATCTCCAATGCTATGTCATAAGCATAGTCCTTGACCGCTTTCTCACACAGCCGGAGCATCTTCTGATCCGCTTCCGGCCTGTCATACCGCTTAAGGTCTTTCAGTTTTTCGTTGACGCTGTCAGCATCGAAATCATCCAGCCTGTCTGCTAATTCCTGTAATGCTTTCTTCCAGTCATCCTCCGTAATTTTCTTAACTGCGGTATCTTTTTCGGCTTCCTTTACATCTCCCGTCTTTTCTTCATAATCCAGATATACTTTCAGGCTTTCGCGCATATTTTTCATCATACTAAAAAGAATCGGCGAACGGACTTCAACATCCTCTAATTGCCCTGCCTTACTCATCTTTTCCAACGTAAACGCTTCGTCAGCCAGATCATCCGCGCCTACGTTTCTGGCATTTCCTTTCAGAGAGTGTACGGTGATGGTATAATCAGGCATATCGCCTTTCTTTAGAAAATCCTTCAGCGCCTCCTCCTTCTCTTTCAATATCGTATGGAAATCGCGAAGCACTTTGCCGTAAAGAACCTTGTCACCGTTCATGTATTTTAAACCGTTACGGATATTGAAGCCCATCATATAAAGCTGGCTCTCTTTGATGCTAAGCGCCAGCTCGGCATCTTCTTTCTCATATTCTCTTCCCATATCCTGATCTTCGGTCAGATAGACTACGTTGTCCGGCAGATATTCGATCAGCATATTTTCGAACTTATCGGCATCAATCGGTTTCGTCAGGTAATCCTGAAAGCCTTCGTTGATATAAAATTCTCTGGCGCCGGTAACCGCATTCGCCGTCAGTGCAATGATCGGTATGTCTTTGGAAGGGTTACCCTCCATAGCCCTGATCGCGTGAAGCGTCTGCACACCGTCCATCACCGGCATCATATGATCCAGACAAATCAAGTGATAGGTCTTCCGTTTGATCAGTTCAAGACATTCCTCTCCGCTGCTCGCAACATCAATCTGCAGTCTGGTCTGTTTCAAAAGTCCCTGTGCTACCGCAAGATTCATGGTATTATCATCCACAATCAGTATCCTTCCAAGGGGAGCAATAAATTTCTGCTGGTAGTTTTCCCTGCTTCTGAGACTTTCTTTATACTGCTTTTCGAAATCGCCCAGAGGCGCGCTGTCAACTACATGCTGCACCAGCTTAAAAGAAAACGCGGACCCTTTGCCATAAACACTCTGTACTTCAAGTTCGCCTCCCATCATCTCGATCAGCCGCTTGGTAATGGCAAGTCCGAGTCCCGTTCTTTTGTCTTTGCTTCTGACCGACGAATCCATTCGCTGGAAAGCGCCGAACAGCTTCGGCATATCCCGTTCTTTAATGCCGATCCCCGTATCTTTCACGATCACATCAATCTCTATCTCATCCTTCTCAAGCTGCCTCCAGCCGAGATGCAATGTAATTTTCCCTTTTTCCGTAAACTTTACGGCATTGGACAACAGGTTACTGATAATCTGTCGGATATGTATCTCATCGCCCATCAGTTTATATGGAAAATCTTTCGCTATATCCAGCACCAGATCCAGTTTTTTCTTACGCAGCTGGATGGAAATGCTGTTGATCAGGTCATTCAGCAGGGAACTGATGTCATAAATCCCTTCCATCAGCTGCAGTTGTCCCGCTTCCAGCTTGGAAAAGTCCAAAATATCACTGATCATGGTCAGAAGAATGCTTCCTGCCTGCCTGATGTCCAGCGCATATTCTTTGATCGCTTCATCCTGACTTTCACGGATGATCAGTTCATTTAATCCCAAAATGGTATTGATCGGCGTTCTTAACTCATGGGACATGTTGGCTAAAAATATGTCTTTGGCATCCTCCGCTTTCTTTGCCGCTTTCATAGCGTCCTGCAATTCCACATCTTTCTGTTCCTTTGCCTGCAAAAGCGCGGATGTTTTCTTCTGTCCTTTACCCTCTGCAGCCTGCCGCGTTTCCTTGCTCATTATTATATACCCTCCCTATTTGCAAAATTTGCAAAATTTCCCTTCTGTTTTGCTTTCAGCGTTTTATCCTGCGTTCATACTTTACAAATTGATATGCGAGATCAAAATAAGTCTGCTCCTCGCTGACCGCCGTAATCTCCCACTCACCCGTCTCGTCCAGATTCGGAAAATATGCATCCGCCTCGTATTCGTGGTCAATCTTAGTCACATGCGCCACATCACAGTAAGGAAGCATCATACGGTAAACGCTCTCCCCGCCGATAATGTATACATCCTCGCTGTTATAGTTTTTCAGTTCCTCCAGCAGTTCTTCCCTGCTGTGAACAATGACGGCATCCTTTACCCGATAATCCGGATTTCTTGACAGGATAATATTCGTTCTGTTTTTTAACGGCATTCCCTGGGGAAACGTCTCCAGTGTCTTTCTGCCAAGCGCCACCACTTTGCCCGTAGTCTCCTGCCTGAAAAATTTATGATCTGCAGGAATGCTGACAAGAAGATTATTCCTGCATCCGATCGCCCAGTTATTATCTACTGCTACGATTAAATTCATTTACTGCTCCTTTCAAACACAGCCACAGACAGATGATTATGACAACCATCATAATGTCCTGCTGATTGTACAAATTGAAATTCTCATTGTCCTCAGATAGCAACAGGAATATTCTCTATCTGCGGTCCGGTCACGTAATTTTCTACCTTCACATCATTTCTCGTAAACTGATAGAAATCCTTGATCTCCGGATTCAGCCAAAAGTCAGGTGCATCGTAAGTCGGTCTTGCGATCAGTTCCTCAATCAGCGGAATATGTCTGTCATAAATATGGGCATCAGCGATCACATGCACCAACTCGCCAACCTCCATATCGCAGGTCTGCGCCAACATATGCATAAGCACGGAATACTGCACCACATTCCAGTTGTTGGCCGCCAGCACATCCTGGGAACGCTGATTCAAAACAGCGTTTAATGTCAGCTTATCGTGTCCCTTCTTCTGCGTCACATTAAACGTCATACTGTATGCACAAGGATAGAGATTCATCTCATGCAGATCCTGATGCACATAAATATTGGTCATAATACGGCGGCTGAACGGATTGTTTTTCAGATCATAGATCACTCTGTCCACCTGATCCATCATGCCCTCTTTATATTGATGCTTTACGCTCATCTGATAACCGTAAGCCTTGCCGATGGAACCGTCTTCATCCGCCCATTCATCCCAGATATGGCTGTGCAGATCATTCACATTATTGGATTTCTGCTGCCAGATCCAGAGCATCTCATCCGTAGCGCTTTTTAAAGCAGTACGGCGCAGCGTAATTAACGGGAATTCTTTGGATAGATCATAACGGTTCACCACACCGAATTTCTTGATGGTATAGGCAGGTGTGCCGTCTTCCCAATGGGGTCTGACCTTCTCACCCTCCGTACTGGTCCCGTTCTCCAGAATATCCTTACACATATTGATGAAAATCTGATCTGCTGCACTCATAATTTTGTTAATCCTTTTCCCATTTATCGCACAATGAATTGATCTGATCCGCAAACTTCGCCAGATCTTTATTCGCACCGCCCTCATTCTTATGGATAACGGCAATAAGCCGCTGCCCGCTGGCGAGCAGTCTTGCAAAGACATCGGATACCCCATGTGCTTTCTTCTTCACCACTACCGGCTCAGCTTCATAGATGAAGTTTCCGCTTACCAAATCAAATCTGGCGCCGCTGTAAGGCGCATAGGCATTGATGCCATGCTCAATTTTCAGACACTCGGTAAACAGCTTGCAGACGCTGTCCTCACCGTGCACCACAAATACTTTCTTAGGCTTCTGTGTAAAGCCGTGTACCCAGTCCAGCAATCCGTTCTTGTCCGCATGGCCGCTCATACCGGCAAGCTGTTTGATCTGCGCACGGATCTCGATGGGTTCTCCGAACAATTTTACCTCCTTGGCTCCTTCTATCAACATACGTCCCAAGGTTCCCACCGCCTGATACCCTACAAACAGGATCGTACATTCCGACCGCCACAGGTTATGTTTCAGATGATGTCTGATACGTCCTGCTTCACACATACCGGAGGCGGATATAATGACCTTAGGCGTATTCTCAAAGTTGATTGCCTTGGATTCCTCACTGGTAATCGCGAGCCTGAGTCCCGGAAAAGCGATCGGATTGATCCCCTGTTTAACCAGTTCCATAGCCTCTTCATCAAAACATTCAAATTCATTCTTCTGAAAGATTCCGGTGGCTTCCACGGCAAGCGGACTGTCCACATAAACCGGAAAATCTTCATGTCCTTTTACCAGGCGGTCAGCCTTGATCTGCCGCAGGAAATAGAGCATTTCCTGTGTTCTTCCCACTGCAAAAGAAGGAATCACTACATTGCCGCCTTTATCAAAAGTATCTTTAAGTATTTTCGTCAGTTCCCCGATATAATCCGGTTTCTCTTTGCCGTGCAGTCTGTCGCCGTAGGTGGATTCCATGACTACATAATCCGCCTCCGCCGTCAATTTCGGGTCTTTGATCAGCGGCTGGTCATAATTACCGATATCACCGGAAAACACGATCTTCTTCGTCACACCGTTTTCCGCAGCCCAGACTTCAATACTGGAAGAGCCGAGCAGATGCCCGATATCCGTAAATTTTATTTTCACATCGTCACAGACGGTTACTTCACGATCATACTCACAGGGAACGAGCCGCCTGATCGCTCCGTCTGCATCTTCCATCGTATAGAGCGGTTCCACCGGCGCATTGTTGGCGCTTCGCTTCGCCTTGCGGTTCTTCCATTCCGCTTCCTGCATCTGGATATGGGCACAGTCACGAAGCATGATGCTGCACAGATCACAGGTTGCCTCAGTGGCATAGATCTGTCCCCGGAATCCTCTCGCATACAGCAGGGGAAGCATGCCGGAATGGTCCACATGCGCATGTGTCAGGAACACATAATCTATCAGGGCAGGCTCCACCGGCAGTTCACAGCTTTCAAATGTCCGGCTTCCCTGCTCCATACCATAATCCACCAAAATATTCTTGTCGCCCACACGAAGATAATGGCAGCTCCCTGTCACCTCATGATCGGCTCCGATAAACATAAGTTCCATAAGTAACCCTCCTATTTGTTTATCATATCATTTTTTGAATGATGCGTAAATCTTTTCCGGAATATCTTTTCAGAATCTTTTTGAATTTCTTCGGGGAAGCTATCGCAACATTTCTCCTGCTCCCATACAATAAAGTAAGGCTGTAATAAGGGGAAACTCCCATGCTGCACATATTTCCCGCCTTAATGGTCTTTCTGCTTGCGGTTACCTTGGATTCCCTGACCGCAGGACTCACCTACGGCATCCGCGGAGTTCACATTAAGGCGCTCTCTTATATCATACTGGTCTGTGTGCCGGCGCTCTTTATCGCCGCCGCCAATCAGATCGGCACGCTGCTCGCTTACCTGCTGCCTCCACAGGTGCTTTCCCGGATCTCATTTACCCTTTTGTCCGTGCTGGGTATCAGCAAGCTGGCAGAGAGCCTGATCCGCCGCCTGGCAAGGAAACACCCCAGTCTCGCCGGAAACTGGGGTTGTAAGATCAAACAGATCAATATCGTTTTTACCGTCTATCTGTCGCCCGAAGATGCCAATCAGGAAGATCTGCAGACGCTGAGTGCCAAGGAAGCGCTTCTTCTAAGTCTGGCGCTTTCCTTAGACAGTATTCTGGTCGGTATGGCATTTACTGCAGAAACCATCTCGTGGTTACTCCTTTTTCTTTTCGCCGCGCTTTTCAATCTGCTCTTTTTCCTGCTCGGCTATCTTCTCGGTCATTTCCTCTGTCATCTGTTTCGCGTTGACCTGTCCTGGCTCAGCGGTTTATTCCTTCTTCTGCTGGCACTTCATGCGCTTGCATAACCGTCTGCTCTGCAGCCGCTTTGTGCCGGCTTCTGCCGACAGCCACAAGCAGCTCATGGACGATCAACGGTGTAGCGGATAAAGCGATCAACTGCAGCCACTCCGCCATGCTAAGCCGCACCGTTCCGAACAACCGGATCAGCGGCGGAATCTCGGTCACTGCCATCTGCAGCAAAATGCCCGCAGCAAAGGCAAGAATCATATAAGGATTATTCTTATGGTTCATTTTAAATACGGAGCGGTTTACATCCCGCATCCCTATGGCGTGAAACAGCTGGCTGATGCCAAGCACCGTAAAAGCATGGGTCTGCGCCTGTGCAAGAACGGTGGATATTTTGAGCCCTGCCAGTATGTTATGTAAACTCATAGGCAATCCTTCCGCCAGGATCCGGTCATACGGGACTTTTAAAAAGGCGGCCAGGCTCACACCGCCGATCACCAGCCCGTAGCATATCACACACAACAGTCCTCCCCTGGCAAAAAGCGAATCTTCTTTCCGGCGGGGAGGTTCCCGCATCAGGGCTTCCGTCTCGTTATCATCCACCCCAAGCGCCAATGCCGGCAGCGAATCCGTGATCAAATTGATCCACAGGATAAAGCTTGCTTTCAGCGGGCTTGGCAGTCCCGCCACAATGGTAAGCAGCATCGTGATGATCTCTCCCAGATTGGAGGATAACAGGAAAAGCACCGATTTTCTGATATTCTCATATATTTCTCTTCCTTCCTTGATCGCCAGATGAATGGTTGCAAAATTATCATCCATCAGGACAAAATCCGCTGCCCCGCGCGCCACATCCGTGCCGTTTAGTCCCATGGCAATACCGATATCCGCCGCCTGTAAAGAGGGCGCGTCATTCACGCCGTCTCCTGTCATCGCCACCGTTTTGCCTAACGTCCGATAGCCTTCCACGATTCGGACCTTGTGCTCCGGCGTCACTCTTGCAAACACTTTAAGAGACGGCAGCTTCTGTAAAAAGTTCTGCTCCTTCAGATGATCCAGTTCCCGTCCCGTAATGCACTCTGCGGTACCGGAGGCGATTCCCAGTTCTTTGGCGATCGAAAATGCCGTGTCCGGATGATCTCCCGTAATCATCACCGTGGACACCCCTGCGCGTTTAAATTCTTCCACTGCTTCTATTGCCTCCGGTCTGACCGGATCCTGCATACTGACCAGCCCTATGAAGATCATATGTTTTTCCTGCATGCTTCCATGCAGCTCCATGGCAAGCGCCATGACACGTCTGCCATCTGCCATCAACCGCTTCTGGACGCGGATCACCTCATCCCGGTCAGACTGCTGCAGATCCGCTATCTGTCCGCGTCGGTACATACTGTCGCAGCCTTCCAGAATCCGCTCTGCCGCTCCCTTTGAATAGGAGATTCTTTCTGTTCCTTCCTGATGTACCGTAGTCATCATTTTGCGGTCCGGGTCAAATCCCTTTTCCTCCACTCGGGGATGCCGCTCCCTGATCTGTTCGATGGCAGCGCCGCATTCCCGCGCCATGTAAAGCAGCGCCATCTCGGTAGGATCACCCAAATTTCCTTCTTCCGTTATCATTGAGTCATTACATAAAACACTGCCAAGGATAAAATGCTTCAGACATGGGTCTGTCTCCTGTCCGCTTACCGTCAGTGCAAAAAGCTGCGCAAACCGTTCCCGCTTTGTGAGTCTGCCTTCCAGATAACATTCCGTTACAGTCATCTTATTCTGCGTCAAAGTCCCCGTCTTGTCCGAACATACGACCTCCACGGCTCCCAGCGTCTCCACCGACGCCAGCCTGCGGACGATTGTTCTGGCACGAACCATACGGGATACGCAGAGCGCCAGCACGATCGTTACGATAGCAGGCAGTCCCTCCGGTACTGCCGCCACAGCCAGGGATACCGAAGTAAGCAGCATCTCTCCCACATCCCGCTTCTGTAAAACGGCGACAAAAAACAAGAGCACGCAAATGCCCACAGCCAGCGCGCTGAGTGCTTTGCCCAGTTCTCCCAGCCTGATCTGTAACGGCGTCAATTTCTCTTTTCCGCCATGCAGCATATCCGCGATGTGACCGATGCGGGTATCCATGCCGGTGGCTACCACCACGCCTTTGCCGCGTCCCTTAGTCACATAAGTGGACATATATGCCATATTCATGCAGCTGTTGTCTCCCTGTACTTCCACCACATGTTCCGCATCCTTTTCTACTGCAGCAGACTCTCCTGTTAGGGTAGACTCTTCCGCATAAATTCCCTGTGTTTCCAGCAGTCTTAAATCTGCCGGAATCATATTCCCGGCTTCTAACAGTACAATATCCCCCTGAACCAGATCCTCCGCCGGAATTTTGAGACGCTCTCCGTCCCGCAATACAACCGCCTGCGGTGTGGATATCTTCTTCAGCGCTTCCACCGCCTTGCCTGCCTTGCCCTCCTGTATGATACCTATGGTGGCATTGAGCGCCACTACCGTGACAATAATAATGGCATCCCCAAGTTCCCGAAGCATCAGCGAGATTGCCATAGCCACTATCAGGATCAGGATTAACGGATCGTTTAACTGTTCCAAGATCATCTGTCCTGCCGTTTTTTGCTCCTGGTCCTTGAGCCTGTTGGCACCGTATTTCGCCTTGCGCTCCATTGCCTCTCTGCGGCTAAGTCCCCTCTCCCTGTCCGTTCCCAGGCTTCGAATCACATCCGATGCCGTTTTCATTTCATACATGCGCACTCCTCCTACACTTTCCAACAAGCTGTCTTCGTGACACAAACCAATCTTGAAATACCTGACTTCATTCCCTATCGTAAGCTTGTCATTTCTCTGTAAGATATATGTGGCAGTGGTTCTTAATATTACATATTATGTAAACTACACTGCAAATTTGTCCTATTTTACCATCATCGCTTTCTCTCTTTCCTATAGGCTGTCTCCACATGTGATTCTTTACCGGCAGAATACTGTTACCCACGTAAAGTAACAGTTCAGCCATCCATTCATAAGTTGGCGAAATATACTTTTTCCATTGAAAAATCCGCATCCCGACTCTATAATAGTATGAAAAATAAATCTGCAATGAAAAGAAAGGCGCGGCAAATGTCTATGAAAGATTCCATTTTAATTATAGAAGACGACTCTGCACTGGCAGAAGGGCTTACCCGGGCACTGACCTGCGAAGATCATACTGCGGACTTCTGTCAAAGCATTGCCGCCGCAAGAGAAAAATTGAAAAAAAATTCCTATTCTTTGCTGCTCTTGGACATCAATCTGCCAGACGGAAACGGACTCGACTTTCTCGCCGAGTTGAAACAGATGTACCGTATGCCCGTCATTCTGCTGACCGCCAACGACATGGAAACTGACATTGTCACAGGCTTAGAGGCAGGCGCCGATGATTATATCACCAAGCCTTTCTCCCTTGCCGTACTGCGCGCCAGGGTCAACGCCAGGCTAAAGCGGCAGTTCGGACAGCCGCTTGAAAATTCAGTCCGCAGCGCCGGCTTCCCATTGTGTTTTGACGAATACAGCTTTGATTTTGAACGGATGATCTTCACACATGCAGGTGCCAACGTGGAGCTTAGTAAAACAGAACAAAAACTTCTGCGGCTGCTTGTGGAAAATGCCGGGAACACGCTTTCCCGCAGCACTTTGATAGACCGTATCTGGACAGACGGGTCTGCCTATGTAGATGAAAACGCTCTGTCTGTAACAGTCAAAAGACTGCGGGATAAGCTGTCCGCGCAGCATTATATTAAAACCGTCTATGGTATCGGATATTCATGGGACAATCCCTCGGACTGAAAGCATCCATCTGCCCACAAGAAGCCATATTCCGTTACCCATGTAAATATCTTATGAAGGTATCATCATTCCATAAGCATATATACAGCCATAAGGAGAATTCACGCTATGTTAAACAGCCAACAGCTTCTGCCTTTATGCATTATTACAGACCTGCTTGTCATTCTGCTGTTTCTGACTCTGATCATCGTCTCCTATTTTCATACCCGGAAGACCATGAAACATCTAAATGCGATGCTGGACGCCGCCATCAACGGCACTTTTCAGGAAATGCATGTGGATGAATCCATGCTTTCTTCTTTAGAAAGCAAATTCGCCGCTTATCTTTCCGCGCAGGAAACTGCCGCCGAACAGATAGCAGCAGAGAAAGACACCATCAAAGAGCTGATTTCCGATATCTCACATCAGACCAAAACGCCGATTGCCAACATTCTTCTTTATAGTGAACTTCTGTCAGAACAAGAGCAGAATTTATCACCGCAGGGCAAAGAGTATCTTGCAGCGCTTCATACACAGACAGAAAAACTGAACTTTCTCATCTCCTCCCTGATTAAAATGTCCCGTCTGGAGACGGATATCTTCGTACTGCATCCTGTTTCTGCACCCATACTGCCTGTCCTTGACAAAGTCGTTATGCAGCTTGCACCGAAAGCACAGGAAAAAGGACTTCTCATTATTCTGCCGGATCATGGCGCCCGGACAGGCTCCGGAGCGTATTCCAAAAACAATGTTTCTTCCGGTTTAACCGCTGTTTTTGATGAAAAATGGACGCAGGAAGCGCTTTTCAATCTGCTGGACAATGCAGTCAAATATACGGAGCAGGGAAGTATCACTATAGAAGTTACTCCTCTTGAACTGTTCTGCCGCATTACCGTAACCGATACAGGCATCGGCATTTCTGAAGAGGAACACGCCAAAATCTTCTCCCGGTTCTATCGGTCTGCGCAGGTGTCGGATCAAGAAGGCGTCGGCATCGGGTTATATCTGGCTCGTGAGATCATCAGCCGTCAGGGCGGCTATCTTAAGCTTACCTCCGCCCCCGGTAAAGGCTCCACCTTTGCTGTCTATCTGCTCAGATAACCGCTTCCCTTCTCTTTGCCTGCACCTGCCGGTCTTCATACAGCATTCGGCTTCTGCACTCTCACCGTGCATTTCTGCATGGACAAGAATTCTTTCAAAACCGTAAGAATTCCATCCCTCCCACGAAAGATTATGGAAAGATTCTTTTGCTAAAATCATTTTGATTTCAAAAAAGACCACTTCAGAACAGGAGGAAATTATGACAATATTATCTACTAACAATCTGCGAAAAATATACGGCAGCGGAGAAAGCGAAGTCCGCGCTTTGGACGGCGTAAACTTAACTGTTGAAAAAGGAGAATTCGTCGCCATCGTCGGGACAAGCGGAAGCGGCAAATCTACCCTGCTTCATATGCTCGGCGGATTAGACCGCCCCACAAGCGGTTCTGTCACCGTTGACGGCAAAGAAATCTTTTCCTTAAAGGATGAAGCCCTGACCATCTTCCGCCGCCGGAAGATCGGCTTTGTGTTTCAGGCATATAATCTGGTTTCGGTCCTAAATGTCTATGAAAATATCGTGCTGCCTATACAGCTTGACGGCGGTACCATCGATGAAGCGTATTTAACTTCCATCATCGATACACTGGGACTGCAAAGTAAACTGTCCAATCTTCCCAACAATCTCTCCGGCGGTCAGCAGCAGCGCGTAGCTATCGCAAGGGCACTGGCTTCCAAGCCCGCGATTATTCTTGCAGATGAACCCACCGGCAATCTGGACAGCAGAACCTCACAGGATGTGCTTGGGCTTCTGAAAATCACAAGCAGGAAATTCTCACAGACCATCGTTATGATTACCCACAACGAAGAAATCGCACAGCTTGCCGACCGTATCATCCGTATTGAGGATGGCAGGATCGTCTCCGGCACAGGGCAGGCGGGCTCCGGCATCCGTCAAAACAATCCTGACTGCAATCAGGTCATTGCCCGCATAAATCAGGAAAGGCAGGTGTAGTGCATACATGAGCCTTAACGTAGCAAACAAAAAAGTCATACGCCGCATCAGCTTCCAGAGCATGAAGACGGCAAAAACAAGAAATATCGTTGCAATTCTCGCTATTGCATTGACAACACTGTTATTTACGGCGCTTTTTACCATTGCCATGTCCATCTCCTACAGCTTTGAACAGAGCAATTTCAAACAAGCAGGAGGCTACTCACACGGCACTTTCAAATATCTCACCGAGGAACAACTGGATCAACTAAAAGACGATCCTTTAATCCAAAGCTACGGCTGCCGCCTGATGCTTGGTATGGTCACCGAGGAACCTTTTAACAAAACCCAGGTAGAAGTCAGCTGCTGCGATGAGCAGGAAGCGGATTTCTATTTCCTGCATCCCGGAAAAGGACATTTGCCAAAAGAAGGAACGAAGGAAGCCGCAACTGATACCAGAGTGCTCTCCTTACTTGGCATTGAACCGGAAATAGGAACGGAATTTACCCTGACCATTGATGTGGACGGTGTTCCGGTCACGGAAACCTTTACCTTATGCGGCTATTGGGAATATGATGAGGCGATCCCCGTAAGCCATGTACTTCTGCCTGAAGATCTGGTCAAGGACATCCTTGCCAAAACAGAGCGTCCTAATCCAAGCGGCTACATCGGGGTATGGTATCTGGATGTTATGTTTGATAATTCTTATCATATTGAAAAAGATATGAAGACCGTATTATCCCATTACGGCTATCAGGCAGATGATAGTTCTCAGACAGAGGATTATCTTGCCATCGGTGTCAACTGGGGCTATGTGGGTGCACAGCTAAACGGCAATATGGACCCGCTTACCGCACTTTCCATTGCCGCGCTGCTGTTACTGATTATTTTTACGGGTTATTTGATTATCTATAATGTCTTTCAGATATCCGTCTCCAATGACATCCGATTCTACGGGTTATTAAAAACCATCGGAACAACCGGACGGCAGATCAAACACATGGTTTTCCATCAGGCAGTTCTGCTTTCCGTAATCGGTATTCCCATCGGACTACTCCTTGGCTATGGTGTCGGTGCATTGTTATTTCCTGTGATTCTCTCCACACTGGATGCCATTTCCTCGACTGACTTGTCCTTTAGTCCGCTTATTTTCGTAGTTGCCGTCCTTTTTGCCCTGATTACCGTCATGATTTCCTGTCGGAAACCGGGCAAAATGGCAGCCAAAGTATCTCCCATCGAGGCAGTCCGCTATACGGAGCGCACCACATCCGCCAAAACCAGACGTAAGTCTGCTGCCGGCGCCTCCATTTCGAAGATGGCGTTGGCTAACCTTGGCAGAAACCGGAAGAAGACCGTCATTACTGTCTTATCCCTCTCCCTTGCGGTGGTACTGCTGAACCTGACTGTTACCTTTACAAACGGCTTTGATATGGATAAATATCTCAGCTATTTTATTTCCAATGATTTCACACTGGCAGACGCCAGTTATATGAATTCCTCTCATTGGTCCGGCGATGCTCTCCCCGAAGAAGCGATCACCGCTGTCACACAGGCAGGCGGCATCGCAGAAGGCGGCAGAACCTATGGACATGTAAGCAAGATCTATGAGCTTGTAACCGAAGAACAGCTGCGTGCCTCCTATGCCGGTTATCCTACGGAAACAGTAGATTCTGTTGTAGCCGGAACCGGAAAGGTTGATAATCTCTTTTTGCAAGGCGCACAAGTCTATGGAATGGAACCTTTCTGTCTGGACGGCGTGATTGTACTGGATGGCGATCTCTCCAAGCTATATGAAGACGGGAATTATATCGCTGCGGTCTATGAGACGGATGACTACGGCAATCCCGAATGGGACTCCAACCGGGCAAAAATAGGCGATAAAGTCAGACTGTGCTACCCTGAAGAATGTGAATTTTACAACCCTGATACGGGCGTAGTCTATGAGAACCCTGATCCTGAAAACGATTACTACGTCGTGCGTCCCACCAAATATCAGAATGCAGAATATGAAGTGGCTGCCTTGGTTGCTGTGCCGAATGGTCTAAGCTACCGTTATAGATACCTTTTCAACGATACCTTTATCCTAAATGCCGATACCTTTAAGCGTGATGCCGGCATAGACACAGTCATGTACTATACCTTTGATATGGAAGAAGGCGCCGCCTCTGCGATGGAAAGTTTCTTGGCGGATTATACGCAAAATACAGCGCCCCAGTATGATTATGAAAGCCAAAGTTCCTGTGCAGAAGAGTTTTATTCTTTCAAAAATATGTTCCTCATTATGGGAAGCGTCCTGAGTTCTATTATCGGGTTAATAGGTGTCCTGAACTTCCTCAACGCAATACTTACCGGCATCCTTACAAGGCATCGGGAATTTGCGGTTTTACAATCTGTCGGCATGACCGGAAAGCAGTTAAAGACTATGCTTGTTATAGAAGGTTTATTGCTTGCCCTTGGCTCGGTTATCTTTTCCTTCCTATTTATCCTTGTGACGGGGCCTTTGCTTGCTAACGTGCTTGGCAGTGTATTCTGGTTCTTCACTTACCGTTTTACTATCTTTCCGGTACTTGCCATCACGCCGTTTTTCGCACTGCTTGGCGCACTGATACCGCTTGTCACGTACCGCTACAGTGCAAAGAAATCTATCGTGGAACGGCTTCGGGAAGCAGAATAAAGACCGTATAATCACCGCTTCCTGCGGGTATACTATCGTCAGAAAGGAAGGTACTGCCATATGGATAATTGTAAAAACAAATCGAAAAATGCCTATGACGACGGAAATATTCCAAAGACCGATCTGCCAAAGAACGCAAATCAGGATGAAAGTGTAGAACCTTTGCCGGAATCCACCCGTCCCAGAAAGGACGGTCCCGGCGGAGAAGACGGGCAATAAGGAAACGATTCATGAAACAAACTGCCGTTATACCATCCCAGCAGTTATACACTGTAAAGAAGCCGCAATATTCCAAAGAATTGCGGCTTCTTTGCTAACGTGAATCAAAAACTGCGAATCTTGTCACTTCCGTCATCTACCGTATTCTCAATCGACTTAATGACCACATAATAACCTGCATTGGCATTTACCTCTACATACACCCGGTCATTTACTTTGTGTCCCATTAACGTCTTCCCAAGCGGAGACTCTGTACTGATCAGCCCTTCCAGCGAATTGCCGCGCACTGTAGTCACCAGCTTATATTTTTCCGTAATGTTATCCTCCTCGAAGAAGACCTCTACCGTATTGTTCATGCCGACTTCGTCCTCTGCGGACTCATCGGACACTACCACTGCAGTCTTGATCATCCGTTCCAAATAGCGGATGCGGCTCTCATTCTGATTCTTGAATTTCTTCGCCGCATAATACTCAAAATTCTCGCTCAAATCCCCCTGCGCCCTCGCTTCTTTCACGTCCTCCAGCGCATTTTTACGCACCACAAGCTTACGGTATTCAATTTCCTCTTCCATCTTTTGAATATCCCGTTTCGTTAATTCATTATGCATTCTCTGCTCCCCCACCTGTCAACAACCGGAAAATGCCATCCATACAGCACTGTACCTTGTTTTGCCACAAATAAAAAGCCGTGCCACAGCATCTTCCGATTACATTAAAACAAAGAATCCTGCAAAGCACAGGATTCTCTGACTATCTTATCCAATTCATAAAAAATTTATTTGCCGCTGACCATGTACTCAAGAAGACGGCTCACATCTTCAGGATCATGTGCTACAAGTTCCATCTCCGGAATCATATTGTCTGCAAAAAGCTTTGTAAGCGCAACGTATTTTGTCAACTGGGACTTCAGGTTTAATCTATCCCCCTCAGTTGTTACCAACTCTACGGTTCCTTTGCATTTGTTTACTACCTCAAAAAACTTCTCAGGATCGTCAATGTTCATTACTTTCATGATTCTTTCCTCCTCATGCTCTCTTCAATAATACTATTTCTTTTTACACTTATCATATTACACATTTTGGCATTCTTGTCAAATGATTTATGCGAATTTTTATATCTCTACACTGATTGACAGCCGGACGGTTAATTTAAACACAATCAGAGATTTAGTCGGTCACGAAGATGAAAGAACTGCTTTAAAATGCTACTGCTTTAATCGGCAGACTGATTCGCAGACGCAGGAAAATATTGAACAAGCAT
This sequence comes from uncultured Bacteroides sp., assembly GCA_964589055.1. GTDB lineage: Bacteria > Bacillota > Clostridia > Lachnospirales > Lachnospiraceae > UBA3282. The sequence continues at coordinate 50,176 of CAZPSD010000002.1, forward strand.
TAAGCCTTTGAAGCATTGGCGTTAAAAGTGTAATCAAATCCTATTGTAACAAAAAAATTGGGAAGTCTTCTATCTAATTAAGGCTTCCCAACTCTCAACCAAGAGCGCGAGACGGGACTCGAACCCGCGACCCCGACCTTGGCAAGGTCGTGCTCCACCAACTGAGCCACTCGCGCATGTACTTGTCTAAACTCTGCGTCGCTCGGACAAGTAATAATATACTATATTGATTTTACTTTGTCAACATAAAAATTTAATTTTTATAAATTCAATAATCTTTTTATATTTTTTTAAATATATATACAATTCTTACGTTTTTCATACAATTTATATATGCATATTTACGTGCATTCAGGCAGATTTACAAAATACTACCCCGCATCAAATATTTACACTAGTCCAGCTTATCAGCACACTTAATCCGATAAATACGTCTCAGGGACTCATCGATCCTCTCCTCGGAGATCGTACCATCCTGCACGGCTGCCAACAGTGCATCATACGCCGCATTAAAATCTTCCGGCATCAGCAGCATATCGGCTCCCGCCTCGATTGCTTTAACCGCCGCCTCCTCCGAAGTATAATAATCCGTAATTGCTGTCATATTCAGCGCATCCGTAATAATAACGCCCTCAAATCCCAGTTCGCCACGAAGAATATCTGTCATAATCTTCTCAGACAACGAACTCGGAACGCCGTCTTCATCTACCGCAGATGCCGTTACATGACTTACCATCACGAAATCTGCCCCCGCCTCGATACCTGCCTGAAAAGGTACAAAATCTGTCTGCCGCATTTCTTCCAAAGTCTTAGTGGTCTCCACCCTTCCATCATGGGTATCCTCTGAGGCGCTGCCAATTCCCGGAAAATGCTTCAAGCAGGAGCTGACACCGGTACCTTCGATGCCTTCTACCATATTGGCAACCATATCACCTACCATCTGTGCATCCGATCCGAATGCCCGGTCCTCCAGTACACTGCTGCCATCTTCCGAAACCACATCCGCCACCGGCGCAAAATCCAGATTAAATCCTATTTCATTCAAATAAGCGCCGATCGTAACACCGGATTCATAAGCCTGCGTCGTATCACCGCTTGCTCCGATCACAGCCATGTCATCTACCTGTATCACATCGATATCACTGTTAGCGACTCTGCTGACAGAACCGCCCTCTTCATCCACTGCCAAAAAGATAGGATACTTACTCATTGATCTTGTGTTTGACAACATCTCCGTAATCTGGTCTTTATCGGAAATGTTCTTATCAAAGTAAATCAGTCCGCCGACCGCATATTGATACAAAGCGTCCTGTGTACCTTCTCCTGCCTGTATCGCTGTCGAAACACCGGTAATCGCCTCCGGCGTCACCACAAAAAGCCCTGCCACTTTATCCTCTATCGGCATCGCAGAGATATAGTCATCAACCATTTCTCCCAATAAATCCTGTTCCTCTTCCGTATCACCCGAAATCGTCTCCGGCGTATCAATCACTACTTCCTGAGCCGCCTGCGCTTCCTCTTCCGCCTGCAGCTGTGCCAGTGCTTCCGCCTGCTTTTTCTCCTGTATATGCGATGATATTCTCATGCCGGTCACCGCACCGCCTGCGACAATCGCCGCCAAAAAGACCAATACCACAACATATGAAATGATCTGATTACGAATCCTTCTCCGACGGCGATAGGCACGGCGATCATCCTCGTCTTCCTCATCGTCGTCTTCTTCGTCTTCTAAATCCTCTTCTTCGTCCTCTTCTATTTCTTCATCATCCTCGATGTCTTCTTCCTCGTCATCCTCTAATGCTTCATCTTCATACTCTTCTTCGTATTCCTCATCAGAGTGTCCTTTTTCTCTGCCAAATAACTTTCCCATAGTAATACCCGTGCCTTTCTCTCAACCTGCAAACTTTCGTCTGTACACAACTTTAAAATTGTGTTCCTTTGTTAGAAATACTTCGACATACAAGATATAGTATGCAGCGTAACAGTTCAGCCATGCAGAAATGATTATGCAATATGACCTTGGGCGCTTGCTCACTAAGGACATATTGTACAATTGTTTCTATAGGGCGGACGCCCGACATGAAATAAGTTGGCGGACTTATACTAATTGATGAGTGAAAATGTATATTCCGCCAACTTATGAATGGATGGCTGAACTGTTACTACGTAGCAAGTATACTATAACCTATTTTTAGATAAAAAGCCACCTTTAATTTCTCATTTCACCAAATCTCCATATATTTCCCTATTACAATCCTCCGAATACGCACACAGCGAAGCGGGTACTAATTCTTTCATGAATCAATACCCGCTTCTAAACTATACTATCCAATGGTCTTACCTCCAATTTCTTCTTCCGTACTCTTTCCACTCTTCTTTTGTATGCGTATACTGTAACGTCTTATTCTTCTCTTCTGTGATTCGTTACTTTTTCTTATGTACTCGATTACGTTCTTTTTGTTTTATCATTGGTTCCTTATTCATTTGTACTTTAATTGGATGGTTAATTTAAGTTTCCGGTGGACTGTACCTCTCTTTCTTTAGGATATCTATGTGAATTTGTTTTGTTTATGTCTTTATTATATCATCTGTTTTTAATTTGTCAACACATTTTTTCAATTTTTTTCTTATTTTTTCATTTTATTTCTTTTTATGGATTATTTTCACATTTTTGGTTCTTATTCCCTATTATTTACAGTTTATTTACACGTCGTATTTTCAGCATCTTCTTAATGATATGTTTTAATAAATAACGCAGTTCGGCAATTCTCACTCTATACACAAAACAGGACTCTGCGTCCCCATACGCAAAGTCCTGTTTCTATGTAACCCTTCTCAGAAATGCAGGTGCAAGCAGCAGGGAAATCTTCTCTCCTCTCTTCAAATCTTCAAAGAACCGCTCAGTATCATCGACATAACTTCTTGCACCATGCGCACAGGCATCAAAACATGCGCCACAGCCGATACACGCCTTACCATCCACAACGATTTTGTTTTATATTTGTCATGCTATTTATATATATAAAGAAATTTAAATCTGGGAAAGAACAAAAATATCGTAAATTGCCTTAATCGCCGTCTCAAAATCCGCATTCGCCACACCGATAATGATATTTAACTCACTGGAGCCCTGGTCAATCATTTTAACGTTCACATTGGCATGTGCTAAGGCGGAGAAGATTCTGCCCGCCGTACCTCTGGTAGACTTCATGCCGCGTCCTACTACCGCGATTAACGCAAAATCTCCCTCAATATCAATAGAATCCGGATCGGCAAGGCGGTGGATAGCGGATACCACCTGCTGTTCCTTGTGCATAAACTCATCCTGGTGCACAAATACGGTCATAGTATCAATACCCGACGGAACATGCTCAAAGGAAATACCGTTTTCCTCAAATGCCTGCAATACTTTGCGCCCGAAACCAATCTCGGAATTCATCATATCCTTCTCGATATTGACCGCACAGAATCCCTTTTTACCCGCAATACCCGTAACAACATACTTTGATTTCTGGCAGGTACTCTCCACGATCCATGTACCGTTATCCTCCGGCGCATTGGTATTACGGATGTTGATCGGAATCCCTTCCCTGCGAACCGGAAAAATAGCATCTTCATGCAATACGGACGCTCCCATATATGCCAGCTCCCGCAATTCTTTATAAGTAATCGTCTCGATGCCCTCCGGTTTATAGATAATTCTTGGATCTGCGATCAAAAAGCCGGATACGTCCGTCCAGTTCTCGTATACATTCGCTTTGATCGCTCTTGCCACAATGGAGCCTGTGATATCGGAGCCGCCTCTGGAAAAGGTTTTAACCGTTCCGTTCTCATACGCGCCATAGAAGCCGGGTATAACCGCAGCCTCTACCCCTTCCAGTCTCTTGCGGAGATTCTGGTTCGTCACTTCGGAGTTAAACTCACCATCCTCATTAAAAAGGATTACTTCTGCTGCATCTATAAATTCATATCCCAGATAATCCGCCATAATGATACCGTTTAAATACTCACCACGGGAAGCGGCATAGTTGGTGCCTGCTTTTTCCCTGAATTTTTTCTCGATCGTTTTAAACTCATCTTCCAAAGAAAGATCTAAGCCCAATCCATCAATGATCTCCTGATATCTGTCCTGAATTGCTTTCAGCGCTTTCTTAAAATCTTTCCCCTGTTCCGCCAGATCATAGCAGCCATACAGCATGTCCGTTACCTTGGTGTCATCAGAGGATCTTTTACCCGGTGCAGAAGGAACCACAAACTTACGCTCCTTGTCCGCACGGATAATCGCGCCTGCTTTTTTAAACTGCTCCGCACTTGCCAGCGAACTGCCGCCAAATTTAACAACTTTTTTCATAGATAAATCTCTGCCTTTCCCTCATATAGTATATTTACATATATCATATAGATTTAAGCCATAATACGGATTCTGTTGATACATCCGCCGGCTTTTTCAATCTTTTCATTAAATTCTTTCTCACTCAGCACTTGTGTCATAAATGCAAATTCTTCTGCGATACCGACATTTACCTCCGCCAAAGCTCCAAATGCTTCCATAGCCGCCTCTCTCCGGGAAGCATTAACCCTGACGAAGAATTTACGCTTCGCCGCTGCAATGTCGGCTACATCCACATTCTCCGAATCCCAGAAGCACATGATGGTCTTGCCCTGATGTCTCGCACAGTCTACCACATCCGACACTACCGCGCTTGCCGTCGGCAATTTGCCTGCGCCACGCCCGTAATACATGGAATCTCCCAGCATGTTACCGTGTACATATACTGCGTTAAATACATCGCTGACACTGTAAAGGGGATGCTCCTTTGATATCATAAAAGGCGCTACCATAGCGAAAAATCCGTCTTCCGTATCCCTGCTCATGGCAAGCAGTTTCACGGATTTATTCATCTGTTTCGCATACTTGAAATCCGCGGAAGAAATCTTCGTAATTCCCTCAGTGTAAATATCTTCATACTTTACATTTTTACCGCACATCAAAGAAGAAAGAATCGCGATCTTGCGGCAGGCATCGTAGCCTTCCACGTCTGCTTCCGGATTGCGCTCGGCATAGCCTTTATCCTGCGCCTCTTTTAATGCTTCCGCAAAGTCTGCGCCTTCCTTGTCCATCTTCGTCAAAATATAGTTGGTAGTACCGTTTAAAATACCGGTAATGCCGTCAATTCTCTCTGCTGTCAGAGAGTAGTTTAACGGGCGGATGATCGGGATACCGCCGCCCACGCTCGCCTCAAACAGATAATTGCAATGATGCTCCTTTGCGATCCGAATCAGCTCCGGTCCATGATTTGCCACCAGCTCTTTATTGGAAGTACATACACTCTTACCGGCAATAAGCGCCTGCTTCGTGAAATCATAGGCAGGCTTTAAACCGCCCATCGTCTCGCAGATGACTGCCACTTCCGGATCGTTGAGAATGATATTATAGTCATGTACGACTTTGTTTTCATAAGGGTCTCCGGGAAAATCGCGCAAATCCAAAATGTACTTTACGTTCAATTCCTCTCCCGCTTTTTTATTGATATCCGCTTTGTTTGTCTCAATAACTTCTACGACACCGCTTCCTACCGTACCGTATCCTAATACTGCTACCTGAATCATAATTTTTTCCTTTCCTACTCCCTGGCTATTATCTTAACATTGTGTACGCCCTGCTTGGCTTCCATCGCCTCAATCATCTTAGACATGTCGCCGGTGGCAGGCAACACCTGCACGCTCAGACTAAGGGACGCTACTCCGTTGATCGGTATACTCTGATGAATCGTTAAGATGTTGGCTCTAAATTCAGCGATAATCTTCAACACATCGGACAACAGCCCCGTCTCGTCATCCATCTGAAAAATAAGGGTAATGGTTGTCCCCTGGGAATTGTCATGAAAGGGGAAAATATCATCCTTATATTTATAGAAGGAACTCCGGCTGATCCCGACTTCGTCCACCGCTTCCTGTACCGACAACACTTTTCCGGACTCCACAAGCCGTTTGGCTTCCACAACCTTTAAGAGAACCTCCGGAACAGCTTTCTGTTTTACCACATAATATCCGGTTGCTTCCTGCATTTTAAATACCTATGACTTCCTTTCAACCTGCAAGCTTTTCCTGTGTTTCTCCGGCGTACACTTGTATTTGCATGTCTTCATACGAAAGACACCTGTTTGCCGCCGAGGGATATTCTAACACACTTACTATTTTATGGCAACCCTGAATCTTATTTTTTGAATCTTTTTGAATCCCATTTTTCTAAATATTCTGAATCTTATTTTTCTTTCTGTTATGGCTCGGGACATCATGATTCCACCGCATGCCGCATTCTGCATGATATCGAAGACGGCGCAGAAACAGGTATTCAGGCACATATGGTTTATCTGCAAAACAAAAGAGACCCTCTGTGTCTTCTGATGGATCCCTCTTGTTTTTCTTCTTATTTTATTATTTCATTTATGTTCTGTTCTATTACCGCTTCTTTTACTGCTCTGTTATACTGCCTTCCGCTTCTGTCACATTCTCAGATCAGCGGATACTTATCTGTCAGAGTCTTGATGATTGCACGCGCCTTCTCAATTCCGGCTTCGCCCTCTTTAATCACGATAGAGATTGCCTCCGCAACCTGATCCATATCTGCCGTGTTCAAACCGCGGGAAGTTGCCGCCGGTGTCCCAAGACGGATACCGCTTGTTACAAACGCTGACTTCGGGTCATTCGGAATGGTATTTTTGTTTGCTGTAATATGCGCTTCATCAAGCAGTTTCTCAACTGCCTTACCTGTCAGATCATAATTGGTCAGATCCACCAGCATCAGATGATTGTCCGTACCGCCGGATACGATCTTGACATCTCTTGCCAACAGTCCTTTGCAAAGCGCCTGCGCATTGTCGGTCACACCCTGCTGGTATTCCTTAAATGCCGGGGATAATGCTTCTTTGAAGCAAACTGCCTTCGCTGCAATCACATGCATCAGAGGGCCGCCCTGAATTCCCGGAAAAATAGCTTTATTAAAGTTATATTTGTCCGCCGCTTCCTGACTGGACATGATCATACCGCCGCGGGGTCCGCGCAATGTCTTATGGGTCGTTGTAGTTGTTACATGCGCGTAAGGAATCGGGCTTGGATGAAGTCCCGTTGCCACAAGTCCTGCAATATGTGCAATGTCCACCATCAATACGGCGCCGACTTCATCAGCAATTTCTCTGAACTTCTTAAAATCCAGCGTTCTTGCATAAGCGGAAGCACCTGCCACGATCATTTTCGGCTTACATTCCAACGCAATTTTGCGCACATTATCATAATCAAGGAAACCGTCATCATTGACTCCGTAAGGTACACAGTTAAAATATTTGCCGGACATGTTAACCGGTGAACCATGGGAAAGATGTCCGCCGTGGTCTAAATTCATGCCCATAAAGGTATCGCCCGGCTCCATCACGGCAAAGAATACCGCCATATTTGCCTGTGCGCCGGAATGAGGCTGCACATTGACATACTCGCAGCCGAACAGTTCTTTGGCTCTGTCTCTCGCCAGATTCTCTACCACATCAACGCACTCACAGCCGCCGTAATATCTCTTACCCGGATAACCTTCCGCATATTTGTTGGTAAGCGGGCTGCCCATCGCTGCCATAACTGCCTTGCTTACCCAATTCTCAGAAGCAATCAGCTCAATGTGGGAATTCTGGCGCTGCTGCTCATCCACGATAGCCTGTGCAATTTCAGGATCTACCATCTTCACTTCGTCTAATGAATACATTCCTTGTTCCTTCCTTTCTTCGATTAAATCAGTGTAAGTATATCACAAGGAATGATTGAGGCGCAACACATTATTTATAACGGTATCCGTGGCCTGAAATCATCCGATTCCATCACCAAAGGAATACAACAACAATCCGCAGTTAAATATTAGTTAAACATTATGAATAGTTTTGTGGAAAAAATTAAGAAAAGTTTATGTAAAACGCATTTTGACTTTTCTGTTTAATCTGCTATGATAACTTCTATGAACAAAGAAACAAACATATATTGATAAGACGAATCCATCGTCAGATAAGGACGTGAAATCATGAAAAACTGCGCTCGAAAGAAATTTCAGCCGCTTATAAATTTTTACCATGCATATAAGCATGCCATTCCGCTTATCATATACGGAATCATTTATATGGCATGGTTTGCACACTTGGAAAAAAACGTAACAAGCCACTATAAGGTTATTCATGTAGCCTTGGATGACAAGATCCCGTTTTGTGAGGTATTTGTGATCCCCTATATGCTCTGGTTTGCCTATGTGGCTGTCGTTACACTATATTTCTTCTTTAAAGATAAGGACGATTATTTCAGGACCTGTACATTCCTTTTTACCGGTATGACAATCTTTCTGTTAGTATCCACCCTGTGGCCCAATGGTCATCATTTAAGACCTTATGTCATGCCCCGTGATAATGTTTTTACGCATTTGGTGTCTATTATTTATCAGGCGGATACACCCACAAACCTTTGGCCGAGTATTCATGTATATAATTCCCTCGGCTGCCACTTTGCTGTTATGAAGAGCAAACATTTAGCGGAGAAAAAGGGCATCCGTATCGCTTCCTTGATTCTCTGTGTTTCAATTATCTTGTCAACCATGTTTATTAAACAACACTCCGTATTTGATGTAACGACCGCTTTTATCATGGCTGCAATCATGTATGGTGTGGTATACAGTTCAGATGTACTGATCAACTTCTATCACAATCTTACCAACAAAAACAAAAGAAAACCGGAAACTCTGTGACCCAGAGCTTCCGGTTTTTGTTATCGCATGGATGCATTGCACGTTGGGGTATCCTTTATATTGATGCTAATTAAATTTAAAAAATCTCTGACACAATTTATATCCTTCTACCGAAATCTTTCTTCCCCCCTTACCCGGCAGATTCATGGAATTGCCAAGTACACCGTACCGCAGTCTCAGGAACAGACCTTTGTCTTTCTGCTTAATATACTGCCATAGTTCCTGTTTCTTTTCCAAATTTTCTTCCGTGCCGGAACGAATCAGCAGAATAGAAGAAATTACCGTAATAATCTCAAGATAATTCAACATATAATTCTTTAATTTTCGTCTGCCGTAAATCCTGGTCTTATGCTCTACCAGATAATCTATCATAATCTTATTGACTTTAATCTGCTGGTCAATTCTTGAAATCATAACCTGTTCATTTACAGACTGTCCCTCTCTTCCTATATAATAACGATAGAAATTCACATCCAGATAATACATATTCTTAACGAAAAGAAGCGGTTCAAAGACAAATATGTTATCTACGTAAAAGGTATGTTCCGGCAGTTTCAGTCCGCATTCTCTCAACAGCTTCGTACGGAATATCACGGAATGCATCAGAATGTACTGCCCCTTATGAAAATGCTTTACTTCATTCCAGCCAAAGATCCTGTTCTCCGGCAGGGCATGGCGATATTTCATTACTTTATTCTTATTCTCGCCTTCCTTCTCGTAAACAAAGTTACTGATAAACATATCCAGCGCCAGACCGCTTGCCGTAATATCTCTCAGTGTCTCCAAAATCTTAAAATAGGCGGATTCTTTGACCCAGTCGTCACTGTCTACGACTTTAAAATACAAACCCGTGGCATGTTCCAAGCCCGCATTAACCGCAGAACCATGTCCGCCGTTTTCTTTATGAATTGCTTTCACGATAGACGGATACATTGCTTCATATTCATCCGCGATTGCCGCCGTCCTGTCTTTAGAACCGTCGTCCACAATCAGGATCTCCACGTCCTCTCCGCCCGGCAAAAGCGATTCAATACATTTTCTCATATATTGTTCGGAATTATAGCTTGGAATTGCTACAGATAATAATTTCATATTAAGCGCCTATACCTTTCCCTAATCATTTGTGTTCCGATAACCTGTCTGCCGGACAACTTACCTATCCGCATCCGTTATCGTTATTCGGCTTATCAGTAAAATAATTACTGTATTATTGTAACATATAAACCAGTTTATTTGCTTGTTCTTTTCTTAGGATTTTCTTATTTTCAACAGCGTTTCCCCCGGGCGGAATCATTTCCCGATTCCCCGCTTCATCTCCATATAATCCGCATATGCGGCAAAGGCGGACGGAATCGGATAATTGCTCTTTGTTTCCATGGGGTCAATAAAGAGAAAATCTGCGGCACTGTCCTTTTGTTCCAATTTGCATAATTCATCAACTCTGATGACATATCCGCTCATATGCCATTCTTTATGTGTAAAAATATGCTTTGTATCTTCCAGTTTACGAATCCGCAGCGGCTGCAGTCCCAGTCGTTTCAAATACTCTATGACTTCAGCCTCTTTCCTGTGCCCTTCCAGTGAGGGAAATTCATACATTCCCGCAAGCAGCCCTTTCTCCGGGCGTTTGCGGATCGCTACTCTCTCCGCATCCTGTATGACAAGAACGGTCTTCTTCTCAATGCTCCTTGGCTTCTTGGGTGCTTTCTTAGGGAATTCCTGCACTCTGTTTTGTTTTTCCGCCTGACACAAATGCTTCCACGGACATTCCTCACACTTTGCCATGCCGTTGGGAATACACACCATAGCGCCAAGCTCCATCAAAGCCTGGTTAAAGTCACCCGGCCTGTCCGCAGGTATCACACCGCGTAATTCCCGCTCTATGGACTTCTTGACTTTTGCATCCAGGATATCTCTGTCATCCATACGCAGCCTGGACAAAATTCTAAGCACATTGCCGTCTACTGCCGGCGCCGGATTGCCAAAGGCTATCGAAGCAATGGCTCCCGCCGTATAACTTCCGATTCCCGGTAGTTTACATAATTCTTCATAATCTCCCGGCATTTCACCGCCGTATTCCGACATAATGATCATGGCCGCTTTCTTTAAATTGCGCGCCCTGTTATAGTATCCAAGCCCTTCCCACAGTTTCAAAAGCTGCTCTTCCTCCACTTCCGCCAGGCTGCGGATATCGGGAAGTTTTTTTAAAAATCTGTCATAATAAGGTTTAACCGCTTCCACTCTTGTCTGCTGCAGCATAATCTCAGAAAGCCACACATGATAGGGCGTAGGTTCCTCGCGCCACGGCAGGATACGTCTGCCTTTATCATACCATGCAAGCAGAGGGTCCGCAATTTGATCCAGACTGTCTGCAATCACCGGCACAGGTAAATCCAGCCGCAGGCTGTCCGTCTCCACAATGCAATCATAGGCAAGGAGCTTCACACCCGCGCTTCTCGCCTTCTTCAACGCTTCCCCGAAAGCCGGCTGCGTCTGCCAGTTTGGTTCCACGTGTCTGACTCCTTTCATCTGCACTACAAAGATCAGATATGCCTCGTATCCCTGCGCATGTGCTTCTATCAGTTCCTCCACGTGTTTGACCGCCCGTTCGGAGGGTGCGTCCGGAAATGCCGCAACATGATCCGTTTCCAGTGTAACGCCTTTCACTTCTATAAATGCTTTCCTGCCGGAAGCACTCTCCAAATAGAAATCAAATCTGGAATTACCAAAGACAGTCTCAGGTCTGACCAGAGTAACGTCCCGGTAAAGTCCGCCGCAAGCAAGCCATTCCCCTACTACTTTATTAGGTGCATTGGAATCCATGTTGACCAATCTTCCCGCCTTATCCACCACCACCAGATCATAAGCAGTGGCTCTGTCGGGATTATCGCTCTGCTCCAAATATACCTGTGCATGGTCCTGAAGCAGTTCCCTGCATCTTCCGGTATTTTTGACATGCACTTTCGTCTTCTGTCCGGCAATCTCCACATACGCAATAAAGCGGTTGGGTCTTTCAATAAACTTCGCCGGTATTATTTTATTATATTTCATGTTATGTCAACCAATCTCTTTAAATATTCTATCCACGCAATACGATCTCTGGCATCAACTGCTATCCTGCTCCTGTATCCCGTCCGGCAGTTCACGGTTCCTATACGGCACTCTCGCCGCCGGCACAACTTCCGATGCCGGTTCCGTATGTACCGACTGGTCATCAAAGAAAATATGGGCGCCAAACGCCTGCAGAACATCCCTCTTGCGGATACCGCCTAAGAAAAAGACTTCGTCAATCCGCACATTCCACGCCCGAAGCGTACGGATCACCCTCTCATGCGCGGGCGCGCACCTTGTGGTGACAAGCGCAGTCCTGATAGGCGCTTCTTCTCCCGGAAACTCGTTCTGCAGTCCAGACAATGTCCTGAGGAATTTCGCAAAGGGTCCTGCCTTAAGCGGGTTATTGGCATTACGCCTCTCATTGTCTTCGAATGCTTCCAGCCCCTGCTCCTGATAAATACGCTCCGACTCGTCGGAAAACAGCACAGCATCCCCGTCAAAAGCAATTCTGATCTGTCGAATCTGATGATCGCAGTCATAGGTCTGCAGTCCTTCTGTACAGATAATGCCCGCTGCAATATTGGAATCAATCGCACTCTGCACATCATCTTCATAGGCAGACAGAAACAAGTCGGTCTTAAATGCCGTCAGATAAGGCGCCAGGGATGCTCCGCTGGCAAGAACCGCTCTCGTTATATTCAGCCCGTAATGTTCTATCGCTTTAAATACACGAAGCGAAGAATCCGGACTGTTTCTTGACATAATAATAACCTCTACGCTTCCTTCTTTACCTGGTAAATTATTCAAGTTAAGAAGCGCCTTGATTAACGGGAAGCCCGGTCCCGGACGCAGCAGTTCGTCTTCATGCTCAATCTGATAGCTGCAATATGCCTCCACGCCGTCCGACTCATAAATCGTATTCTCGTAGGTCAGATCAAATAAGGCTCTCGAAGAAACGCCCACTACCAGTTTATTCTCTAAATCGTAAGCCATAGAAATACCTCCTGTTCCGAATCTTATAGGATTCTCCGGGAGGTATCCTGTCAAGCCTGTAAATATAAAGTATAACGATGCTTCCGTAAAAGCATTCCCGCACAAGGAACGCTTATGCTATCTTAATCTGTTACACTCATACTTTTCAAAGGTCAGCAGACAGTTCTTAAGTTCCTCGTACCGCTCTTGTACATCACCGTCCTTGATCTCCAAATCGACGGCAACCGCCATCGTGTTGATCATCTCATTTGTGATCCGGCTGTGCAAAGCGGCAAGGATATTAAGTCTCTGTTCATACGTGTCTGCCTCTAAGAATTCCATCACCAGAGGATCGATATTGAATTCATCAGACTCCGCTGCTGTGTCGGTCCTGACAGGCTCTGACGCTGTCACCACATACGGCTGTGCCGGATATTCATCCTCATCACTATCCATATCCTGCAATAACTCAAAACGGTATTTCTGCGTCACATTGGGATATTTTTCATGATCGACCTCTTCCATGAACATAGCAAGCGGTCTGACATAGATCTCGAAGGTATCATACATCGCCTGATATACTACCATCATTTCTCCCGTCTCGCTGTGTCTCGCCAGACAACGAATCTGATATAAATTTCCTTTAAAATGCCTGTACATTTCCTGTGGCTTGGGATTATGTCTCATATACTGCTCCTATCTTACATTAGTGTCACTTCAACAACTATCTCTTAGTATAATCCCAAATCAGCAAAATGTCATTCGTTTCTATCTATGAAACTTTATAAAAAGTCAGCGTAGAACATTTGTTCTGTTTCTGTAAGTATAAAACATATGTTCTGTTGTGTCAATGATCTTAAAGATCATACCGGAATCTGCACACATCATTATCAAATTCCATATCCGCCAGGAAACCGATCAACTCATTTTTCTCTTCTGCATTGAGTCTCTGTAGTTTTCTGTGATGCAGCAGCACCGTGTATTCTCTGCTTCCATCCTCCATAGTCACCCTGGTCATGGTCACTCCGCAGTCGCAATATCCTTTTTCCTCCAGAATATCTCTGGTGCGATCCAGATATTCGTCTTCCAGCGCCGCATAATACCGGTTTGCTTCTGCGCGTTCACTGTTTTCCTTGCTAGACACGGTGCCTTTCACACAAAATATGATCACCGCGATAAGCACAACTGTAATAATTCCAAATCCTTTTCTCATTGCCAACACCCTTTCTTACATTTTCTGATATTAAGATAACATATGCTGAGTCCCATAAAACGGACTTTATTATAAGGCTTTCTGACTCTGCCCTCTTATAAGCAGATTCGAAACGCCCTGCGTTTCTCATTCGCGTTGCTCCTCATAAATCCTGACATTCATCCGCTCATGCAGGCATGGCGGCTGCCTGTCCGGCTTTCTGACTCTGCTTATGCGCGCAAAAAAAGACATTCACTTTCCAGCAAATGTCTTTTGCATAAAGGAAACAACATCCAAATACGCTACTCAATCTTACGATATCTTTGGAAAATCTTATCTTTGCCGCATACATGCCTTGTGCCGTCCGCATCCTTGATAATATAGTCGCCTTCCCCGATAAAGGTACGTCCCCTGCGGCTCATGATATACGGACAAACGATAGCGCCGTTTTCTTTCGTCACCTTGACAAGTGTATCTGTCACGATCCATCCTTTCGTCACCACATCCGACCACAACTCAAAACCGTCTTCCATACCTTTTCCGACTTCATATTGCTCAACTTCCGATTCCATAGCTATCCGAATGCACTTCATCTGATTCCCTCCATTCTGCAGTTATTCTGCAATCGCTTTCTTAATTGCCGCCATCAATTCATCATATGTCTCATAAGCAGGCAGATCGGGATTATCCTTCTTAATCTGCTCCGTGCTTTTAAACAAAAATCCCGCTTTGCCTGCCTTGATCATACCCAGATCGTTGTGACTGTCCCCGCTGGCAATCGTCTCATAACCGATAGACTGTAATGCTTTGACGGTGGTCAGTTTGGAATTCTCTATCCGCATCTTAAATCCAGTGATCTCACCGTCCGGCGCCACCTCCAACGTATTACAGAAAATCGTAGGCCATCCCAGCTTCTTCATGAGAGGTCCCGCGAACTGTGTAAAAGTATCGCTGATAATGATTACCTGCGTTATGCTTCTGAGTTCGTCTAAAAATTCTTTTGCACCGGGGATCGGATCGATCGTGGCTATTGTCTCCTGAATCTCTTTCAATCCCAGTCCATGCTCCTTTAAAATTCCGATTCTCCAATTCATCAATTTATCATAATCCGGCTCGTCCCTTGTCGTCCTCTTAAGCTCCGGAATGCCGCTTGCTTCGGCAAACGCGATCCAGATCTCCGGCACAAGCACCCCTTCCAAATCCAGACACACAATATTCATACTCATTACTTACTCCTCCGTCAATGTATACAAATTATTAACTTTATCTAAGTATAGCTTACCTGACCGTTCTTCCGCAACTATATTTTATGTAAAAGATTCAGCAAATGTAACATTTCACCAGACTGTTTAAAATTTTACAGAAAGCTCTTTCTACAAATATCTGAATAAGAAAAGAATAGAACATGCGGAGAAGCTTCTCGTGGATCCTGAAATATCCATCACCGAGGTTGCGCTTCAATCAGGCTGCTACAGCCTCTCCGCATTTATCAGAATGTTTAAAATCATGAAGGATTGTACACCTACCGAGTTTCGGAACATGTACGAAGCATAAAACTTATAAATTTACTGCAGCATTTCTCCCACAATCCTGTTGACCATGCCGCCGTCCGCACGTCCTTTCACTTTCGGCATCAGTTCTTTCATAACTCTGCCTTTGTCTTTACCGGAAGGCGTCTCGATGCCAAGCGCCGCAAAAACTTCGCGGACGGCCGCTTTGATCTCTTCCCCGCTCATCTGCACCGGTGCAAACTCCTGATATACATCCAGTCTCTTCTGACACTGTTCTTTGATATCCGTTCTGTCTGCAGGCGCTGTCTCCATCGTCTCCTTAGTCTGCTTGATTTCCTTGGCAATGACCTCAAATTCCTCAGCCTCCGTCAAGTCCTCTCTCTTATCGATGGCTTTGTTCTTCAATGCGGACAGCAGCATAGACAAAGAATCTTTACGCTCCTTATCCTTGTTCTTCATTGCCGCTACCATTTCCTGTCTTACTTCATCAATTTTACTCATGTTACATACTCCCTTTCTATAATCTGATAAATTCTTTCCCTAATTCAGAGGTTCTCTGCAGAAATAACAGCTATACCGCATTCTCGGAACCATAGGAACCAGGTTCTCAGCCCCGCAGTAGCCGCAGGCTGCACACCTCTTGCCCTGGGGAACAGGATCTCCGTCAAAAAGTCTTTCGGCAACGACAAGACCGCCCGACGCTTCATGCAGCCGCTTCTGTTCCTCATATTTCTCCCTCGCATGTTCCCTCGCATCCGCCTCCGCTTTTTCCATCAGATAGGCAGTGGTGGAATTACCGTCCTCTTTTGCTTCCCGGATCGCCTCTTCTTTTGCTCTTTGGCGCGCCGCTTTGTGCTGGGTAACAGTGCTGTTTGCCGTATGCGCTCCGGTATAAGAGCCGCTTCCGTTACTATAGACATTTCCTTTCGTTTTCGCCGTAGTCACCGTCGTATTCGGTATCTGACCGTTACCCATTGGTCCTTCCGATATACTTTTCTGTTTCTTCTTGATCACCCACGCAATAATAATAATGACAATCACTAACTCAATCATTTATTTATCCTCCATCCTTCCTGATCCGGGACTGCTGTATTTTACGATCAAAAGCTCCACGCTCATGACATCGTTCATCCTGCCGGTCTTAACCGCTTCCTCCGCTTCCACACAATCCTTAAGCGCAGTTTTAAGATCCGCTTCTTTAAATTTTGCCGCCTGTGCTGCGTACTTTTTAGCAATAAATCCGGCAAGCCCCACTTTCCCGCCGATGGTATTGGTATCATAGCCTTTGTTCTTTAACTCTTTGACCTGCAAAAGCATATTGAATTGTCTGGTAATCAAATAAAGAATTCTCATAGGCGGTTCCTTTAAGGTCAGCAGATCATAATACAGATCCATAGCCCGTTTCTGCTGTCCCTGCGCCAATGCGTTGATCATATCGAATATTTGATTGCTCACCTGCTTCGTGCAGACAGCCTCGATATCCTGCGCCAGAATCACATCCCGGTCCAGACAATAACAAAGCAGTTTTTCCAGTTCCCCGCGGATATTCTCCATGTCCGTTCCGGTCTTTTCCAGGAAAAGATTTAAGTCCCGCTCCGTGATATTTTTGTTCTCCTTTTTCAGAAAACCTAATATCCACCGTTTCAGGACCGCTTCATCCTGTGTCTTGCACTCAATGGCACGTCCTTTGGCAACAGCTGCCTTATAAAGTTTGCTGCGCTTATCCACCGTCTGTTCCACAAACACAAAGAAAGCGGTTTCGGCCGGCGCCGCCAGATACTCGGCGAGCTGCTCCCCTCCGCGGGTAAAAAGCGTGCTGTTTTCCAGTATAATCACTCTGCGCTGCGCCAAAAAAGGCATCGTTTCCGCCAGATCGATGACTTCTCCCACGGACACGTCTTTGCCTTCAAAATAATGACAGTTCATGGGATCGCCATCGCCCAACAGGGCGCTTTTGAGTTTATCCCTGTACTGGCTGCGCAGATAGGCTTCCTCTCCATAGAGCAGATATACTTGTTTCAGTTGTCCTGTTTTGATTTCCTCGTTGAGCTTTTGCATATAATATTAGTATCTTCGTTTTTGTATCCGGTGTCAAGTGATACCTTTCCGTATCTGATGACATTACCCCTTTATCGCAACTACATTCCTGTTTAAGCGTAAACAATTTTCATTCTGTCAAATTTGTCATTACCGATAAAGGAATCCGCTCCAATTTACCTCCTGATTTTTACCATCTGTCCGAATGGTGACCGCCCCGCTTTCATAAGTAATCAACGTCTCCGCACCACATTCCTCCAGCCGTTCAAGCGTCTCCTGATGGGGATGTCCGTAGGAATTATTCTCACCTGCCGAAATCAGTGCAATGCGCGGGCTGACCGCTTCGAGGAACTCTACGGATGTGGAATTCCGGGAACCATGATGTGCGACTTTAAGAAGCGTAAGCCGCTCCGCCGTTTCTCCGGCAAATTCTCCGCCCTCTATTTGATCAAGCGCCATCTGTTCTCCTTCCCCCTCCAAATCTCCCGTAAAAAGAGCAGAGAAATTTCCATAGGTCAGATACAGCACGATCGAATAGGCGTTGGTATCTTCCGAATACCATCCCTTCGATGGGTGTATACAGGTTAACATAACTTTGTTGTGTTGTACTACCTCTCCGGCACATATGTAATGCACAGGCACTCCTGTCGCAGCCGCAAGCTTCTCCAACTCCCGATATTCCTCAGTTTTGCATTCTTCAGCCACATCGGGCAGTACCAGCACACCGATCTCAATGCCAATTTCTTCATATTCTTCCAGCCATGCACGGATACCGTTCTCATGGTCGCTGTCCGGATGGGTGACAAACACAGCATCCAAATAGTCCGCGCCTTTATATTTTAGAAAAGGCAGTATCTGATAGTCCGCCACATCACTTTTACTGGAGCTGCCGCCATCGATCAGAAAACGGATGCCGCTATCCTCCGACAGATAGATGCAGTCGCCCTGCCCCACATCTACCATGGTGATTTCCAATCCCCGCGGCTGTCTGACGGTAAAAACAAGCAATGCGCACAATACGCCCTGCCAAAACAACATTTTCGGCATCCTATGCTCCCACAGGATCACGCCTGCCATGATTCCCAGAAACAGCACGATCTGCCACGCCTGGGGACAGCCTGTGATCCATTTATGACCCGGCAGATTCATGCACCAGTCACAGCTTTTTTCATAAAACCACAGGATCATGTGTCCCGGATAGGATACCAGCATACCAAGAGGCAGAAAGCAGGACGCCAGTCCTATGCAGCACAGCCCGCTCAACAAAACCAAGGTCATGCAGGGAATCACAATCAGATTTAAAAGCACGGAATAAGGGGGAAATTCATAATAGAAGCACAGATATACCGGCAGCGTGGAGATTGAGACAGCGGTACCGGATAAGAGAAGTTTTTCCGTCCGGCTTCCGGTCAAAAGGTTCCGCTCTACCGCCGGCAGAAATAATCCGATCCCGCAGACCGCACCGAAACTGAACAGGAATCCACTATGAAGCAGATACAAGGGCTGCTGCACAAGAATACACAATGCCGCTATGACCAGTGCCGTATACAAATCATAAGTT
This sequence comes from uncultured Bacteroides sp., assembly GCA_964589055.1. Classification (GTDB taxonomy): domain Bacteria; phylum Bacillota; class Clostridia; order Lachnospirales; family Lachnospiraceae; genus UBA3282. The sequence goes on from CAZPSD010000002.1 coordinate 69,276, forward strand.
CTTCCAACAAGTTTCGCACACAAGTGAAGCACAAACATAATATATGCTCTGATCATGGATGTTCCCATTCCGGTCATGGTTCCATAACAGTACATAAGCCCAATTGATACAATTATGTTAACTGCAATCGGAACCCGCATTTTTGCGAGTATCTTATAAAGCCCCATACCGATGATTGACAAATGCAGCCCGCTGATTGCCAGAATATGGATAATCCCGTTCTGTTGATATAAGCTTTTCACCTCCCGGTCAAGGGTTCCCTTTTCTCCAAGCAGCATCGCTTTCATGACAGAAGCGTCCTGTTTATCATAGCAGGCATCCAAGAGCAGAGACAGATATTCCCTGATCTGACAGAGTCTTTCCCGAAATCCGTCATACTCGCCGCTCTCTGCCAGGCATACTGCCTGCATCATCCTTCCCTGCTGGTTTAAGATCCGGTAATATTGGGCACTGTCAAACTCGCCCGGATTGGAGGCATGGGAAAAGGAATAAAAGGTTCCCTGTACCACCACAAGGCTGCCTATATGAGGCATATTGTCCTGCTCCATATAGCATATAATCCCCTCGATTCCCTGAGCGTCCTCCCGCTGCAGCAATTTTCTGTTTTCTTTCCAATAGTGATCTGTTTGTCGTAACAAGGTATTATCCGAATAAGAATTTCTTCCGGAAGAATCCGATAAGATTTGTTTCAGATTTGTTATTTGATCTTCTTTTAGAACTACTGCATCTTTTAAGGTTATCGCCGGAACCTCTTGCTCCCCCGATATACGGTACTCCTTCCAGTCCACATATCCCGCCACGGTAACCTGCTGTCTGTTCAGATGACCATAGACAGGAGCGCCCCTTACCGTAACTGTCATTCCTATGATAACCGCCGCCACATATACCAGTCCGATCAGGCATAAAGGTCTTCTCACTTTCTTTTCACACTCCTTCCGTTATTCTTCTTCCTGTGTCGTAAGCAGATCAAGGTTGCGCTCAAACATGCTGCTCAGGCTTATATTTTCACGATAGGAAATATTGGTCTCTCCATTGATGGAAATCTGCACTTTATTCACATTGGACAGTTCCACCAGCGAATTTGTTATGGAATAGATTGTCACCTCGGAGCACACGTTGTAAGGTTGGTTCAAAAACTCTTCATTCAGGTTTACATAACATACTCCATCTTTTACATTAACACTGACAATCTTGGTCAGAGGATTGATCGTCGGATAAGCTCCCTGTGCCAAAGGACCCTGCAATAACTGTTCCACTACCAGTTTCTCCATAGAAATATTACTGTTATATACTACATTTCTCCGGTTTTCCTCCACCAGGCCATCTCCCGCCTCATTGGCGAAATACAACCGCAGATTCACTTTTTCATAAGTGTTGATCTCATTTCCGGCATTATCAATAAAGGTGTCCGCCGCCATCGTTCCCACGGCTGCCCCCATACCGTCCGTCAGCATCTCCCCTTGAATCGTAAACGCCACATATTTAATCTCCGGAATCTGTGTCAGTGTTCTGACAATAGCCGCCCGCACCAACACCTCCCGGATCACATCCATTTTCTTATACTGTTCATCAAAGTTCAGGGTAAGCTGCCCGTTATCCAGCGTATAATCCAGCAGGGCAAAATCACCCGCAAGCGGTGCGATATACTCCATTCTTTCGCCTGTGGTCCCCAGCTGTTCAAACAATTCGGCAAGCAAAGCTTCCGTGTCCTGCGTTTCACTGTCATACTCCGCGCTGAAAATCTTTGTTTCCTCTTTGTTTACATAATATATCTGATATGCTGTCCCATTGACTGTATTTTCACTATCGCAGGCTGCCATTACCATGACCGACAGCGCCAACAGAAAGCCTATTATGATTTTATTACTCTTCTTCATTCTAAACCTCCATGTCAGAGCAGATCACTGCTGAACATGCCTTTCATTATGCTCTCGTTACGGCAGGCTTAATGCAGCTTCTTTGTTAAACCGCAATATACGTAAGCGGGATCTTAACCGTAAAAGTAGTGCCCACCTCTTCCTCGCTGACCACTTTAATAGAGCCCCGATGCATAATAATCGCATTTCTGGTTATGGCAAGTCCCAGCCCGGTGCCGCCGATCTCTCTGGATCTTGATTTATCCACCCTGTAAAATCTCTCATAAATATGTTCTATCGATTCTTCCGGGATGCCAATGCCGGAATCCGCTACTTCTATCGTAAAGAATTGATGATCCGCATCCAGCGTTACCCTGACCCAGCCATGCTCTTTATTATACTTGATAGCATTTTCCACCAGATTGGAAATGGCAAGGGTAAGCTTAACCTCATCCACCGACGCCGTTACGGGGCGCACGCTCTCATAAACCAACTCCACATCCCGTTTCTGCGCGATAGGACGAAGCCGTTTCATAATCAGTTCCACCAGCACATTGATATCTACCTGCGCAATATTGAGATCCGCCGCTGTTCTGTCCATTTTCACCAAAGACAGCAGATCCGTAATGATCTTGTCCTCACGCCCAATCTCCGCGGCAATATCCGTCATAAATTCCTGATAGATTTCCACCGGCACATCCTGCTGGGTAATGAGAGAATCCGCCAACACCTTCATAGAGGTAATGGGCGTCTTTAATTCGTGAGACACATTGGATACGAATTCCTGTCTGGAATCGTCCAAAAGCTTCATTCTGCTCAAAACCCTGTTGAAAGCATCCCCGATATGCTCCGTCTCCAGACAGTCCCTGACGGAGATCGGGTCATTGGTATATCCTTCCTGCGCCTGGTTTAATGCCTCCGTAATTTTTTCAAAAGGATGGATCAGCGCTTTCGCCGCCAGCATGGATATCACAAAAATACCCAGAATTGCAATCACTTCCACAAGCAGCGCATTTCTGTTTAAAATAGCCATAGTAGCCATGATCGTGTCAGTTGACGCGCTGACTAACAGGACGCCCCGCACCACTTCTCTGTTCTCCGCCGCATCCGGCTGGTCTTTGTCAGGATTAAGGGTTTCCGTGATGGGAATGGTCATCTCTATATAGCCGTTGTCTTTATCATACTGGCTGGTGCTCTCCCCCTTAATACAGCGCACTACTTCCTCAGAAATAATGGTTTTGTTCTCACTGATACCGTATGTATCTTTTACCACACGCAGATCGCTGTTGATGATCAGCACGCGTCCGTCATAAAGCGCTGATAATTGATCGATCTCCGCATTGATCACCTCCGACGAGGTGTCCTGTAAATAATGATAGGTAATCAAATGATTTGCCAGAATCTTAAGCTGGGTGGAAATGTCAGACGTACTTACACTGACGGCATGCCGCTCGTAATTCTGCAAAATGGCATGCCGCATACTGATACACGGAATAAGTCCTACGATAAGCAGGATCAGAAAGATTCTCGTTTTAAGACTTCTTAGAATTTTAATATTGTGTAATTTCTCTTTAAGCAAAATAATACCCCACGCCCCACTTTGTACGTACATAAACCGGCTCGCTCGGTATTCTCTCTATCTTCTCCCGCAGTCTTCTGATATGTACATCCACGGTTCTGACATCTCCGGGATAGTCATTTCCCCATACAAGCTTCAACAACTCTTCCCTGCCGTACACCTTGCCGGGATTTTTCATTAAAAGCTCCAACAGTTCAAACTCCTTCGCCGTCAAATTGATTTCTCTGTCTTTGATGTAAACTCTTCTGCCGTCACATTCCAGACGCATATCCCCTTTTTCAACGATCCTGGGAGGCTCTTTCTCAGCGCTCTTCCGGTTGGTTCTGCGCATGATAGCCTTGATTCTCGCCTTGACCTCCAAAATATTGAAAGGCTTCGTAATATAATCGTCGGCGCCGTATTCAAGCCCCAGAATTTTATCCATATCGTCGCCCTTCGCAGTCAACATAACAATGGGGACATTGGAAAATTCACGGATTTGCTGGCATACCTCAAAGCCTGTCATCTTAGGCAGCATCACATCTAAAAGAATCATATCATATGAATTCTTCTTCGCAAACTTCAACGCTTCCTCTCCGTCATAAGCGCAATCCACTTCCATACCGTCCTGCTCTAAGCTGAACCGGATACCCTTCACGATCAGTTTTTCATCATCAACCACTAAGACTTTCTGTCCCATTCTCTCTACGCCCCTGTTTTACTTAATACTTCCCTGATTACTGCCCTTTTTCTGATTATACATACTATCTAACTTGCTTTTCTTAATTTACTTTCATACTGCCTGCAGATTGCTTTCACGCTGTCCTTACCCCGCTTTAACACCATGCCTAATTAACCGTAATACTGTCCTTAATCTTATCATAAGTTCCCTGCTTGATGCCGCTTACTTTCATGATGTCTTCTATCGTCTCGAAAGCGCCATGCTCCTGTCTGTAGGCTGCAATCGCCGACGCTCTGACGGCTCCGATTCCCGGAATATCACACAACTGCGACTCAGAAGCGGTATTGATATTGATCTTACCGTCATCAGCGGCGCTCTCCGCTTCCAAACTGCCGGTAAAATCCGTCTGCGGCAGTTCCCCCTGCTCCAACGCCTCCACCTGATCGACTGTCGGTATTACCAGCTGCACCGCATCGGGAAGCTGCTGCGCTTGGTTTACATAACTTTCATCCGCATTTTCGCTAAAACCGCCCGCCGCCTGTACCGCCTCATAGACGCGGCTGCCCGCAGGGAGTTCATACACTCCCGGATTCTTAACCGCCCCGCAGACATGCACACAAATCTTCAGCTGATCATCGGACTCTGCTTCGGGTTCTGCCTGTGCCCGCGGTTCTGAAACCGTCTCTTCTTCTGCTGCTTCTTCAGCCGCTTCTGTGTCCGGCTGCTCGTTTTGCTGGGAGAATACCAGTTCTTCTTTGCCGGTACAGCCGCTGCTTACAGCCATTACAACCACCAGCAGCAATAGCGCTGCCCATCGCGCGCCTCTCCGGCCGCATGACTTCTTTTTATTTTCTTTTCTTCGCATAGTTTCCTTTCCGAACCCTTTCAGGATTCTTAAGGAAGTCCCCACTATGCACTGTATTCTCATTGTAAAATAAATTGAGATTTATGTCCACTTAAAAATAACAATTCCTACGATTGCCACTACCATTCCCACGATCTTACGCATCTCAAGGGGCTGTTTTTCCACTCCGAACAATCCCAAGAGTTCAATCAGATACGCCACAATCAACTGTGAAATGACAATCAGCATGACCGCCCTTGCCGGACCTAAAAGCGCCATTCCTTTAATAACCGTATAGGTAATAAAAGCCCCGATGGCTCCGCCCAGAAGCATATATTTCGGCTCCACTTTCCACAGAGACGTAAAAGATGAGCGGTCCGTAACAAGCCATCCGGCAAGACAGACAAGCAGCGCCGTCAACTGGACAAAAGCATTGGCTACCCAAATACCGGAGGTCTTCGTTACCTGTGTATTAAATACCCCTTGGACACTCATTAGTGCGCCGGACAATAATGCAATCAAAAAACCAAACATAATATACCCTCGCTTTTACAGAACTTCTACCAAAAATAAACAAGACAACGATAAACAACTGTCTTGTTATATCTTATCCAATCTTTGCGCGGGATATACATATGCAGATTTAATTGCCGTCCGATTCCGTTTCTATATCTTCTATATCTTCTATATCCTCTTCCGGCATTTCCTCTTCCTCTTCGTTTTCCTCCGGAACATCGATATATTCCTCGGTATATTCTTCACCGATCACCTGGGACATGATCTTTTCAGACAACGCTTTCAGGTCATCATTGGCATCATCCGCATCCCAGATCTTGGCAAAGGCAATCTCCAGTTCCACCCAGAAATTGCTCGTTTCAATCATCTTCGGCATTGGCACGGATGCTTTATATTCTTCCATATATGCTGCCACATTAGGATCATCATAAGTAGTGCCGTTTGAATATACCGGAAGCTTTCCGGTTCTGCCAAACAGACTGTCCGTATCATATTCCGTCAGATACACGGCAAAATCATTTGCCATCTCTTTCTGCGTGGAATATCCGTTCACGACCACGCACTGGGTCACAGACAGGGATGCTGATTCCAAAGTATCACTTACATCCGGCAGCATGGACATTCCGTACTCATAATCAAAATTTCCTTCTGCCTTGGCAGCTTCTATCTTTGATAAGGCATCGGAAGTCACTACCGTGTAAACGATCTTGCCGTCCATGAAATCCTGCAGCACACTGTCATAACTGATTTCTTTCGTATCGATGGAAAAGAACTGGTTTAAGTCCTGATACACTCTCAGGCAGCGGATCGCATCTGCATTATAAATATGGATCGAATCTGCCTGGTCCCCGTTGATACCGCCTACATCAATATATTTCCCTACAAAGAAATAATTATAAAAAATATCGGATACATCCCACTTAAAGACCGCTTCTACCTGTTCCGGCGCATCGTAGGAATCCGCAAAAGTCAGGATATCATCGATTGTGCTTGGCAGCGCTTCTTCCACTTTGGACGCAACCGCTTCCTCCGTGAAAGCATCACTCTGCACTTCGTCCGAGGCATCGTTTTCCTCCGGTATTTCCCCGTTGTCTGCCTGTGTCTGCGCTTCCTCTGCAGCCGCCTGATCCGCTTCCGCCTCAAGCTGCATTTTCGCCCAGTCTTCAAGATACGTCTTATTATAGAGAAAGCAGCTCGTCTCGAAATAGAACGGATAGGCGATCTGTTTGTCATGATAGGTTACCGCATGGACCGCCGCCTCCGGGAAAACATCCGTCATCGCCCATGCGCCTTCCGGTACTTTCACCTCACTGGCGAGTCCCGCCAAATAAGCCTTTTCCAAAGAATCATTGTTGACAATATACAAATCCGGCACCTCTTCTCCGTGCAAGGATGCCTGGTTAATGGTCTCCAAATATTCCAAACCGGAAGTATAGACGGGAACCACTCTCACATCATCCTGATATTCGCTGTAAGATACCGCCACACTGTTCAAATAATCTGTCAGCGCCTCGTCCGTATACCATAAATATAATGTCTCTCTGTGACCGAAGAGAGAATCATTCTCCTCTTCTGTCTCTTCGTCCTGGTAAATCGTCATTCCGACCATGCCGGCAGCATAGATTCCGCCCAAAAACAGGGCGATTACCAGAATTGTAATTAGTCTCTTTTTTAGAGTCACTCTTTACTCTCCTTTTTACTCTTGTAACTTATAACTTAACCACTGCGTCACTTATGGCTTCATACGCATACTTCGCTGATGCTTTCCCGCAGAACAGCTATCATAGCATCCACATGCTCTTTCGTGATAACAAGCGCAGGAACGAAGCGAATGATATCAGTTCCCGCATTGATCAAAACCAGACCCTTATCCATGGCTTTGACAATAATATCGCCTACCGGCCGGTTAAACACAAGTCCCTGCATCATGCCAATACCACGCCTTGTCTCAATACAGTCGAATTCCTCTGCCAGTTCGTCAAGCCGCTTACCGAGATAATCGCCGACATTTTTCACATTATCAAGCACCTTCTGTTTCTCGTACAATTCAATTACCTTACAGACAGCCGCACAGACTAACGGATTACCGCCGTACGTAGTACCGTGGTCTCCTGCCACAAGGGAATGGGCGCCTACCTTTTCCGTCATCAGAAAAGCGCCTACAGGCACACCGCATCCTAATGCCTTGGCTGTTGTCATCACATCCGGCTTAATGCCGTATCTCTGCCATGCATACATGGTTCCGGTACGCCCCATACCACACTGGATCTCGTCTAAGATCATCAGAATATCTCTTTCATCACACAGCTTTCTGACCTTCTGCATAAATTCTTCCGCAGCAGGATAAACGCCTCCCTCACCCTGTATGGTTTCAAAGATAATTGCACAGGTCTTATCTGTAACCTGCGCCATCACACTGTCAAAATCATTCAGATCGGCAAATTTAATATTGCCGATTCCCGGCTCAAAAGCCTCTCTGTAATGAGGATTGCCGGTAACGGACAGCGCTCCCATCGTCCTGCCGTGGAAGGAATGATTCATGGCAATGATCTCATGATCCGTGCTGCCGTCTTTTAAATAGGCATATTTGCGTGCTGCCTTAATGGCACCTTCAACAGCCTCCGTACCGCTGTTCGTAAAAAAGACTCTGTCCATACCGGATATTTCTTTAATCTTCTTAGCCGCCTCGATCGCCGGAAGATTGTAATAATAATTGGATGTATGGATGATCTTGTCGATCTGTTCTTTTAAGGCATCATTATATTCCTCATTATGATACCCCAGGGCAAAAACTGCAATACCGGATACAAAATCCAGATATTT
>CAZPSD010000003.1:0-62365 GCA_964589055.1 uncultured Bacteroides sp.
TTCCGTTAGAGCTTCCCGAGGTGGAAAGCTATATGCCGACCGATAACGGCGAATCCCCGCTTGCGGCAATGACCGACTGGGTGAATACCTCCTGTCCGTGCTGCGGCGGTCCGGCAAAGAGAGAAACGGATACGATGCCGCAGTGGGCAGGTTCTTCCTGGTATTTCTTAAGATATATCGATCCGACCAATACAGAGGCACTGGCAAGCAAGGAAGCGTTGGAGTATTGGATGCCGGTAGACTGGTACAATGGCGGTATGGAACATACTACACTGCATCTGTTATATTCCAGATTCTGGCATAAGTTCTTATATGATCAGAAGGTTGTGCCTTGTCCGGAGCCATATGCGAAGAGAACCTCCCACGGTATGATTCTCGGTTCGAATGGCGAGAAGATGAGTAAGTCCAGAGGCAATGTGGTCAATCCGGATGATATCGTAAGAGACTATGGTGCAGATACGCTTCGTACCTATGAGATGTTCATCGGTGCGTTTGATTTATCCGCTTCCTGGTCCGAGGATGGTGTAAAGGGCTGCCGCCGTTTCTTAGAGAGAGTATGGAAACTGCAGGATATTATGACGGATGAGGATGGCTATTCCGAAGACTTGGAGACTAAGATGCACCAGACGATCAAAAAAGTAAGCTTTGATTTTGAAAATCTGAAATATAACACGGCGATTGCCGCTATGATGGCGTTGATCAACGAGTTTTATAAGAAGAATACAGTAACGAAGGGAGAGTTTAAGACCCTCCTTACCCTGTTAAATCCGGTAGCGCCGCATATAACCGAGGAACTGTGGCAGACAGTCGGATTTGAAGGCAGAATTTATCAGACTGCATGGCCTGAATATGACGAGGCTAAGACAGTAGAGCCTGAGGCAGAAATTGCCGTGCAGATCAACGGTAAGACCAGGGCAACACTGAATATCGGCAAGGATGACCCGAAAGAAGAGGTAATTGCCAAGGCGAAAGAAGTGATTGCCGATAAACTGACAGGAACTATTGTGAAAGAAATCTATGTTCCCGGCAGAATCGTCAATATTGTACAGAAATAAAAGGAGTCTCTGACTCGGTAACATATCCTCCAAAAGACGGTTACACACGGAAGCGTCTGGTTAAAGACGTTTGGCGGCGGAAGGTTTTTTGGAGGATTTTCGTTTGGGTATGCAGAGAATTCCGCTGATTATTTGCGGCGCAGTTTCATCATCCTATCAATCCTGGCCAGTTCTTCGGGAGTAGAATAATTTCGGATTACGCTGACAATCGTATTGATTTCCTCATCATTAAAAGAAATATGGTTGTCCGTGCCCTTTTTGGCAACAGACATCAGAAAAGGCAGCATTTGTTCTTTGGTCAGAGACTGGCTTTCGAAGACCAGCGCCTGCAGAAATTCTAATTTTGTTTTGTCGATCTTTGCGACCGCGGGATCGTTCATCCAGTTATTTGTCATAAACGGCTCCTTTTACATAATTTTATAATCTGATTTGCAGCTTTAAAGCGTTGTTTTTTGAGCGGGGATTACTCCGGTGCAGGTACATTATCCTGAAACATTTCATACATGCTTCTTTGCTCCGGCGTAAGCATGTTCATCAGCATATCCATCATGTCAGACCGGGAAGCTGCCTGCCCTTCATCATCCTCTGATGATACGGAAGAACTGCCAAAGGGAAAACCTTCGGACATGTTAGGGAAGATTTCCTGCATTGCAGCCATAGTCTGGGACATTTCCTGAACCGTTTCCAATGTCTGGAGCATGTTTTGAAATTGCTCCAACTGTTTGATCTCTTCAGGGGAAGAGTATAGGCACAATTCCTGGCACAGCTTGTGTAAATCCGGTGGCTGAGAGGACGGAATGGAACAGCCGCATATCTGAAACGGATGATTTTTTACATGGTTTATGGTGTATTGCAGTTCCATATATTTGATGTAAACAGCCAAATGCTTTTGCATAGAAGAATCTATGTAGGGGAGAAGCACTTTCAGTTTCTGAATCTGGTTGGTTGTATATAAGGCATCAAATGCCATAACGCTGTCTGCGTCCTCGTTTTTGTGTGCCATAGGATAAAAGCCTTTCTGATGCCGTGTTCTCTCTTGAACAGTATATGCCGCATGAGAGAAAAATAGGCTCTAAACAGAGCTAGAGCCTATTTCCCGGATGTGAAATACAGATGTGTAGGGAATGACTCCGAAGAGCCATTTTTTCATGCGGTTTTGCGTTTCCGGAACGGAAAAGGATTAGCAATTATTACCGCATCCGCAGCAGGATAAAAGGATCAGAATCCAGATCAGGGAACAGCAGTTGTTGTCATTGCCGTTATTGAAAAGGTTAAAGCCATTGCCGCATCCGCAGCCGTCATTGTCGTTGCCGCAGCAGGATAAAAGGATCAGAATCCAGATCCAGGAACTGCATCCGCCGCCGAAAAGACCGTTGCCGCGATTATTATTGTTGTTACATCCGCAGTGAGTTGCTGTTAAATCACTCATGTTTGTGCCTCCAAATGTTGTTTATGGTATATCTTATGTGAAAGGCGGATTTGTGTTACTGAAAAATAAAAAATGCGGCAGGACAATTTGGGCAGCTCGGGCGGAAGGTAACTTCAGCGGCAATTTGGGCGGAACAACAAAATACTTGCACAAATTTGAAGATATAGTAAAATATTGCTGTATGCTGTTCGGTCAGGGAAATTTGACGGAAAGTATATAGTATCAAATAAAGGAGAATCCCCGGAATGGCGGAATTTGAAGTCGCAGGAAGAAAATTTCGTACAGAAGCTGATTACAAAGCGGCGCTGCGTGATCAGACCCAAATAGAAGAGATTAAGTCCAAAGTCAATATGCAGCAGCCTGGAGAAGTGATCACGCTGTATACGGACATGCAGATGGGAAAGTACCGTTTTGAGACGACGGTTGGCAATGATTTCGATGATGAAATATATGAACTGGCACAGAAATATAAGAGGCAGGGGTATAATAAAGACAGCAGGATTTCCAAGAGGAAAAAGCCTCTTGGGAAACATAAAGAAGCCTCCCAAAAGAAAAACTCCGGAAAACAGGCAAAAGGCGGCAGCGGCAAAGAAATATCTTTAGACGACTATGACGCAGATATGCGGAAAGAAATTCTTGCAGAATTAAAGAAACGGGACAAACGCCGCAGATTATTGGTTGCCTTGTGTGCGGTCGTGGCTGCCGGATGCTTTGGATATTTCGGCGTATATTATTATTTTTCCGACAGAACGGAGATGGACTATGCAGGTCTTGCGCAGCTGAAAGGAAGTACAACCCTGGCAGGCGGTACTGCGCCGGGGGTGACGATCCATTACACGGAAGAGGAAGAGGAAGAAATAGAACTGACGGTTTTGGAAGAATATCAGACTTTATATAATAAGAACAAAAAGCTGATCGGGTGGCTTAAGATCGATGATACGAATATCGATTATCCTGTTATGCAGACCACCAATAATGAGTATTACTTAGACCACAATTACAATCAGGAATATGATAAAAACGGAAGCCTTTTTCTTGATAAAGATTGCGATGTGGTACATAGAAATACAAACCTGATCATATACGGCCACCATATGAAATCCGGTAAGATGTTCGGGAATCTGAATAAATATAGCAGCGAGGAATACTGCAAACAGCATTCGACGATCCGGTTTGACACGATATATGAAAAAGGCGCCTATGAGGTCATGTATGTATTTCGTTCCAAAATCTATAATGAGGACGAGGTTGTATTTAAGTATTACCAGTTTTTGGATGCAGCCTCCGAGAAGGAGTTTAATTCTGATATGCAGGAAATGGCAGCGTTGTCTTTATATGATACCGGTGTGACTGCAAGCTACGGAGATGAACTTCTGACCTTATCCACGTGTGATAATTCGGAGCAGGATGGAAGATTTGTAGTTGTCGCCAGACGGATTGAGTAAATTTTATTTCTGCGGCTGCCGCTGTCCGGGAAGCAAAATGCTTGCATAAATCTTAGCATATGATAAAATAGTAATAATTGAGGCAGTCGTATGCAGATATTTACGTATAGACAGAATTACCCAGGGAGTAAGGAGAATATAATGTCTAAGAAAACACCAGTAAAGAAGTCAAAAATAAGATTAAAAAGGAGCGCAAGACGGAGTCTTGCCGCGGTTTTGATGATTACGGCGATTGCTGTCGCCGCCGTCCCGGCGCCGGAGAACTATGCGGTTGATGAGAACGAAACTGGAACGACGCAGGCAGCGGCAGATCTGCATAATATGGATAGTTTTGGGTATAATTCGGATACCGCTAATGATGAAACGTTGACCTCGGGAACTAGCTTCAGTTTGAATAGATATGCAGGGAAAGATGTAGAGGAATTATTAAAGAATGAGGATGTTTATCAATCTTTGTCGATAACGGATGTCGGCAGCGGCGCTTATGATCTGTGCTGGCAGTTTATGTATTACGAGGTAACTGAACCCAGCAGTGGTACAACCCGAGGTGTTATCTGCAAGTATAACGACCAGTATTCTGCGGATCTGGTCAACCTTTCCTTGAACCCTGTCAAGGAGTATTATACAGTTACAAATGAGAAATATGAGAGATTTTATGAAGGGTCAAATGATGGATTGAATAAGATGGATGTCAATCCTACCGAAGAGATCGTATATAGTTATGCTAAGTATACAACTGGCTTGTCAGATGATGAAGTTGATTTTTTCAATGAATATTTTAAAGAGAAATATGAAGCAAAGACGGCGGAATTTGCTAAGCATAAAAATGACCTGGACGCATGGAAGAAAACGGGAAGTAGTGATGAGAGTACAAAGCCGACAGAACCGGCCGCGCTTTCCATAACGCCGTCTGAGGATTTGACAGCTGAACAGAAACTCCAGTATTTCTGTGAACACGATATAAGTTTAAAAAAGATGGGCAGCGGTTATACATTGCGTAGCGTCAGCAACAGTATGGTTGGCGAGAGCGGTACGATTTATGTGGCAAAAGACGGTACGCCGGTCGAAGGATATTCTAATGATGAGTATGGCTTTCTTGTGCAGGCAAAAAGCGATTATCCGATGTGTGCGATCGGCAAGCAGGCTTTTAAAGGGGTTTCCAATGTTGTAAATATGGAAATCCCGGATATGATCGGTTACATAGGAGATGAGGCGTTTGCGGATGCAGCCCTGCTGGCAAGCATTAAGATCAATAATGTAAAGCAAATCGGAAACAGGGCTTTCAAAGGGTGCGTCAGACTGGCGTCTGTTGAGATTGCGCAGGGAACGGAGCTGATCGGGAACGAGTGCTTCAGCGGTACCGCCATCGGCGAGATCACTTTGCCGGTTTCGGTTAAAACGATTGGATACGGCGCTTTTTCTAATTGCAAAAGCCTGACAAAAGTGAATCTGGATACTATCGGAGCGGAGTGTGAGGTTGGGGCGTATGCTTTTTATAACTGCGCTGCATTGCAGGAAGTTACTATGTCGAAGGCGAATATTACTGTAATCGGAGACGGCGCTTTTGCCGTAGAAGCGGGTTCGGTTCCTTTGAGCATTACCTTCCCCACGGTAATGAAAAATATAGACAGCATAGGCGATTATATGTTTGCCGGCCGATCAGGCTTAGAGTATGTTGTATTCCCGCAGGATTATGGACGCTCCCGGGCATTTCAGGCGAAAATACCCTCTAGTATGTTTCATGGCTGCGCAAATTTACAGTACGTAGAGTTCCCGACTAATGAGAAAACGGATCCGTATGCATGCGGGTATGTCTTGTATGATCCTGATGTCTTATTTGCAGATGTGATCAATCCGGATTTCTATGTCAAAGGACCTAAGACAAATTCGGGCGGAAATACGGCGCTTCCGCGTGAGAGTACATGGAGTGCGGAGACGGCAGTATCTAAGACGGTACCGTATCTTTATATTGAAAACGGCGTAGAATACTATGAAGTCAGCGACGGAAAGTATTTAATATGTATTGACAACAAAGGAATTCTGACATCTTGTACTTTCAAACCGGGTTTGAGTGATTCCGAGAAGAAGAATATTGAGTTGGAAATCCCGGCGAAAGTAGGCAATACAAATGTAGTTGGAATTGCATCAGACTGTTTCTCGGATGATGAATTAAATCAGGCTGTTGTTACCTTGACCATTACGGATGATTCGATTTCTACGATTGACAATAGCGTTTTCAAAGACTGGAAGAATCTGCAGACAGTGATTATAGGAAATTCTGTCGCATCCATTGGCGACAGCGCTTTTGAAGGCTGCGAGAGCCTGACGGACGTTACGTTCCATACGCCAAGCGCCGGATATGATGCATTTAAAATTGGGAATAATGCATTTAAGACAGGCAGTAACGAACTGACTTTCCATGGAGATATAGTAAAAGGATATGCTCCGTTTGATTGGGCAGTCGATTCTGATAACATAATCCAGGAGAGCGATAACGGCAATATCCGTGTATGTTATAAAGGGTTATCGGATTATCTGACAGTTATGTATAATCCGGTTACGGATATGGTTACCCTGCTTGACTATCCTAAATACAGTCAGATCAGCGAACTGTTAAATGAAGCGCATGCAGCGGAATTGCCTGCAGGTTATACCTATGAAGAATGGAAGGTGGCTGAGTGGTATGCTAAATATGCCGGCAGCGATTGGGATTTTAAACGCGAGGAATTGGCAATAGCATGGCAGAACGCCCTTAATTCCGATGATCAGGAAGCTGCTATAGAAGCTGTGTATTCGTCAGAGGCTTACGGCCCGTGGGTAAGCAGTTCGAATTATACGAAATGGGAGGATTGGCTGCCGTCGGCTTCCGATGATGATTCAGGTGCGGAGACAGATGATGCTGGCAGTAATACGCTGCTGGATTTGCTTTTTGAGCCTATTGCAGCATATGCGGCGGAGGAGGCTCCGAAGCCTTATTATGAAGTATATAAATATGATCCTGTAGATAATATAGCATCTAACGACCCCTACAGAGCGCCGACAGTGGAAGAGCAGAATCTTGTGTATGCGACACAGACGATCGTAGTTCCGGAAGGCGTAGAATCTATCGATGTATATGGATATATCAAGAATTTAACGGTTGACGGAGAACAGACTGCAGGCAAGGATAGAAATACCGGTAATTATATTACATACTTTAGGAATGATGACTGGTCTTCACAGGTCAGAACCATGTATGAAAGCAAAGTCGGTGATTCGGATGACAATACAGATGTCGTTCCCGGTCTGTTCAGCGGATATTACGTGGATTATACGAACTCATCGGATTACGAGTTGTATAAACGCGGTAATGATTTGATTACATCGATTACTTTAAACAGCGTAAAGTATCTGCCGGATTATGCGTTTGACAGTTGCGAACGGTTACAGTCCGTGATTCTTGGACCGGATTGCGCAGATATTGGCACTGCGCCGTTCAGAGGCTGCTATTCTTTGACGCTAGTCGGAGATAATGATTATTACAAGACAGATAATGGTATCGTTTATTCTGTCAACACAGATGGCTCTTATACGATAGAAGAGTGTCTCCCGGCAAGAGGTAATAAAGTGGGCGGAGCTCAAATTGGCGTTTCTACGGATCCCAATCTGGAGAAAGTCAGCTCAATACGGGACGGCGCGTTTGAAGATTGTAAATATATCACCACTGTTGACCTGAGCGGTACGGCGGGACTCACGGAGATTCCCGAGGATTGCTTCAGGAACTGCAGTGATCTGACAAGACTCATTCTTCCGAGAACCGTAAATAACATTGAAGAAGGCGCGTTTGTAAATGATCTCAAATTAGTCGAACTTACGATTCCGGGCACGGAGGTGTTTATTTCAGCCAATGCGTTTGAGGAAAATCCGGATAAACAGTGGACGACAGTTTATACATACGCAGATTCCTCCGCGCGCAGATATGTGGATACATATGGAGCCGAGGATAAGTTTAAGTTGATTTATGAACAGAAATCAGATGAATGGCGTGTTATCTTCCTTGATGCGAACGGACAACAGGTAGGAGAAGACCAGTATGTAGAAAACGGCGGTTATGCAGCGGCGCCGACGCTGGAAGAAGTAGACGGATGGACTTTTGAGAAGTGGCTCGGAACCAATAATAAGGAGATCACTGATAGGATTTATGAAGATACGATTTTCATAGCGCAGGGCTATTCCAATAACGGCATGGTAAATGGCAAGTATCTGGTTGATTTCTATGATCAGGTAGATGGTTCGAAGATTGGAGAAACGCAGTATGTGGAGCCGGGCAAAGCGGCGATCGCACCGCAGGCGCCGACGCATAATGGTTATTCTTTCCTGAAATGGAGCAGTGATGAATATTTAAATGTTCAGAGCAATCTGACGATTATAGCGATGTATAGCGGAACCGGTACCACCAGCGGAACGACTACAAACACCAGCGGTAATTCAACCAATACTTCTAACGGCAGTACGAAGTCAAGCAGTAACAGTTCCAATACCAGCTCTACTTCCAGCAGCAATACCAGCAGTTCCACCAGCACAAGCTCATCCACGTCCGGTTCTGCTTCGGCAGCGGGGTCGTATACAGTTACAGTAGTGAACGGAAGCGGAAGCGGAACATATGCTGCAGGAAGTACGGTTTCTATTTCAGCTAATGAACCTGCTGCAGGTATGGTGTTCAGCAAATGGACGACAGAGTCCAATGGTGTTACGCTTGCAAGTGTCAGCTTACAGTCAACAACGTTTGTTATGCCGGCTAATAACGTAACGGTTACTGCAAATTACGCAGCAGGTACTGCAGCAACCGCTAATAGTACGAACGGAACAGGCAACGGCGGTTCTACAACCGGCAATAACGGTAATACAACAGTAGATATCACGAAGCCGGGTATCAGTAATAAGGATCTTGCAACCGCAAATGTAAACGGTTCAACGGATAATTTTATTGTGAAGGTTTCCGAGACTGACGAAGCGACACAGGCAGTAGCCGCAGCGCTTACCAATAAGTACGGCAGTTTGGATAATATTCTTTATTATGCGATGGATATCACTTTGTGGGATTCTACGGGAACCTATCAGCTTACAGGAAGTCAGGTTGATGGACTTTCCGTAGATATTACGATACCGATTCCTGATGCGCTGGTAGCGTACGGCGGTAACAACATGGCCGGAGCGGTTATTAACGGTGACCAGTTAGAGAACTTAAATGAGAGTTTTACAACGATTAACGGTGTTCCCTGTATCCGTTTCACGGCAACACACTTCTCACCGTATACGATTTATGTCGATACGGGTAACCTGACTGAGGGTCTGCTGGATGTGACGCCTAAGACCGGCGATCCGATTCATCCGAAGTGGTTCTTATCAATCGGACTCGCCTGCCTGTCTATTATCTTGTTTATGAAGAAGGATAAGGCTGTAAAGGTAAAATAGGGAGAATCCTATGGGTAGAAACGTAAGAAATCTGATTGGAGCACTGCTTTTGATATCTGCAATCGTAGTGACACAGATTCCGGTATCAGATGTGGAAGCGGTAGAAACCTCTTCCGCATCTGATTTTAAAATGAGCGGAACTACATTAGTGAAGTACAATGGCACGGCTGAGGACGTGTCTGTTTCCAATTATGTAGAAAAGATTGAAGCTGATGCTTTTTCCGGCAATGATTCGATCAGGCATGTTACGATTGGTACATCGGTGGAAGTGATCGGCGCCAGTGCATTTTCCGAATGCAGTAATCTGCGGAGCGTGACCATTCCCGATTCTGTGGAACGTATAGATAATGCCGCATTTAGCGGATGCCCGTTATTGTCGGATGTAAGTATCGGCACCGGACTTGCAGAGCTTGGCAATGGTGTTTTTGCAGGATGTTATAGTCTCGCTAAGGTCAATATAGACAGCAGCAATCCTAAGTTAACCTGTGATGACGGCGCGATTTATAATAAGGGGGACAACGGCAGAAGTATTTTATATCAGGTATTATCAGGCAGAAAAGGAGATACCTATACAATGCCCTCTACGGTTAAAGAGGTCAAACCGTATGCTTTTTGGGGAAATTATAATCTGGAGAATGTGTCGGTCAGCAGTAATGTAAAAGAAATTCCGGGGTATGCTTTTTCTAATTGTAAGAATTTAAAAGATGTGGACATTCCCTATTCCGTCAATTCTATTGACATGAAAGCTTTCGAAGATTGCGTCAGGCTGCGCAAAATTACGATTCCGCCGTCTGTCAATTCGATACATGCTACGGCATTTGACGGATGTACGAAGTTGGAAATCAATGCGGAGATTGGCTCCACGGCAAAAACTTATGCTGACAGCTTGGTTTTAGAGGATTTTGATGTGTCCGAGCATGAGGATGCGCCGATTCCTTCTACCGGTGAAGAGGACAGCGTTTCCGGTAATGACATTGAAGAGCGGGAACAGATATCTGCGCCTGTAGATTATTATCATGAAGTTTCGCATATGAATGCCATGGAAGAGGAAGAAAATTCTTCCGTAAAAGGCAAGACAAGGATAATCGGTCAGGAAGCCTATGTTATCGTTGATAATGCGGAGGCTGCCGTAAATGTTGGAAGTACAGGAACTGTTTTAGGAGGCGGCGCCGAAAGCGATACAGAACAGAATACGGATACCGTTCCCGGATTAGAGGGTTCGGACGATGCAAAAGGCGGTTCTTTCCCGAAATATGCGGTGGTCAATAATGAGGTGATTGCCGCGCAGGCGTATTACAGTGATGAGATGACGAATTATGAGATTCCGGACGGGATCATAAGAATCGGAGAATTTTCTTTTGCCAGGTCAGGTCTGCAGTCAATCAGTATCCCTGATGGCGTGGAAGAAATCGGATATGCGGCTTTTTATCATTGTGACAGTTTGACTGATGTGGTCATTCCTCAGAGTGTGCAGAATATTGAGGTGGCTGCGTTCGCGAAAACCCCGTGGCTGACCGAGTGGGAGCAAAACGGCAGCGATGATTTCCTGATTGTGGGAGACGGTATTTTATTGGATTACTGCGGAAATGACAGTGTGGTTGTCATTCCGGATAATGTAAAGCAAATCGGTGCGGAAGCCTTTAAAGGTTGTGAAAGCGTAACGCAGGTTCAGATTCCCGACAGCGTGGAAATTATCGGTGAGGCGGCATTTGCTGATTGCAGTAATTTGACGGTGGCAGAAGGCGGAAATCAGGTCAGGGAGATCAGAGACAGAGCCTTTGCGGGATGCCCCATTACGACAATCAGAATTCCGGCATCTGTGGAGAAGATCGGTTTGCGGGCTTTTGACAGCACGGATTCCGGCAAAGAAGCGGGTAACTGTGTAGTTGTCTTTGAGGGGGAGAACCTTCCGAAGCTTGCATATGAGACGACGGCGACGAAGCTATATCGTGATGTTTATCGTGACCTGGCATTTAAGGGTAATCTTATTGCAGTGATCCCGGAGGGCGTTACAGATCTGTCGGATACTGTATTGGCGGCGGATCAAGCCGGTTTTAACGGTGTTATCTGTAAAATATCGAAAGAAGCTGCAGATGGCGAGGACGGAATCTTACAGATTGTCGGACGGCAGGGTTCTGCCGCAAGTCCTGCGGCGGGCGATATATATCAGATCGATGGTGCAAATTATGTACTGGAAGACAGTGAAGAAAAAATTGCCAATTCCGATACTGTTCTTGACAGTCAGTCTGATTCGACAGGTATTACTGTGGATGTGAATAGTTATTCAATTCCTCAGGATGGTATTTTCAGCGCTGTTATGGAAGACAATGACGGAACATATCTGATTCATATCGAAGACAGCGAGGATGCCAAGGCAGAGATCGGTGATGTATATAAGAAGATATACGGCAATAAATTACCGCATAATTTATGTGCCTATGAAATCACTATGACGGAACAGAATACGGGAATCCCTATCACAGGCTTGGGGAAACAGAGCGTGGAAGTGACGATACCGATGCCAAACGGTATCAGAGAAGATAATCTGCATGTCGTGTGTCTGGATGCGGACGGGCAGTTAGAAGAAGTGGAGTGCAGTATCATATCTGTGGATGGAATGGATGCGCTTAGCTTTACAGCGAAGCATTTTTCATCATATGGTATTTATAATTTTGGCTCCGGCAGCAATATGGTAGTAGCTGATGTTGAGGATGGGCAGGCTGTGTTTGCTTCCCTTGGCAATAAGGACAATTCGCCTGATACCGGCGACCATAGCATTCATCCGAAGTGGTTTTTCGGTGCTGGTCTTTTCTTTGCTTCGATGGCGGTGTTTTTCTATCGCGGCGGCAGGAAGAAGAATGCGGGCGATTTTTGACGAAGTATGGGATCGTGTTAGAGAAGAATGTACTTCAAAAGAATATAGAACATGATAAAGCTCTCGGCATAGAATAAATCTAAAGCCGAGAGTTTTATAATAGAAAGCTGGCTCGGAAACGTGTCGGCTTTCTGTTTATGGGGAAAATACCGTGAATCGTGTAAGAAAACAGATTGGATGCAGCGATTTAATACAGAATGATATTATAACGAAAAACATTACGGTTGCGGTATTAGACACAGGCATAGGAAATCATCCTGATTTTGAAAACAGGATCATCGATTTTGCAGATTTTGTAAACGGCAGACAGGGCAGCTATGATGACAGCGGACATGGAACTCATGTGGCAGGCTGCATCGGCGGCTGCGGGCGTGTCTCCAATGGTCTGTATAAAGGGATTGCACCGGCGTGCAGGCTGTGTGTAGGCAAGGTATTGGATTATAAGGGAGAAGGCAGCATAGAAAGCATGTACCGGGGATTATTGTGGGTACTGCAGCGCCGTATCAGATATCAGATACGTGTATTAAATATTTCAGTCGGAATCGGGCAGGATGGAACAAAGGAACGGATGGAAGAACTGATCGGTTTACTGGATGACGTATGGGCGCAGGGAATTGTGGTAGTATGCGCCGCCGGCAACAACGGACCGGAGGAAGGGACAATATCCCCTTTGGGAGCAAGCCGCAGAGTAATTACGGTAGGATGTCATGAAGGGGGATATTTTGGCGCCCGTCAGGATCTGTGCGAAAATTATTCCGGCAGGGGAAGCCATAATATGTTATATAGAAAGCCGGATGTAGTTGCGCCGGGAACAGATGTAGTATCCTGCAATGTCAAATGCCGGAGAGGAAACAGGGGAGAGTATCACGAAGCCTATGCAAGAAAAAGCGGTACTTCTATGGCGACGCCGATTGTGTCTGGGGCGACGGCTCTTTATCTGCAAAAGTATCCTTATGCGAATAATGATCAGGTGAAACGGAATATGATTTATAGCGCTAAAGATATGGGCGATTCATGGAACAAACAGGGATGGGGAATGGTTGATATTGAAAAAATGTGTGGTTTATATTGACATAATCGGTATGATTGTATACAATTATACGAGGCGGGGGATATGCTTCAATGACAGAACCGCTATGGGGAGTATGCGGGGTTTGGAAGCCTTATTATTATAGAAAAAGGTGTGTGCTATCATGTATGATGATGAAAGAATTTTTTTAAATCGTCCGGTTACGATGAATGAACATAATAATCTTCTGGAAATAGAAGAGCATATGTATATTTTGGACGATGTTGAGAAACCCAATGTTTTCCGAAATATGTTTCCCTATTCCGAGATACCGAAGATACCGTTTAACGATAGAACCGTACCTCACAATATGCCCAAAGAAATCTGGATTACCGATACGACCTTCCGTGACGGACAGCAGTCCAGAGCGCCCTATACCACAGAGCAGATTGTCACGATTTACGATTATTTACATAAACTGGGAGGCCCCAATGGCATGATCCGTGCCAGTGAGTTTTTCTTATATAGTAAGAAGGACAGGGATGCAGTCTATAAATGTATGGAACGCGGTTATCAGTTTCCGGAGGTTACCAGCTGGATTCGTGCCAACAAGGAGGATTTTAAACTTGTAAAGGAAATCGGCATGAAGGAGACGGGTATCTTAGTGAGCTGCTCCGATTATCATATTTTTCTGAAGCTTAAAATGACCAGAAGACAGGCTATGGACCATTATTTGAGTGTGATCCGTGACTGCCTGGAGGAAGGAATCAGCCCCAGATGTCATTTGGAGGATATTACAAGAGCAGATATTTACGGCTATGTGGTGCCTTTTTGTATGGAGCTGATGAAGCTGATGGAGGAATATAAAATTCCGATCAAAGTGCGTGCCTGTGACACGATGGGATACGGTGTCAATTATCCCGGCGCAGTGATTCCGCGAAGCGTGCAGGGTATCATCTATGCACTTCACACCCATGCAGGCGTGCCTCATGAATTGATTGAATGGCATGGACATAATGATTTCTATAAAGCGGTATCGAATTCCACTACGGCTTGGATTTACGGCTGTTCCGGCATCAATACATCACTTTTCGGCATCGGGGAGAGAACCGGTAATACCCCTCTTGAGGCGATGGTATTTGAATATGCACAGCTTAAGGGTGATCTGAATGGTATGGATACTACGGTCATTACGGAGCTTGCCGAATATTATGAGAAAGAGATCGGTTATGAGATTCCGCCGAGAACCCCGTTTGTAGGGAAGAATTTCAATGTGACAAGAGCAGGTATTCATGCGGATGGCTTGTTAAAGAATGAGGAAATTTATAATATTTTTGATACGGAGAAGTTCTTAAACAGACCGGTACTGTGTGCGGTATCCAATACTTCCGGGCTTGCCGGGATAGCGCATTGGATCAATACTTATTATCGGTTAAAAGAGGACGGGCAATTAGATAAAAGCTGTGAGCTGGTAAAGGCGTTGAAAGTCTGGGTGGATGGCGAGTATGCTGCCGGACGTGTTACGGTGCTTACCGATGAAGAACTCGTGGCGCAGATTGTTAAGACCTGTGAAGAACTTAAGATTCCTGTGCCGGGGAGCCGGAAGGACTGATAGAATATCAGGAGATTCACTTGCGATTTTGCTGGAATGTGACAGAAACGCAACTTGCGTGTGAAACGTCACAGAAGGATTGGTTATGTCTTAGATTGCGTATTAAGAGAACTAGAGAAAGAAGGAGAATTGTGTAAAAGAAATGGCTAATTACGATATCAAACATGATGTAAATGATAAGTATTCCCTGCGTGGGCGTGTATTCCAAAAGCTTCGTGAGGATATCTTAAGCGGTAAGTATAAGGAACATGAAGAATTAAAGGAAGTGGCAATCGGTGAAGAATTAGGCGTCAGCCGTACACCGGTCAGAGAAGCATTTCGCCAGCTTGAACTGGAAGGATTGATTCAGATCGTGCCAAATAAGGGCGCTTATGTTACCAGCATTACGGCAAAAGACGTAAAGGATATCTATATGATCCGCTCTCTGCTGGAAGGACTTTGCGCAAGACTTGCCACGGAAAAGATTACCAAGGAACAGATGGAAGAGATGGAAGAGAATATTTATCTGGCTGAGTTTCACGCCCAAAAAGGGCATATGGATCAAATGGCGGAGCTGGATAACCGTTTCCATGATATTCTCTATGAAGCATGTGATTCTAAGATGTTGGAACATGCATTAAAAGACTATCATCAGTATGTGTTGCGAGTACGCCAGAAAACACTCTCAAATAATACAAGAGGGCGAGCTTCCAATGACGAGCACAGACAGATCATGGAAGCAATCAAGGCAGGGGATGCGGCGAAGGCAGAGCAGCTTGCCAATCAGCATATGATCAATGCCTATGATAATATGCTTAAGAACGGTTTAAAGGAAATCTACGGGGAAGAGAACGTAGAAGAAATAAAGTAAACCGTAAAACGCCGGAAGGATGTGAAATTAGGAAGTAATAAAATAGTAAATTAGGAAGAGAAAGGCGGGCATTGACTATGGACAAGATTATTATGACAACACCCCTCGTTGAAATGGATGGAGATGAAATGACCAGGATCCTCTGGAAGATGATTAAGGACGAATTACTGCTTCCTTATATTGATCTCAAGACAGAGTATTATGACTTAGGTCTGGAGCATCGTAATGAGACAGATGATCAGGTTACGATTGCTTCCGCGGAGGCAGCTAAGAAATACGGTGTTGCCGTAAAATGCGCAACGATCACTCCCAATGCGGCAAGAATGACAGAGTATAACCTGAAAGAAATGTGGAAGAGTCCTAACGGTACCATTCGTGCGGCTTTGGACGGAACCGTATTCCGTGCGCCCATTATTGTAAAGGGCATAGAGCCTTGCGTGAAAAACTGGGAGAAGCCGATTACTTTGGCGCGTCATGCATATGGCGATGTCTATAAGAATACGGAGATCAAAGTACCGGGAGCCGGAAAGGCAGAACTGGTATTTACAGCGGAGGATGGCACACAGATTCGTGAAACGATTCACAATTTTACCGGAGCGGGTATTATTCAGGGCATCCATAATACAGATAAGTCTATTACAAGCTTTGCAAAGGCTTGCTTTAACTATGCGTTGGATACGAAACAGGATCTCTGGTTTGCGACCAAAGATACTATTTCCAAGAAATATGACCATAACTTTAAGGATATTTTCCAGGAGATTTATGACGCAGAATATAAGGAGAAATTCGAAGCGGCGGGGATTGAGTATTTCTATACCTTGATTGATGATGCCGTGGCACGTGTTATGAAGGCGAAAGGCGGCTTTATCTGGGCTTGTAAGAACTATGATGGCGATGTTATGAGCGATATGGTATCATCAGCCTTCGGTTCTCTTGCCATGATGACATCTGTTCTTGTGTCTCCAAGCGGCGTCTATGAGTATGAGGCGGCACACGGAACCGTGCAGAGACATTACTACAAGCATCTGAAAGGAGAGGAAACTTCCACCAACTCTGTAGCAACGATCTTTGCATGGACAGGGGCTTTAAGAAAACGCGGTGAGTTAGACGGCAATCAAGAGTTGATGGCATTCGCGGATAAATTGGAGAAAGCAACCATCAAGACCATTGAGGACGGTAAGATGACCAAGGATTTAGCGTTAATTACTTCCTTAAAAGATGTGACCGTATTAAACAGCGAAGGATTTATCAAAGCGATCAGAGAGACTCTTGAGACGATGTAAAACAGAGTAAAATAGCACAGTTAAAAACAATTCCCCTTAAGCAGATATGGTAAATAACCGGAAGCTGCTTAAGGGGAATTGTAATGTTTGAGATCAGGCTTCGGAGAGAATTCCCCACTGTTCATATAAATCTGACAGGGCATTGTCATTTTCTTCTTTTTCTTTACTAAGTTCCTGCAATTTTGCTGCATTAGTACAAACCTCCGGGGAAGCCATCTGCTCATCGATTTCCGCATTGCGGGCTTCCAGCTGTTCAATCCGTTTTTCACATTTGCGCAGATCGTTTTCTCTCTTGCGCTGCGCCGCCTGCAATTCCTTCCGTGCCTTCCAGTCCAGCTTGTTCCCGGAAACTGTCGCATTGGATGTTGCGGAAGCTGCGGCGGTATTTGCAGGATCAACATAAGAAACTGTACCGTTTGCTGCCCGGGATTGCGCAGATATCTTTTGGGATGCATTGATCAGGGCAAGCTGTTCATCTTTCTTTTCCAAATAATATTCATAATTACCCAGATAGTTGGTCAGTACCTTCCGGTTTAAATCAAGAATTCTGGTAGCTGTCTTGTTGATGAAATAACGGTCGTGGGATACATACAGTACCGTACCCGTATAGGCGTTCAGCGCATCCTCTAAGATTTCCTTGGAAATAATATCCAAATGGTTAGTAGGCTCATCCAAAATTAAGAAATTTGCTTCCGACAGCATCAGCTTTGCAAGGGAAACACGTCCACGTTCACCGCCGCTTAAGGATTTCACCGTTTTGAACACATCGTCTCCCGTAAAAAGAAATGCGGCAAGGGTATTGCGGATCTCCGTATTGGTCAGTGACGGATAATCATCGGATACTTCTTCAAATAAGGTCTTATCCATGTGCAGTACATGATGCTCCTGATCGTAATAACCGATCTGTACGTTGGCACCGAGGCGGATTGTGCCGCTGTCGGCAGATACCAGTTCATTGATTATTTTGAGGATGGTGGTCTTGCCCGTTCCGTTATCGCCGATGATCGCCACATGTTCGCCCTTTTTAATATCGAAAGAGAGATTTTCAAACAGCGTGAGGGAGCCGAAGGATTTAGAAAGGTTCTCCACATGCAGCACGTCATTGCCGCTGGAGTATTTCGGTTCTAATCGCAGATGCATATCGGCGCGTACTTCCACAGGCTTCTCCAATACTTCGATTTTATCAAGCATTTTCTCGCGGCTTTCCGCCCGTTTGACGGATTTCTCACGGTTAAAGGATTTCAACTTCTCGATGACTTCTTCCTGATGCTTGATTTCGGTCTGCTGCTTCATGTATGCGTTGTATTCCGCCGCGCGCAGTATTTCTTTTTTAGCAGCATAGTCAGAGTAATTGCCTGTGAAAACGGTGGCTTTTGTATGATCGATCTCAATGACCTTATTGGCGATGCGGTCTAAGAAATAACGGTCATGGGATACGATAATGACCGCACCCTTATAATTTAACAGGTAAGTTTCTAACCAAGTGATAGAGGACATATCCAGATGGTTGGTGGGCTCATCCAGAATGATCAGATTCGGCTTTAACAAAAGCAGTTTACCAAGCGCTACACGGGTTTTCTGACCGCCGGAGAGGGTTGAAACCGGCTTGGAAAATTCTTCCTCGGCAAATCCAAGTCCTTTTAGTACGCCTGCCAGTTCGCTTTTATATGCATAGCCGTTGGCGGCTTCAAAAGCATGGGTCAGATTGGCGTAAGTATTCATCAGTTGTGTCAGCTTTTCCTCTGAGGCAGTTTTCATCTGCAATTCGATGGAATGCATTTTCTGCTCCATATCCAGAATATCCTGTTTGACAGAGAGAAGTTCGTCATAGATGGTATTTTCGCCGGATACCGCTTCATGCTGGGACAGATAGCCGATGGACTTATCTTTGGAAAGCGTGACGATGCCTTCATCTGCAGTCAATTCTCCCATGATGATGCGAAGCAGAGTAGTTTTGCCGGCGCCGTTAATGCCAACGATTGCCGCTTTATCATAGTCTTCGATATGAAAAGATACATTTCGAAGGATAGGTACTTCGTGAAAAGATTTATGTATATTACTGACGGAAAGTATCATTACTTGTTACCAAACCTTTCGTTTTGCAGTCGTTATGACTGTAGGCAAACATTACAGCCATAGCGCTTGCAATGATTTTATGCGAACAGTATCAGTTTACAAGTCGAAGCGGCAGCTGTCAATTCATTGACATAATTTTAACAGAGTTGTATACTAGATAAACAAGATCATTATCGGGGAGGCAGCGGCGTGGAAGAAAAAGAAATCTCACAGGCTGTTATTGGTCGTTTACCCAGATATTTCAGATATCTTGGGGAACTTAAGGATGAGGGAATAGAGAGAGTGTCTTCACAGGAATTGAGTGATATCATGCAGGTCACCGCGTCACAGATCAGACAGGATCTGAATAATTTCGGCGGATTCGGACAGCAGGGATATGGCTATAATGTGGGATATTTATATGAAGAGATCGGCAAGATATTAGGATTGGATCAGGAGCACAATCTTATCATCATCGGTGCGGGGCATTTGGGCCAGGCGTTGGTCAATTATATGAATTTTGAACGCAGAGGCTTTATTTTCCGGGGGATTTTCGACAATAATCCGGATATTCACGGTAAACAGATCCGTGGCATTACGGTATGTCCCATGCAGGAGATGGAGCGATTCGTCAAGGAGAATAATATAGACATTGCAGTGCTGACGATTCCGAAGACCAGTGCCGTGGAAGTGGCAGAGCAGCTTGTCAGCTTTGGCATTAAAGGTATTTGGAATTTTGCCCATGTAGATCTGCATGTGCCGAAGGGCATACAGGTTGAAAATGTACATCTGTCGGACAGCCTGATGAAGTTGTCTTATAATTTATCATCCCATAACATGTTATTTCATAACATGGAGAAATAAGAAGTTCTTCCGTAAGCGGTAACAGGTCGGAACAGGAGTCAGCAGAAAGGTATTGAAATCTATGTCGAGAACGGATGAGGTGTTTCAGCCGGCACTGATAGGCAAAAAAATTCCCATTTTAACATTAGATCATAAGTGGCACCGGCTTTTTACACAGGCGGAATATTCTCCTGAGATCAAGGGCATGGAGAAAGAATTGAATCAGCTGCTCAAGCGTCAGGGCAAGGTCAATACGGAAAGTAAGGAAATTAAGAAGCTGAAAAAGAGACTGATGGATGAGATTGTGCTGCTTGCCGATGAAATGGGTGAGCATCCCACGAAAAAGCAGGAAAAGGACATGGCGGATCATAAGCGTCTGATCAATGAGTGCAATGAGAAAATCCAAGCCTATGAGGATGAGGCGGCAGAACTGCCAAGACAGATCAATCAGCTCAATAATAAATTGATGCTTGTCACGATGGAGGTATGCTATCAGAAGCTGAAGAAGAATACGGAAGAGTTAGAAGAGATCGATGAATGGATCGGCAGTATCCGGCGTGAATTGAAGAAAAAGGTGGTTCGTAAGCAGGAAAAAGAAGCGATGAATCAAAGGCTGTATTCTTATATGCATGATATTTTCGGCGCGGATGTGATAGAGCTGTTTGATATGAAATATAATCCGGAGGAAAAATATAAGAAAGCGGCTGCAGCGGAAAAAACAGCGGAATCGGCAGAACAGAAGGAAGACAACGAGGATGCGTCGAAATCATGAGATTTTGGCGCTTTTTTTCTATGACAGGGATAAGTCTTTAGACAGAACCGGCATGACGGTTGGAAAGGAACGCATATGAAACAATATTTGGTTACGGCATTTGAAATGAAGCGTTATGATATGAATACGATAGAACAGATTGGGATACCGTCTCTTGTGCTGATGGAGCGCGCCGCCCTTGTGACGGTGGAAGAGCTGCGGAAACGGTGTGCGGATAAAAGGGCAAAAGTGCTGGTTGTGGCAGGCTGCGGCAATAACGGCGGAGACGGGCTGGCGATTGGCAGACTGCTTATGCTGCAGGGATACCGAGTGGATTTTGTCCTGATCGGCAGCCGGACAAAGTGCAGCCGGGAAACTGCAGTACAGATAGAGATTCTGTCAAAATACGGGATGTCTGTCAAGGACGCAATAAAGGATGCCGAATATGATATAGTAATCGATGCCTTGTTTGGCATCGGCTTGTCGAGAGAAGTGACGGGGGTTTATGCCTGCTGTATTGATACAATAAACCGGATGGAAAGCTTTGTATGCAGCGTGGATATTCCTTCCGGTATCTGTGCTGATGACGGCAGCATATTGGGATGTGCCGTGAAAGCGGATCTGACAGTTACTTATGGATTTTATAAATTGGGACAAATGCTATATGAAGCAGCGGATTATTGCGGCACAGTCGTATGCAGGGAAATGGGGATCAATGAACACAGCTTTTTAGGAGCCATGCCACACTGGTATACCATGAGTGAAGAAAGCGGTGAGGCTCTGCTGCCGGTTCGGGATGCGGGCGGCAATAAAGGCACCTTTGGCAAAGCGCTTGTGATTGCGGGGAGCAGCCAGGCATGCGGCGCGGCAATTTTAGCGGCAAGAAGCGCGTTCCGGATAGGAGTCGGCATGGTTAAGACAGTAACCGCCTCGGATAACAGGGAAATATTTTTACAAGCGGTGCCCGAAAGTATGCTGCTGACTTACCGGAAAACGGAGACAGAAGAAGAGAGAGAAAAATTCCGGACTGCATTGCAGGTAGCTTTGGACTGGGCGGACGTCATACTGATCGGACCGGGGATCGGTATTGGAGATAAGGCGCGGAAATTGTTGGAAAAATGTCTGACCGACAGCAGGCTTCCGATTGTGATCGATGCTGACGGATTAAATCTGCTTGCCAAAGACCGGAAGCTGCAGGAAATGACGGCCGACGCAGGCAGAAGCGGCAGAACGATCGTCCTGACGCCTCATTTGGGAGAATTCGCCAGACTCTACGGCTGCAGTGTGGTGCAGGCTAAGGAGCATTTGCTGCAGTATCCGATGGAATTAGCGGAATATATGCAGGCGGTTATCGTATGTAAGGACGCCAGAACAGTGGTAACGGCGCCCGGAGTAAAAGAGCATTATCTGAATACGTCGGGCAACGACGGTATGGCGACGGCTGGGAGCGGTGATGTGCTTGCCGGCATGATCGCCGGGCTTCTGGCGCAGAATATGAGCGGTATGGAAGCAGCGGTCTGCGGCGTATATCTCCATGGAGCGGCGGGAGACCTGGCGGCGCAGAAGAAAACACGGCGTTCCATGATGGCAACGGATATTATAGATCAGATCGGTTATGTCATCCAGAGATGAGCTTCGCAATCATCTATAGGATCAGACGAGAAGACCGTAAGAAGACAGAACGAGGAGGAGTACAAATACAGAAATGCTGGAGAAATATCAGAGAGTTTACGCTAAAGTGGATTTAGATGCCATTCATTATAATATGGAACAGATGTATCATAATCTGACGCCGGGAACGAAAATGATCGGCGTGATCAAGGCGGATGGTTACGGACACGGCGCGGTTCCCATCGGACGGGAGCTTGAGCAGTTTGATTATGTGTCCGGTTATGCGGTAGCGACCGCGGAGGAGGCATTTATCCTGCGCCATGCGGGATTACAAAAGCCGATACTGATCTTAGGCTATACATTTCCATACTGTTATGAGGAGCTTATCCTGCAGGATATCAGACCGGCCGTGTTCAGAGAGGACAGCGTTGACGAACTTGCTGCCTGCGCAAGGAAGCTTCACAGGACGGCTAAGGTGCATGTCAAAGTGGATACGGGCATGACCAGAGTGGGAATCAGACCGGATGAAAGCGGACTTAAGTTTGTAGAGAAAGCGCTTCATACGGAAGGCATCGAACTGGAGGGAATGTTTACTCATTTTGCGAGGGCGGATGAAACGGATAAAACTTCTGCCAGAGAGCAGCTTGCCAGATTACAGGGTTTTATGAAGCAGGTTGAGGATACCTTCCATTTCCGGATTCCGGTGAAACATTGCTCCAACAGTGCAGGAATTGTGGAACTGCCGGAGGCAAATATGGATGCGGTCAGGGCAGGGATTACGCTGTATGGCCTGTGGCCTTCTGAGGAGGTTTCGAGAGATATCATATCGCTGCATCCTGTGCTGTCCCTTAAAAGCCATATTGTCTATTGCAAGGAAGTAGAGGCAAATGTGGCAGTCAGTTACGGCGGCACTTATGTGACGCCTGAGAAGATGCGTGTGGCAACCATCCCGGTGGGATATGGAGACGGGTATCCGAGGGGGCTGTCTAATAAGGGCTATGTTCTCATACGAGGGAAAAAAGCGCCCATTTTAGGAAGAGTCTGTATGGATCAGTTTATGGTCAGCCTGAAAAACATTCCGGGAGCGGCAGAGGGAGATGAAGTGACGCTTATCGGCGCCGATGGAACAGAACGGATCACAATGGAGGAGCTTGGAACATTATCCGGCAGGTTTAATTATGAGCTCGCCTGCGATCTGGGCAAGAGGATTCCACGCGTCTTTGTGAAGAACGGCGGGATCGTGGCTGTTAAAGATTATTACGAGGACTATGCGTAAGAAAGTATGTTGTATTTTTTATATAGGTAAGACAGTACCGATTGTCCGATGAAATAAAATTATCATGTATACCTTTAGAGAAACTGGCAATACTATTGCTGGAAACCAATATGTCAGGCAGAATTTGCGGACATATAAAATTGCTGGAAAGAATAAAGGAAGTGTATGGTAATGAGAAGAGGAGATATCTATTATGCAGATTTAAGACCGGTAATCGGCTCCGAGCAGGGAGGCGTAAGACCGGTATTGATCATACAGAATGATGTAGGAAATAAACATAGCCCGACGGTAATATGCGCCGCAATAACTTCGAAGATGAACAAGGCAAAATTGCCGACTCATATTGAATTAAACGCCGGCAAATACGATATGGTCAAAGATTCGGTTATCCTGTTAGAGCAGCTTAGGACGATCGATAAGAAAAGGTTAAAGGACAGAGTATGTCATCTGGATCAGGATATTATGCAGGCGGTAAATGAGGGTTTGATGGTCAGTCTGGAACTTCATACATAAGCTGGCCGCATTTGACACGTATTCTGCAACTTGCTATATTAGGATAGAAAAGAGACAGTCTGTTTATCTGAAAGGACAATGCTCTTTGGCATGAGGAGTATAATTTAAACGCAAACATTTTTACTTGGAGAGGAAAGGGATTATATATGGACGACGGTGGCGTGAGCAGTAGTATGGTAGGATTTATAGTTTTGCTTATTCTTGAGTTGATCTTCTACGGTTTCAGTTCGGCAATGCAGAACCGGAAAGTAATAGAGGCAGAGGATAGCGACAGAGAGGAAAAAGAAGAGAACGCCAAGCAGAGGAAAAAACGGGAACGGTTAAATTATATGCTGGATAACCATGCTAAGTATGCCAACGCAATACAACTCGGTGTGGTGACCATAAACCTTGTATTGGGAGCATTGATTCTGTACCGTATCAACAGTTATTTTGGTTATATGATGTATCGAATGGCAGTGAATCATATAGCACCGCTGTATAACTGGCAGATCAGGCTGATCGTGATAGCGGCAGCGGTGATTGTAACGATTTTCTTATTATACATAGTTATGACCTTCGGCGTGCTGGTGCCTAAGAAAGCCGCTTCCAGACATTCGGATAAATGGATTGCCCGTCTGATCAATCCCTTTTATTTTTATGTGCGGCTGGTTTCCCCTTTTACGTGGCTTATCTATATCACGGCTAAGACGGTTTTGCATTTGCTTGGCGTCCGCAATGCGGACGATCAGGAGGATGTGACGGAAGAAGAAATCCTTTCCATGGTCAATGTGGGACACGAGCAGGGAATTTTGGAAGCCAGTGAAGCGGAAATGATAAACAATATTTTTGAGTACGGAGATAAAGAAGCCAAAGATATTATGATCAACCGCAACAATCTGGTGGCAATCGACTGCACCATGACATTGCAGGAAGCGGCAGCTTTTATTGTGGAGGCGCATAACAGCCGGTTTCCGGTTTATGACGGAACGATCGATCATATTGTGGGTATCCTGCATCTGAAAGATGTTATGCGTATGCAGATGAATGAAAGAATGAAGAACAGGTCTATCGGCAAGATTAAGGGACTCTTGAGGGAGCCAGTGTTTATCACGGAGAAACGTAAGATCGACGATCTGCTTAAAGTCATGCAGTCAGAGAAGATCCAGATGGTTATCGTTATTGACGAGTACGGACAGACGGCGGGACTTGTGGCATTAGAAGATATTCTGGAGGAAATCGTCGGCAATATTCAGGATGAGTATGACGAGGAATCTACTTATATCAAAGAGAGTGGTTTGGACGAATATGTTATAGAGGGCATGATGCCGCTTGAGGAACTGGAGAAAAAGCTGAAGATTGACTTTGAGGAAGAGCCCTTTGACACCGTTAACGGCTTTGTGATCTCGAGACTGGAGCATATACCGGAAGAAGGAGAAGAATTCGAATTCGAGTATGAAGGATATCGGTTCCGTATTCTGGAAGTCAAAGACAGGATGATACAGTCTGTGGCGGCGAAAAAGCTTGCAGTACAGACCGAATTGCCACAAAAGGATGGAAATACGGTTGAAGAAGAAGCTGAAAAATGATAATATATATATTTAGATAAAAAAGGGACAAAGGAGACAGAGGTTATGTCAGGACATTCAAAATTTGCAAATATTAAGCATAAGAAAGAGAAAAATGATGCGGCGAAAGGCAAGATTTTTACGATCATCGGAAGAGAAATTGCGGTTGCCGTTAAGGAAGGCGGACCGGATCCTGCCAATAATTTTAAGCTGGCACAGGTTATCGCCAAAGCGAAAGCCAATAATATGCCTAACGATACTATTGAAAGGGGTATTAAGAAAGCTGCCGGTGAAGGCGGCAATGTAAACTATAAATACGTTACCTATGAGGGATACGGACCAAACGGTATTGCCATCATCGTTGATGCACTGACTGACAACACGAACAGAACGGCAGCTAACGTAAGAAGTGCTTTTACAAAAGGACAGGGAAGTATCGGTACACAGGGCTGTGTGTCCTTCATGTTCAACAAGAAGGGCCTTATCATTGTTGATAAAGAAGAATGCGATATGGACGCGGACGATCTGATGATGACCGCTTTGGATGCGGGCGCAGAGGACTTCGCAGAGGAAGAGGACAGCTATGAGATCTATACGGGCCCTGACCAGTGGAGCGAAGTGGATGCCGCATTAAAAGCGGCAGGAATCACACCGGTTTCATCAGAAGTGACCATGATTCCGCAGAACTGGGTGGAGCTGACAGATGAAACTGCCATTAAGAACCTGCAAAGGACATTGGATCTGTTGGATGAGGATGATGATGTACAGGCAGTATATCATAACTGGGATGAGTAATAGTCAGGAAGCAGGAGATATAGATGGATAAGACAGCACTCGATCAGGTTGCGGCTATGCTGGAGCAGGCTGATCTTAGAATCGCAGAATTTAAAAGAGATACCTATGAGGAATCTTTTCATAAATATTTAGAGGACAATGCTTCTGTGTGGAACCGGTTAAATTCTATCGGTGCAGAAGAACTTTCCGCGGAAGAACAAAATCAGGAAAGAATCCAGGTGGCGGATTGTCTGGCGCTGAAAGCCGAAGATATGCTTGCGGCAGCCCAAAACAGGACTAAGAGAGAAAAAATGCAGTTAAATCTGAATCTCTATATGGTGTCCTACTTTCTTCCTGCAATCATTGCCTCTCAGAGAAAATCCGGAGGCAGGGAAGAGGATATGAAGCAGTTAACCGCCGCTATTTGTGACAGATGGGCGGTCAGTTTCAAAAACCATATTCAGGCATCCGATTATGAGTCGATATACGGCGGATTTAAACAGAAGCTGTGTTTTGTGACGACAGCCGTATGTCAGGGATTACATAAACCACAGGATTGCAGAGAACTTACCATGATGAAACAGTACCGTGATGAGTATCTGCTTAAGCAGGAGAATGGAGAGGCGCTGATTCGTGAGTATTATGACATTGCGCCGACGATTGTTAAGAGAATCGCCAAGGAGGCTTCTCCTGAAGAGAAGTATCTTTATTTATGGAATCGTTATATTAAAAAATGCGTCGATCTGTTGGAACAGAACCGGAATGAGCAGTGCAGAGACGTTTATGAAACGATGATGTCTGAATTGAGAGAAGAATATATGGTTACAAACCGGCATAAGAACTAATATGATACGCGGAGGATAAAGGATGGAAAAGCAGTATAGGAAAGAAACAATTTGTATACAGTCGGGCTGGAAACCGAAGAACGGAGAACCGCGTGTCCTGCCGATTTATCAGAGTACAACATTCAAATATGAGTCTTCTGAGCAGATGGGACGCTTATTTGATTTGGAGGAAAGCGGTTATTTCTATACAAGACTTCAGAATCCGACCAATGACTGTGTGGCGGCGAAAATCTGTGAACTGGAGGGCGGCGCAGCGGCGATGCTTACTTCCTCCGGACAGGCGGCTACCCACTATGCGGTGTTTAATATTTGTGAGGCAGGGGATCATGTGGTGATGTCTGCCGCAGTATACGGCGGAAGTTTTAATCTACTGACCTGCACGATGAAGAAAATGGGAATCGAATGTACGGTCGTGGATCAGGATGCACCGGCGGAAGAGATTGCCAAAGCATTTCGGCCCAATACCAAGTGCGTATTTGCGGAAACTATTGCGAATCCGGCGCTGGCAGTGCTGGATATTGAGAAATTTGCAAAGCTGGCGCATGACCATCAGGTGCCGCTTATCGTGGATAATACCTTTGCAACGCCGATCAACTGCAATCCTTTTAAATGGGGAGCGGATATTGTTACCCATTCTACAACCAAATATATGGACGGTCATGCCATGTCCGTGGGAGGGTGTATTGTAGACTCCGGTAATTTTGACTGGAGCGCATATCCGGATAAATTTCCCGGATTGTGTACGCCGGATGAGTCTTACCATGGAATCACCTATACGGAGAAGTTTGGCAAGGCGGCTTATATCACGAAAGCAACCAGCCAGTTGATGAGAGATTTAGGCTCTATCCAGTCGCCGCAGAATGCGTTTCTGCTGAATGTCGGATTGGAAACTTTACCATTACGAATGGAGAGACACTGTTACAATGCACAGAAAACAGCGGAGTTTTTAGAGGCGCATGAGGAGGTGGCATGGGTAAATTATCCGGGACTTAAGAGCAGCCGGTATTATGAACTGGCACAGAAATATATGCCAACCGGTACCTGCGGCGTTATTTCTTTCGGTTTAAAGGGCGGAAGGGATGCGGCAGCTAAGATGATGGATCGTCTGAGACTGGCGGCTATCGTGACCCATGTGGCGGATGCAAGGACCAGTGTGCTGCATCCGGCAAGCCATACGCACAGACAGATGAACGACGAGCAGCTTAAAGAAGCAGGGGTTGCACCGGATCTGATCAGGCTTTCTGTAGGTATTGAACATGTGGATGATATTATTGCGGATTTAGAGCAGGCATTATCAGACTTGAGATAAGAAGATAATGTGAAAATATATGCGGAAGATTTTACAGCCTTCGTAAGAATGAGGATTGGATATGACTTATCGTAAAACGTGGTTTAGTTATGTTCTGTGGGCAGTCTATGCAGGACTTTGCGTTATGCTGCTTGCTTTTATGGGATATTATTTGTATGCAGAATATATTTCCGCATCTATGGCAAAGATTGGAGGATTCCTTATTTTTCCCATTGCTGTAGGCGCTTATTGGGCGATCAGGGTGACAGCGCATTGTGCCGGAAAGAAATATATGATACAGAAACACACGGCACAGATGCTGGAAGCTTTTGTGGTCGCGCTTTGCATTGTGTTTGGAACATTGTATCGGATATCCGGTGTGTTGTATTCCGGGGCGTATTTTGAATTGCTATCGGCAACAACGCCTTTGGGCGTTAAGGATATTGTGGAAACGCCTTATGCTACATACTTTGATATGGCGCTTGTAAGAACGGGAGAACAGCTTACGCCGCTGACTCACGGCGCGGGGTATTTGTATGTGCTGTGTATATCCGCGGTATGCTCCTTTTTGGGCAATAAAATCATGTCGGCAGTGCTGTTTGAGGCTGCCATACAGATCATTTCCCTTGTTTTAAGTTATCTGGTCGTGAGAAAAGCGGCGGGTAAATTGCCCGCTTGTGTTGTTTTGATTTTTCTGTCATTTTCGAGTATCTATGTCGATGAAATGTACAGTATCGCTCCGGGTAATCTGGTTTTTATGCTATATCTTATCGGTCTTCTTCTGATCATTAAATATGTCAAGGATTATTGTGATAACCAGTTTAGCAAGCCTATGGCTGTCTGCGGCGCGGTACTGTCAGGCATCGTGACAGGAATCCTGGTATATCTGGATATTAAATTTCTTGTTTTACTGATCTTCCTGACCGGTTTGTTTACCGGAAAAAAGAAACATAAAGATGGAGAACCGGCCAATAATACGGCGAAAGTCAGCATTGTGTCTTTTATTGTGGCTTTGGTATCATGTGTGTCAGCATTAAACTGCATGTTTGGGATTGTGTCACTGTACCGGGGAAGCAGTTTTATCCAGGAAAGGGCATCCTGGCTGCAGCTGTATCGGCAAAAGTGCAGTTTCAGCTTTTTTTACGGCAGGGCACAGGAAATGCCGGAGTTACCGGTTGTGACGCTTCTTGTTGTGGCAGGGTCTTTTCTGGTTTTTGAATTTTTCAGGGAAAAAAGAGAAAATAAAGAGCAAAACTATATGCTGTGGATCTTGGCATGCATTCTTATTGCGCCTACGCCACTGTTTAGCTATGGCATTTTGCCGTATACGATGATTTCGTTGTTCCAGTGGAGCGTATTGGCAGGACTCGGACTGCAGAATTGTATCTTCGCCGGACAGGCGAAGGCGGTGCAGGCAAAAATTGAAGAAATCAACGCATCCGTGGAGCCGATTGAGGAGACAAAGCCTGTGCAGACAGAAGAGAAGCCGCGCTTTATAGAGAATCCGCTGCCGCTTCCGAAGAAGCATGTGAAAAAAGAGATGGATTATCAGTATCCGGTGGCGGATAAAGATATGAAATACGATATTGAAGTCGATGAAAATGATGATTTTGATCTTCATTAAATCGTATAATAATCGTAATGCATAATTGTTAAGAAAATAACGCAAACTAAGAGAGAATCACGAAGGTGGTTCTCTTTTGTATTTGTATTATTTTGATGAAATGAAAATTACAGCGGATCGGAGGCTTAAACAATGGGTAATAACAATCATAAAGAAAAAGACTGCCACAGAGGCAAAGACAATAGAGAGAAAGATAAAGAGAAGGATAAAGATAAGAAAACGCAGAAGGAAGAAAACCCGGACAAGGAAACCGATAAGGAACAGGAAGAAGAAAAGCGGGAGAAAGAGAAGCATAAAGATGAGCGGATCGAAGAAGTCGGACAGATCACACTGGATGAAAACAAAGCGCATCATAAGATACATTTGGTCACAATTATCGGCGAGATAGAAGGACATGACAATCTGGGAAGTTCCTCGAAGACGACGAAGTACGAGCATGTTCTACCGCAGCTTGCGGCGATTGAAGACAGCCAGGATATTGACGGCGTATTGATTTTGTTAAATACGATGGGCGGCGATGTGGAAGCCGGTCTTGCCATTGCTGAGATGATTGCATCTTTAAGTAAGCCGACCGTATCGCTGGTGCTTGGCGGCAGTCACTCCATCGGTGTGCCGATTGCGGTCAGTACGGACTATTCCTTTATCGTGCCGACCGGAACCATGGTAATCCATCCGGTCAGGTTAAGCGGCATGGTTATTGGCGTACA
Organism: uncultured Bacteroides sp.; assembly: GCA_964589055.1. Lineage (GTDB taxonomy): Bacteria > Bacillota > Clostridia > Lachnospirales > Lachnospiraceae > UBA3282. The sequence goes on from CAZPSD010000003.1 coordinate 30,847, forward strand.
GCAGACTTTTGATTATTTTAAGCAGATTCAGAACCGTATTACCGGCTTTGTATGTGAACACTGCAAAATATCGAAGCCCAGGCTGGAGGAGTTGATGATGGAGACCGGAATGCTGACCAAGGATGTGGGAACCGTGCTGGTCGGCAGGGAAGCTGTGGAAGAAGGGATTATCTGTGAAGTGGGTGGTATAAAAGATGCGATTTCCATGCTCCATGATATAGTGGATAAAAGGAAAGAGGACAGGAAAGAGAGCACAAAATAAAGGATGACAAGCGAAAATGAAAATGATATACTATATTGAGTCATATTTTCATTTACGCGGACCGCGTTATATATGCTTGGGAGGCATTGTAATGGCATCTAATCAGGGAAGAAATCAATCTTCCACGAAGAGAAAATCAACGAAAACGAATACAAATAGAAGCAGTGCGAATCAAAGAAAGACACAGACAAGGAGCAGTACCGGACGAAAGAAAACGCAGGCGGAGCCTATGGATGCCGCAATCCGCAATGAGATTTTGCTGATCGGATTGTTTGCGCTTGCCATTATTTTGTTTTTATGCAATTTTGGCGTGGTAGGCAAAATCGGCGATGCGGTCAGTGATTTTATGTTTGGCGTTTTTGGCTTAATGGCTTATATTGCGCCGATTATTATCTTTTTGGCAATTGCTTTTGGCTTGTCTAATGTAGGTAATAACATTGCAACCAGAAAACTGGTTGCAGGCGCCGTCCTGTTTATTCTGGTCAGTATGATCTGTGAATTGTCCGGTACGCAGATGGCGTCTGTGGACAGCTATCAGATTAAGGAAATCTACGGCAGATGCAGTGGGAATCATAATGGAGGCGGTATTATAGCCGGTTCACTTGCTTATGCATCCTATCATTTTCTCGGAATGGTAGGAACGGTGCTGGCAATTATTGTGCTTGGCATTATTTGTTTTGTCATTGTGACGGAGAAGTCTTTTATCGGCGGAGTAACCAGACAGGGACGCAAAGTGTATGAGCGTTCCGTGGAGGATGCCGCTTATCGCAAGGAGAGAGCCGCCATTAGGCGCAGCGAGATGGAAGAGCGCCGGGCAAAAGAGGCAGAGAAACGCCGTCAAAAAGAAGAAGAGAAAGAGAATGAGAAAATTCTCCGAATGGATAAGAAAGTCGCCGGCGTCATGATAGATACGGCTCTGGATAAAGAGAAAGGCACAGAAGATTTCGGGAAGACAAGAGATGACATTCACGAAATCACACTAAATCCGGTGGAAGATGAGCCGATCTGCGGGCAACATTCCTATCATTACATTGAGAACGAATCCGATGCGATTGATGAGATACATATCGGCGGAGCCGAACAGGAAACAACATATTCGGAATCTGATGCAAATGCTCCGGTGCTCCATATGGATGGCAAAACTTATGAGCCGTTGAAACCGCAGAATTCCTACACTGCAGAGATGGGCAATACCATGGCGGCGGCGCCGGGCAGAGAGCGCGCCGTGGCAGTTAAGAACACACAGACAGATTCGGATACGGTATCAGAGAATATTCAAATCAAGCCGGAGCCTGATAAGAAAATAGCAAAACCCTATAAATTTCCGCCTTTAAATCTGCTTGCGAAAGAAAGCGGCAAGTCCGGCGGCAGTTCCGGTAAAGAGTTAAGAGAAACTGCGGAACGATTACGGCAGACATTACAGACCTTCGGCGTCAAGGTAACTGTCACAGATATCAGTCAGGGACCTTCCGTAACCCGCTATGAATTACAGCCGGAGCAGGGGGTTAAGGTCAGCAAGATCGTCGGGCTGGCGGATGATATCAAGCTGAATCTTGCGGCAACGGATATTCGTATTGAAGCGCCTATTCCCGGCAAAGCGGCAGTTGGTATTGAAGTGCCGAATAAAGAGAATACCGCAGTGGCATTCAGAGAAATGGTGGAATCCAAAGAATTTAAAGAGTTTCCGTCTAATCTTGCCTTTGCGGTCGGTAAGGATATCGGCGGTCAGACAATCGTGACGGATATCGCCAAAATGCCGCATATGTTGATTGCCGGAGCTACCGGTTCCGGTAAATCGGTCTGCATCAATACCATTATCATGGGTATTTTATACAAAGCGCATCCGGACGATGTGAAGATGATCATGGTCGATCCGAAAGTGGTGGAACTCAGTGTCTATAATGGCATTCCGCATCTGCTGATTCCGGTGGTAACAGACCCGAAGAAGGCGGCTGCAGCACTGCATTGGGGCGTAGCTGAGATGACGGATCGTTATAAGAAATTTGCGGACTATAATGTTCGTGACCTGAAAGGGTATAATAGAAAGGCAGAGAGTATGCAGGCCGCAGGAGATCCGGATGCACCGCAGAAGCTGCCGCAGATTCTGATTATCGTAGACGAGCTGGCAGATCTGATGATGGTGTCGCCGGGAGAGGTAGAAGAGTCTATCTGCCGTTTGGCACAGCTTGCCAGAGCCTGCGGTATCCATCTGATTATTGCGACCCAGCGGCCGTCTGTGGATGTTATTACGGGACTGATTAAGGCGAACATGCCCAGCCGTGTGGCATTTGCCGTATCCTCCGGTGTGGATTCCCGTACGATCTTGGACATGGTCGGTGCAGAGAAGCTTCTCGGTAAGGGTGATATGCTCTTTTACCCGCAGGGATATCCGAAACCGGCGCGTATCCAGGGCGCTTTCGTATCTGACAAAGAAGTGTCGGACGTAGTGGATTTCCTGAAAAACCAGGCGATCGGCAATGTGTACAATGAGGATGTTGAGGATAAGATTAAAAGTATGGACAGCGGAACAGGCGGTGCCGCAGCAGGCTCTGTTTCCGACGGCGGTTCTGAATATGATCAGTATTTTGCAGATGCCGGAAGATTTATCATTGAGAAGAATAAGGCTTCTATCGGTATGCTCCAGCGAGTCTTTAAAATTGGTTTTAACAGGGCGGCGCGCATTATGGATCAACTCTGTGAGGCCGGTGTCGTAGGCGAGGAAGAAGGGACGAAACCGCGTAAAGTTCTTATGACTGCGGAGGAATTTGAGCAGTTTGTTGAGGAAACCATTTGATCTGCAGCCGGAAGGAATACAGACAGACCATCGAAGTACAATAATGTACAGCAGCGGCAGAACAAATAAGATAGTATAAGAAAGGCGGATACGGACATGAAAACAGATATTGAAATCGCACAGGAAGCGGTACTGGAGAATATTGTAAATGTTGCGGAAAGAATCGGTATTCAGGCAGATGATCTGGAATTATACGGTAAATATAAAGCAAAAATTTCAGATGAGTACATAGAGAGTATTCAGGATCGTCCGGAGGGCAAACTGATTCTGGTAACAGCCATCAATCCGACACCTGCCGGAGAAGGCAAGACCACTACAAGTGTGGGACTTGGACAGGCATTTGGCAAGCTCGGCAAAAAGGCAGTTATCGCACTCCGTGAGCCTTCTTTAGGTCCTTGTTTCGGCATCAAAGGCGGCGCTGCGGGCGGCGGCTATGCGCAGGTTGTTCCGATGGAAGATCTGAACCTGCATTTTACGGGGGATTTCCATGCCATAACCTCTGCCAACAATTTGCTGGCGGCGTTGTTGGATAACCACATCCAGCAGGGAAATGAATTGGGAATCGATCCCAGACAGGTCGTGTGGAAGAGATGTTTGGATATGAATGACCGGGTTCTCCGCAATGTGGTTGTGGGACTGGGTAATAAGACGGATGGTATGGTAAGAGAGGATCACTTCGTCATTACGGTTGCAAGCGAGATCATGGCAATTCTGTGTCTGGCATCTGATATGCAGGATTTAAAAGAAAGGCTGGGTAAGATCATAGTTGCCTATACTTTCAAGGGCGATCCGGTAACGGCGTCTGACCTCAATGCTGTGGGCTCTATGGCTGCGCTTCTTAAGGATGCCATGAAACCGAATCTGATTCAGACATTGGAGCATACTCCGGCACTTGTACACGGGGGTCCTTTTGCCAATATAGCCCATGGCTGTAATTCGGTTCGTGCAACGAAGACAGCGCTGAAAATGGCTGATTATGTCATAACCGAGGCCGGATTCGGTGCAGATCTGGGTGCGGAGAAGTTCTTCGATATTAAATGCCGTATAGCAGACTTAAAACCGGACGCGGTTGTGCTGGTAGCGACGATCAGAGCATTAAAATATAACGGCGGCGTGAAGAAAGAAGATCTGTCTGAGGAGAATCTGAAAGCGTTACAGGCAGGTATCGTGAATTTGGAAAAGCATATTGAGAATTTGCACAAGTATGGAGTGCCGATCGTAGTGACGCTGAATTCCTTTGTGACCGATACGAAGGCTGAGATTGACTTTGTGCAGAAATTTTGCGAGGATAGAAATTGTGAATTCGCGCTCTCCGAAGTGTGGGAGAAAGGCGGCGAAGGCGGTATTGCCCTGGCTAATAAGGTATTGGATACTTTAGAGAACAAAGAAAGCCGTTTCAAGGTATTATATGATGATTCTTTATCTTTGAAAGAAAAAATCGAGACGGTCTCAAGCGAGATCTACGGTGCGGGCGGCGTGTCCTATTCGCCGACTGCTGAGAAACAGATACAGAAATTGGAGGAGTTAGGGGTTGGCAGCATGCCGGTATGCATGGCTAAAACACAGTATTCTTTATCTGATAACCCGGCGCTCTTAGGAAGACCGTCCGGTTTTGAAATGAGTGTCAGAGAAGTGTATGTTTCTGCGGGAGCCGGATTCGTTGTGGTGTTGACCGGAGCGGTCATGACTATGCCGGGACTGCCGAAAAACCCCGCAGCATATCAGATTGATGTGGATGAAGGCGGTAGGATCACAGGTTTATTCTAAATGGTAAGGACAAAGCAGCGAAAACGTTTCAGAATGGAGGGTATTGTAATGCCGCAGATTATAGACGGAAAAGCGATCTCGACAGAGATCAAGAATGAATTAAAAGTGAAAGTAGAAGAATTGAAGGCGCAGGGATCGCAGGTATGCCTTGCAGTTATTCAGGTAGGTAATGACCCGGCATCCGGTGTGTATGTAGGAAATAAGAAAAAAGCCTGCGCCTATATCGGTATTGAATCGCTGGCATATGAATTACCGGAGGAAACGACACAGGAAGAACTGCTTAGTCTGATTGCAGGATTAAACGCGAAGAAGGAAGTAAACGGTATTCTGGTGCAGTTACCGCTTCCGAAGCATATTAACGAGGACGCTGTGATCCGTGCCATCGATCCGAAGAAAGATGTAGACGGTTTCCACCCGCAGAGCGTAGGTGCGTTATGTATCGGACAGCCCGGATTTGTATCCTGTACCCCGGCAGGCATTATCCAGCTTTTGAAACGTTCCGGCATAGAGATTGCCGGGAAGAATTGTGTCGTGATCGGCAGAAGCAATATTGTAGGAAAGCCTATGGCGCTGCTTCTTCTGCGGGAAAACGGTACGGTCACAATTACCCATTCTAAGACGAAAGACCTGAAAGAAGTGACAAAACGGGCAGATATCTTAGTGGTTGCAATCGGCAAGCCTAAGATGATTACAAGAGATTATGTGAAAGAAGGTGCGGTGGTAATTGATGTGGGAATCCATCGCAATGAGAACAATAAATTGTGCGGTGATGTGGATTATGATGATGTAGCACCGATTTGCAGCGCGATCACGCCTGTACCGGGCGGTGTCGGCCCTATGACGATCGCCATGCTGATGCACAACTGTGTGGAGTCTGCAGCGCTGCAGAATTAAGAGTTATGTATGCGTATTTAAGAGGTAGAGAAGGAACTGCTTATGAAGTGCCTGAATTGCGGAAATGAGTTGAAAGACGGTCATCTGATCTGCGAAATATGCGGAGAGGAAATTCAGATTGTGCCGGACTTTGAACCGGAAATAGAAAACAGCATAACAGAAACCTTATCCACGTTGGCAGCTATGCAGGAGGGAGAAGACAAGACAGAAACGGATACGGATGAGGACAGGGAATACATAGAGGAAGCAGGGGAAAACGATGAGATTACTGCCGGCAACCGGAAGACATGGGGTGTTATGAGCCTTGTGATTATTTTTGTCGTAGCGTTAATCTCCTATGCTATGTATGCTTATCATATTCAGACAGTGGAGTATCAGATTGACAAAGCGAAAGAGTATGCGTCGAATGAAGCTTATACGGAAGCTATCGCCTGTCTGGAGGAAGCTTATGCCCGTCACCCTGACGTAGCGGAACTGCTTTTCCTGGAAGCGGATTATTATTATTTACAGCAGGATCATGGGGCGGCGCTGGTGCAGTTGATGAAGATTATTGAGGATGGCGGTTTTCCCCATGAAGATGTGGAAGAAGCTTATGACAAAGTGGTTACCATTTATGCCAATCAAGGGCAGTATGCGCAAATCAATGAGCTTCTGCGAAACTGCGAGGATGAACAGATTGTAAATATGTTTCAAAGTTATCTTGCAATGGAGCCGGAATTCAGTTATGTGGAGGGCAGTTATGCGGAAGTGATTCCGTTAAAGCTCAGCTCTAATACATCGGGAACGATTTATTATACGATGGATGGTTCCACGCCGGATACCAATAGCCTGGTCTATACGGCACCGCTTTTTTTAGAGACGGGAGAATATACGATCAGTGCCTTCTTTGTCAACGATTATGGGATTGAAAGTGAAATTGTAAGTAAAAAGTATGTGATCAATCTGTCAGTTCCCAATGCGCCGGAAGTGGACTTATACAGCGGGGAATATACGGAACCTGCCATGATTACCGTGGAGGGTGTAGAGGGATGTAAAATATATTACACTACGGATGAATCCGATCCTACAGCGGACAGCGTACCGTATACCGGACCGATCCCCATGCCCCTTGGCAAAACCCTGTTCAAGTTCGTCAATATCAGCAAAGAAGGCGTAGCCAGTGAGATTACCATGCGTACGTATGTGCTGACATTGAAAAATGCCATCCCCACAAGCCAGGCTGTTAACAATCTGGTCGAGCACCTGGTGGATACAGGATATTTGGAGGATACAGCAGGACATAATAAGCGGCTGAGCGGTACACTGAGTTATCAATTCAGTTCTGTGCTTAGAATCGGAGAGGATGATGATTATTTCACGATCTATGAGTATTATGATGACGGAACCGGCATGTTAAGCCGTACCGATAAAGTGTTTTTGGTACAGATCTATACGGGGCAGGCAGCCCAGCTTGGATATGATGAAGAAGGGAATTTTGTTGCGGTTCCCATATAAAACTATTGCAAAATATGTCAAGTTTTTATATCATTAAAAAGATGCATGAGTTTATGCAGTCAATTAGGGGATATCAATTTAGGAGGATAAGTGGGATGTACAAGATTTTAAAAGCTGAAGAACTTGCGACGAACATCTATCTTATGGATGTAGAGGCGCCTCGTGTTGCTAAGTCCTGTCAGCCGGGACAGTTTGTTATTGTCAGGATGGATGAAGAGGGAGAACGTATTCCGCTTACCATTTGTGACTATGACAGAGCTAATGGAACGATTACCATTGTATTTCAGGTAGTCGGTGCAGCAACAGAGATGATGAGAGACTTAAAAGCCGGGGACAGTTTTCATGATTTTGTAGGACCGCTTGGCTGTCCTTCTGAATTTATCAGTGAAGAGATCGACAGCCTGAAAAAGAAAAAGATTCTTTTTGTGGCGGGAGGCTTAGGTACGGCGCCTGTTTATCCGCAGGTAAAATGGCTGCATGAGAACGGTATTGATGCAGATGTAATCGTCGGTGCCAAGACCAAAGATCTGCTGATTATGGAAGAGGAGATGAAAGCCGTAGCCGGCAATTTATATATTACAACAGATGACGGTTCCTACGGCAGAAGCGGTATGGTAACCAAGGTGATCGAAGACCTGATTGAGACAGAGGGTAAGACATACGATGTATGTGTGGCAATCGGACCGATGATCATGATGAAATTTGTCTGTCTGACTACGAAGAAGTATGATCTGCATACCATTGTCAGCATGAATCCGATCATGGTAGACGGAACCGGTATGTGCGGTGCATGCCGTCTGACTGTGGATGGAGAAGTGAAATTTGCATGTGTAGACGGACCTGAGTTCGACGGACATAAAGTAGATTTCGATCAGGCGATGAAGCGCCAGCAGATCTATAGGACTAAGGAAGGCAGGGCATTCTTAAAGGTCAAAGAGGGAGATACTCATCACGGCGGATGCGGAAATTGCGGAGGTAATGACTAATGGAAGTAGATGTATTAAAGAAGGTACCTGTCCGTGAACAGGATGCGAAAATACGTGCGACAAATTTTGAAGAAGTATGTTTAGGTTATGATAAAGAAGAAGCTATGTGCGAGGCAACGCGCTGTATCAACTGTAAGAACGCACAGTGTGTCAAGGGATGTCCGGTTTCAATCAATATTCCGGGATTTATAGAGAAAGTGAAAGAAGGAGATATCGCCGCAGCATATCAGATCATCAGCGAGTCTTCGGCACTTCCCGCAGTCTGCGGTCGTGTATGCCCACAGGAGAGCCAGTGTGAGGGTAAGTGTATCCGCGGCATCAAAGGCGAGTCGATTTCTATCGGTAAACTGGAGCGTTTCGTAGCTGACTGGGCAAGAGAGAACAATATCAAGCCTGAGGGAGCAAAAGAGAAGAAAGGCAAGAAAGTAGCTGTCATCGGTTCCGGACCTGCAGGACTTACCTGTGCGGGAGATTTGGCTAAGATGGGCTATGATGTTACCATCTTTGAGGCATTGCACGAGGCTGGCGGCGTACTGGTATACGGTATTCCTGAGTTCCGTCTTCCGAAGCAGGCTGTTGTAGCGAAAGAAATTGAGAATGTAAAGTCTATCGGTGTTAAGATCGAGACGAATGTGGTTGTGGGTAAATCTGTTACAATTGATGAATTATTGGAAGAAGAAGGCTTCGATGCCGTATTTATCGGTTCCGGCGCCGGACTTCCGAAGTTCATGGGTATTCCCGGCGAGCAGGCTAACGGCGTGTTCTCTGCTAACGAATATCTGACCAGAAGCAATTTGATGAAAGCTTTTGATGAGAATTCCAACACACCGATCATGAGAGGACAGAAAGTTGCCGTTGTGGGCGGCGGCAACGTAGCTATGGATGCGGCAAGAACAGCATTGCGTCTCGGTGCGGAGGTGCATATTGTATACCGCAGAAGCGAAGAAGAGCTTCCTGCCCGTGTAGAGGAAGTACACCATGCAAAAGAAGAAGGCATTATCTTTGATCTGTTGACCAATCCCACAGAAATCCTTGCCGATGAAAACGGCTGGGTATGCGGCATTAAGTGCGTAAAAATGGAATTGGGTGAGCCGGATGCTTCCGGCAGACGCCGTCCGGTCGTGATTGAGGGATCCGAGTTTGTAATGGATGCGGATACCGTAATTATGTCTCTCGGTACTTCTCCGAATCCTCTTATTTCTTCCACCACCAAAGGGTTGGATGTCAACAGTCATAAGTGTATTGTGGCAGAAGAAGAATTCGGTAAGACAACCAAGGAAGGCGTTTATGCAGGCGGTGATGCCGTGACAGGCGCGGCAACCGTAATCCTTGCCATGGGTGCCGGTAAAGCCGCTGCTAAGGGTATTGATGAATATTTGTCCAAATAAGAAATGATCTAAAGGCAGATACAAATAAATGAGCAGAAAAAGTCTGTTTGTCACATTATGGCAGACAGACTTTTTTGCGGAAGAACGTTCGAAAAGTATATAAGATAAGAAATTCTTAATAATTTATATGCTTGTTCTTTAAGGATTAAAAGATATGATATAATTGTAAAAGAAATTATGAGAAAGTACAGAGGAAGCGCATTTGTAATGCTGAAAATATTTCTGATAGATAACAGGAAACCACGGAAAGGAATGTTGCTATGAATTTATTGGAGAGAAACGGACATTCGGAAGAGAAAGATTGGCGTAATGATATCCGCAGTCAAAAAGGTGAAAAGCCGGATGACGATATCATAGATTTGGAGCAGGAGCCGGAAGAAGAGGATACGGAAGCGAAAGAAACGGATGCTAAGGCGGGCGGGATTTCGGAAGTTTTGCAAAAACCGTACATGACGGCAGTTCTCTTGGGTGTCATTGTAGTTTTATTGGCATGTATTATTGTGCTTCTTATTCTGATTCCGGCACGCAGACAGGGGAGTGCAGATTCCGGCACGGATTTGAATCAGAGCATTACCGAGTATGCACAGGAGCAGAAACAGCAGGAAATGTCTGTGGACACGACTGCAAACGCTATCGTGGTATCTCCTTCCGAAGAACAGGAGGTTTCCGATAAAGATAAAAAGGAAAATATGGATGCGGAAACCGAGCCGGCGGCGGAAGATGACGATAAGACCGCTATTGTAGTTGATGTGGAGGATGAAAGCGATGTATCCTATACGAAAGAATATATTCTGAATGAAGCGCTTCCCTATTTCGCAGACAATAATCAGGATGCGATCTGGGATCTGGCGCACTTGAAGCGGTATGTGAAGCTCTCGGCCGAACTGGAAGATATGAACAGCTATTATTATCAGGGAGAAGTGGACAGCGAGGGACAGCCAAACGGAAAAGGACTCGCTATCTATGAACAGAACAGTTATTATTACGGAGAATGGTCACATGGCGTCAGAAACGGCGAGGGCACATGGTTCCGTTTCTATATTCAGCAGAAGGATAAGAATAATGCCATGGGTAAATATATGGCGCACAGTTATGCAGGTACCTGGGTGAACAATCTGCCCAATGGACAGGGAGCAGAACATTATGAGGTGGATATCTCAAAACTGCCTGCGCATGACCGGATCCTGCAAAACGTCGTTGGTAATTTCACAGACGGTCTGTATGACGGAGAATTGTATGCCAATACCGTAGATTATACCGGTAATGTAGAGGAATGGGAAGGCGTTGCGTCAAAAGGTGTGTTTGAACTGTGGAGAGACATGAGTGCTATCGGAGAGTGCTCCGTGTGGCGTAAGAGAGATGACAATTCTCTTTGTATGGATATTGATAAATCAGAGAATAAGAATCAGGGTATTCGGGAGTTGTTAAAATAAGTGCATAAGATCAGGTATTATGAGCAGGCATGAAGCTGTTTTTATGCCTGCTTTTTGTCTGTCGGTTATGTTTTTCTGATAGCCAATAAAACAATACAGATTATTGTGCTTTAGCAGTTTAATGAGATGCCGATTGATGACAGTTCTGTTTTTACCTTGAATAAGGTCGGCTTAGTGATATATTATATTGCAATTCGTGCAAAATGATTATAAAATAAAGACATGTAAGATTCTTTTTTGGACAAGATTTCCCAAATGTGAGATAAGGAGTGTGACTGATATGCCGTGGTGTCCGAAATGCAGAAATGAATACAGAAAAGGCATTGCCGTGTGTGCGGAATGCGGAGTAGAGCTTGTGGATAGCTTGGAAGATGGCGAAAAGCATGAATTAAAGCAAACTGAAAAAACGACCGTTTATCGTGCTTACCAAAACAGCGCGGCAAAAGCAGAGGACAACAAATCTTCCGCCTATACGCTGCTTGTAGTGGGTGGTATCGGTTTTGTTGCAGTATTGCTGATATTTCTTGGTATACTTCCGGTTTATCAGAATGACGGTACGTCGAAGTATCTGGTGTGCGGCGTTATGGGAGCCATGTTCATTTTGTTTATTGTGTTCGGCTTTGTGTCCATGCGCAGTTCCAAAGTCCTTTTTAGCAAGGCTAAGACAGAAGATTCCCTCATGGCGGAGATGACGAAATGGTGTCAGGAGAATCTCAGTGCTGACAAGGTGGATGAGGGATTGTTTGAGGACGAAGAAATGGCGGAGGAACAGAAGTATTTTAAGCGCGCAGAGAGAATGAGAAAATTGATCAGTGATAAATTTCTAAATCTGGATGAGGCATTTTTAGATCATTTCATAGACGAATATTATCAGACATTATTTGAGGAAGTATGAAAATAACAATTATTACCGTAGGTAAAATCAAGGAGAAATTCTATCGGGATGCGGTTGCAGAGTATGAGAAACGGCTTAGCAGATACTGTAAACTCGAAATTGTGCAGGTGGAGGATGAGAAGACCCCGGATAAAGCAGGTGAAGCACTGGGAAACGCCATTAAGAGGAAGGAGGCGGAGCGGATTCTCAAATATATCAGGGAAGATGCTTATGTGATCACCTTGGAAATTCAAGGGAAAATGTATGATTCCATGGCGTTTGCGGGCAGATTGGAACGACTTGCCGTACAGGGAGTCGGTCACATTCAGTTTGTGATCGGCGGGTCGCTGGGGCTGCATGAAGAGATATGTGCAAGGGCTGATGAAGCAATCAGCTTTTCTAAGATGACGTTCCCACATCAATTGATGCGGGTTATTTTGCTTGAGCAGATTTACCGGGGGTATCGGATTATAAATAAGGAACCGTATCATAAGTAAGGGCGTATCAATGTCCACAGAAACCCGCTAAAGAAACAAAAACAGATTGATGAAATGCTACAGATGAAGAGAAAACTATAAAACAGGAAAGAGATGGGTATTATGATGCAGTCAGCAAGAGATTTACAGAATCAGCTTAGGAGTATTGATCGCAAGAGTTATCCGGCGTATAAGTCACTGCGCGGCAGCTTTCAGTTTGAAGGATATCAGTTGAATATTGACCATGTGCAGGGGGATCCTTTTGCAGCGCCTTCTCTGGTGAGTGTGTTTGTTCCCATGATGAGGGCAGGTTTTCCTGACTTCTGTCTGAAGGACGACCTGACGAAAACGGCACTGGCAGACTATCTTATCCGCCAGTTTGGTGTGCAGGTAAATCATTTTAACTTCAAGGCAAAGGGCTCCGGTAAGAGTGGTCTGATCTCTGTGACACACTGCGGACAGGAGGTACTTTGCCGTACTGCCTGTGAGGTCAGCAGGGAGAAAATAGCGGTACGTTTTGCCGTGGGATTTCCCGCAAACGGAAGAACCATCAATGCTAAAGAGTTAGAGAAGATTTTGTTTGATTATCTTCCGGTGTGTGTAGAACAGTCATTTTGTTATCGGAATCTGAATCCCCGGACTGTAAGGGAGGTAGTTGAGTTGGCGGAGGATCAGGCTTATATCCGAAATCAACTCAAAGAGCGAAGGCTGGTGGCGTTTGTGGCGGATCACGCTGTGCTTCCGAGGGAAAGCGGTATCTCCCAGCGTCCAATGAAAAATCCCGTGGAATTTATGGCGCCGGATTCTTTGCGTATAAGCATGGAGCTGCCTCACAAGGGAACTATTACCGGAATGGGGATCCCGGAGGGAATTACGTTGATTGTCGGGGGCGGCTACCACGGTAAGTCTACATTGCTGACGGCGCTGGCGCTTGGCGTGTACAATCACATCGCAGGAGACGGAAGAGAATATGTGATCACGGACGAAAGCGCTCTGAAGCTGCGTTCCGAGGACGGACGTTTTATCAAGGATGTAGATATATCTCTGTTTATAAATGATTTGCCAAACAAAAAAGATACACATAGCTTTTCCACTGCAGATGCCAGCGGAAGTACCTCTCAGGCGGCGGGAATTGTGGAGGGGATAGAGGCAGGAAGCAGGATGTTTTTGCTGGATGAAGATACCTCTGCAACCAATTTTATGGTTCGGGATGCCTTTATGCAGAGTGTTGTAAGCCCGGACAAGGAGCCTATCACTCCGTTTTTATCGAGAGCCAGAGAACTGTATGAACGAATGGGTATTTCCACAATCCTTGTTGCGGGAAGCTCGGGAGCATTTTTCCATATTGCGGACACGGTTATCCAGATGGACAATTATCAGCCGGCAGATATCACTAAGAAGGTGAAGCTGCTGTGTGAGAGTTTTCCGTTGTATGTGCCGGAAAGGGGATCGGAGTTTCGGAAACCCATGAGTCACCGTGTCATGACGAAAGATGCGGAGGGCGCAGTCAAGCGGCGGGATTACCGTACAGGAGAATTTAAGCAGAATGAGCCGGAGCGTTTGAAGGTGAAGGTAATGGGACGAGATGGATTCGTTCTGGGCAAACAAAATGTAGATTTGCGATATATAGAGCAGATTATTGACAGTGAGCAGACTGCTGCGCTTGGATTCCTACTAAAATATACAGTAGAGAAGCTGATTGACGGCAGAAGAACACTGCCGGAAATTGCAGAATATATCATCGGCCGACTGGAGAAAGAGGGGTTAGGGTTCTTTTCGGATGGAAGCTATATTCCCGGTGGATATGCAATACCGAGAGCGCAGGAAATATATGCCTGCCTGAATCGCTACAGAAGAGTGTAGCTAAGACCTTGTAAAACAAAAACATATTCTAATTTGCAGGAAGACTATGGAAAAAGATACTCGTCTCATCAATATATATCTTAAAATTCATAATAAGAAAGTATTAACTATGGAGGATTTGGTTTATCTGGCAGAGTACGATCCTGAATGTTTTGAGAAAACATGTAAAAATGTCGTATATAATATTCCCGAAACGAAATCGATTATGGAATCGGCCGCGCCAGAAACTTTAAGCCGGGAACCGAAGCCGGAACCTTCGGAGAGGCAGAAGATAGAGAGAATTCTGGAAAATTTAAAACGGATGGAAATCAATGATTTTTCTGTTGCAAACATTGATACTGACAAAGTAAAGGGGTTGCTTGGGAATTTATATATGGAATTGCTGTTCCCACATAATGATGAGTATGCTTTTATCGATGCGGCAGACAGTGAAAACATATCTCTATTTGATAAAAAAGCATAGAACTATATTTTGATGTATGAAACAAAACCATGCATTTGGAGCCGAATTCTTATATATACGGACATGGCGGGCAAAAGTCTTAATATAGAAGGGAAGGAGCGTGATAGAAATGGAGTCACTACTGATTAAAGATACTACCCGGGAGGAACGTATTCAGATTGTACAGCAGGGATTAAACCAGTGCGGAGGAGCATGCGATTTCTGCAACGGCTGTGATAATCTGGGAGGCGGAAGCGTAGACGCTTTCTATGAACCTTATATTGAAGGGCGTATCGAATTGCGGGATTTGAATGCGCAGTACAGAAGCAATTCTGGCAAGGTATATTGATGATATCACTAATTGAAAAGAAATATCTGTATCTGTGATTATTTATCTGTAAAATCAGGATTGATTGTGGCGGCAGTTTCTGATTGGCAGATGGATAGAAAGGCGGAGGATTTCCTGTATGAGAATGTATGACCTGATTATGAAAAAACGAAACGGCGGGGCGTTAAGTGATGCAGAGATCAATTATATGATCGAAGAATATACGGCTGACCGGATACCCGACTATCAGATGTCAGCCATGATGATGGCTGTTTATTTCAGGGGCATGAACGCGCAAGAGACGACGGCGCTTACCATGGCGATGGCACACAGCGGGGAGATGATGGATCTGTCTGCGATTTCCGGCGTGAAGGTGGATAAACATTCTACCGGCGGCGTGGGAGATAAGACATCCATCGCACTGACGCCTATGGTGGCGGCATGCGGCGTTAAGATCGCTAAAATGAGCGGCAGAGGACTTGGACACACAGGCGGCACGATCGATAAGCTGGAAAGCTTTGAAGGATTTACCACCGGTATTCCGGCAGAACATTTTGTTCAGCAGGTAAATGAAATCGGTGTGTCTATCATGGGGCAGACCTTGGATATTGCACCGGCGGATAAGAAATTATATGCGTTGAGAGATGTGACGGCTACGGTGGATAACATGTCTCTGATTGCCAGTTCCATCATGAGTAAGAAACTCGCTTCCGGCGCAGATGCGATCGTGCTGGACGTGAAGACGGGAAGCGGCGCATTCATGAAACAGGAAGAGGATGCTTTTGCTCTGGCGAAAGAGATGGTGACACTGGGCAATATGGCAGGCAGAAAAACGATTGCTATTGTGTCAGATATGGACCAGCCGTTAGGTTATGCGGTTGGAAATGCCCTGGAAGTGGAAGAGGCGATCGCCACGCTTCGGGGAGAAGGACCGGAAGATTTTACGCAGTTATGCATGACTCTTGGCGCTTATATGTTAATTGCTGCAGGGGCAGCACAGACAGAAGAAGAAGCAAAACAGAAGCTCTCGGCTGTTATACAGGATCAAAGCGCGTTGAGGAAGCTTGCGGAATTTGTAGAGGCGCAGGGAGGCAGCCCGAAAGCGGTCTATGATACGTCCCTTCTCCCAAAAGCAGCTGCCGTGGAAGAAATCGTGTCTGCGCAGGAAGGGTATGTGAAGAAGATTGACTGTGACGAGATAGGCATCTGTTCTCTGATTCTCGGAGGCGGACGGGAGACGAAAGAAAGCAAAATCGACTTGTCTGTTGGGCTTGTCCTGCATAAGAAGGTAGGAGATTATGTTAAAGAAGGGGAATCCCTAGCCGCGATTTATGCCAATGACAAGAATAAGCTGGAAGCCGCCAAAGAGAGATTCCTGAAAGCGTATCATATGGATGATAAACAGCCGGAGAGACTTCCTTTGATCAAGGGTGTAATCAGAGAGTGAATTGATAAATTATATAGATATGCGGATTGCCCAAATCGGAAATGCCTGATTTGGGCAATTTTGGAGTCGGGGCTTGAATATTGATGGTATGAAATGTTTAATGAAATCATATAGTTAATTATGAGAAGAAATAATAAAAAATTACCGCTGCCAACTTTATCAGGTTCCAGGGAATTGATCGTAGAGTCCTTAAGACTTCCCAAAGATACCATGCTGGGGGCTGCCATTGTCACGCTAACCGGCAATCGGGAAGCCTTTATTGAGAATTATAAGGGTATCCTGGAATATAACACGCAGTCTATTGTACTGCAGGGGAAGAATTGTAAGATATGCTTTGAGGGCAGGCAGCTGTCCATCGACTATTATACCAATGAAGACATGAAAATAAGCGGCAGTATTGATGCTGTCCGATACTTGTGATGGGGGAATAGGATGCTTCATTGGATACAATATATTAAAGGTTATGTGACGATCAAGGTGTGGGGATACTCTACGGAAAGATTGCTAAATCTGTGTGGCAATCATGATATTTTAGTGTGGGACATTATCAATCACGGCGAGTATGATACCATGAATATCAGCATAAAAGGTTTTTTTGCATTAAAGCCGCTGCTAAAGAAGACCGGAACCAAGGCATCCGTTTTGAAAAAATATGGACTGCCTTTTTTTGTGTCTAAAATGCAAAAACGAAAGATTTTTGTCATAGGGCTTGCAGGATGCATGCTGTTTTGGATTATAACATCCGGGTTTATATGGAATATTAAAATTGAAGGAAATTATGTTCTGACAGAAGATGTTTTGATGGACTATTTGGAGGAGCATGGCGTGCACGCGGCGATGAAGAAAAGCCGGCTTCAGATTGAGGAACTGGAAGAAGGGCTGCGGGAAGAATATGACGTGATCACATGGACATCCGTACAGGTAGAGGGAACTACACTGCTTATTTATATCAAAGAAAACGAAATGCCAGAATATGACCAGACCGGTCAACAAGAAAACGCAGAAGGAATGGACATTATAGCCACAAAAGCAGGAACAATATCGTATATAATAACCAGAAGCGGTGTTCCGCAGGTGGCGCTGGGAGATCAGGTTGAGGAAGGGGATGTGCTGGTAAGCGGTGCGGTCCCGGTTTACAATGAAGATACGACAGTTAGAAAATATCAGTTTGTACAGTCAGATGCAGATATTACGATCCGCTACAGCGAATCGGTTTCCGTGAAACAGGATATTCTGTACGAGGAGAAGCAGTATACCGGAAAGCAAAAAAATATGCCGCTTTTGGGTATCAGAGACAAAGAATGGAATCTCGGATTTGGAAAAATTACCTATGAAACTTATGACATCAGTGAAGAAAAGAGCCAGGTCAGATTGCTGGATCATTTGTATCTGCCGTTATATTACGGGCACAGAACCGTACAGGAATACGAAATGATACAACAGAAATATACGGAAGATGAAATGAAAAGCATTATGCAGGAGGAATGGAGTAAAATAATATCAACTTTAGAGGAAAAAGGGGTACAAATTACACAAAAAAATGTTACAATAAAAAAGAATAATGATAATTGGGTGTTGAATGCCAAAATGCAGTTGGAAGAATCCGCGGTCAGACTGATGCCTACGCAGACAGAGCAGATTATAGAGGAAGTTTCGGAAACATTACCGGAGGAGGCTGGATTACCGGAGTAAGATGAATCATCAGAAGAATCAGCGGATGAGACGGAATTGCCCGGGCAGAATGATGATATATCAGAAAAACTGATATCATAGAAGAATGAGACGATACGGAATCCGGCTGCAGAACGGAAAGGCAATAGAGAAATGGAAGAATTTACAGTCCGCATGGATGTGCCCGTGGAGCATATGCAGAATCTGTTTGGAGAATGCGATTCCTATATTAAGAAAATTGAGGATGATCTTCACGTGATGATCGTAGACCGCGATGGCTCTGTCAGAATCAGTGGGGATAAGAAACCGGTAGAACAGGCAGCCCGCATTGTGCGGGAGCTGCTCACTTTGTCAGAGAGAGGAACTGTGTTGGAAGAGCAGAGTATTGATTATGCCCTTGAGATGGGGAAAGAGACCGAAGAAGATGTTCTGTTGGAGATAGATGGAGACTGTATCTGTCATACCATAAGCGGGAAACCGATCAAACCTAAGACCTTGGGGCAGAAGCAATATGTGGATGCCATCAGGGATCACATGATTGTATTCGGAATCGGACCTGCCGGAACGGGCAAGACATATCTTGCAATGGCGATGGCGATCACGGCTTTTAAGAATAATGAAGTAAGCCGGATTATTCTTACAAGACCTGCCATTGAGGCGGGAGAAAAGCTTGGTTTTTTGCCGGGAGATTTACAGAGTAAAGTAGATCCTTATTTAAGACCGCTCTATGATGCGCTGTATCAGATCATGGGAGCGGAGAATTTTAACAAAAATATGGAAAAGGGGCTGATCGAAGTGGCGCCCCTTGCTTATATGAGAGGCAGAACTCTGGATAATGCGTATATTATTCTGGATGAGGCGCAGAATACGACACCGGCACAGATGAAAATGTTTTTGACGCGTATCGGTTTTGGCTCTAAAGTTGTAGTGACCGGTGATGCATCGCAGAAGGATCTTGCGCCGGATGCTAAATCGGGGCTGGATGTGGCGGCAAAGGTTTTATCTAAGATAGATGACATTGCTTTTTGCAAGTTAAGCAGCAGGGATGTGGTGCGGCATCCGCTGGTACAGAAGATTGTTAAGGCGTATGATGACTACGAATCCAGAGAGAAGAAGCACAGTGAATCAAAACAGAGAAACAGGAAGTACGATCGTGGAAGAAAGTAAGAAGAGCTTTTGGAAAAGAATACTGATTTTTACAATGATGTTTATTCTGTCAGGCATCATTGTATTTGGGGGCGGATTGTTATATGACGATAAAGTTGACGAATTGATTCGCAATGTCGTCATGACGCTTGCGGGAACGGGCATTGTTATCTTTTCCTTTACATTAAGTGAAATTAACGGTTTTTTTATCTATCATAACGAGACGAAATACGGCAGATTTGCGCTGATGTATATTATAAGTCTGGCTGCTTCGGTGCTGCTGCCGTATCTTCCGGTGGCGGGATGGCCGTTTATGGTGATTTTCGTACTGCTTGGCGTATTCAGTAATGGGATGACAGGGCTTGCTGCGGGAAGCATCTGCCTGCTTCTGGCAGTGAACTACAGCGGGGGTGACTATGCCATCTTTTTGTTATATTTTATCAGTGGTCTGGCAGGTATTTTAATGTTCAGCACATTGGATGATGATTTTCATGTGGGATTGCCGATTCTGGTTTCCATGTTGATTCTGATGCTGAGCCTGACGGCAAATGTAGTGTTGTTTGCACAGCAGCAGCTTTCTGCAGCGCAGTTTATGATTCCGGCGGTAAATCTGATGACGTGTTGTATTCTGCTGCTGATCAGTCTTAAAATGTTCAGTTCCACAGTCATTCACCGCTACAGGGAAAAATATATGGAGATTAACGACCCGGAATGTCCGCTTCTGGTACAGCTTAAGGACATGTCCAAGGACGAATACTATCATGCGGTACATACGGCATATCTGGGAGACAGAATCGCTAAACGGCTGAATCTGGATGATGCGGCAGTCAAAGCGTGCGGCTATTACCACAGAATCGGTAAACTGCGGGGAGAAAATAATTGGGAGAATGTTTCCGCAATCTGCAGGGAATACCATTTTCCGCCGCATACCAGAAAAATTTTGAAGGAATATGTAGACACAGATGAAAAAGTAGTGTCCAAAGAGACCATAGTTGTTTTATTTGCGGATTGCATTGTGTCTTCCATTCTGTATCTTTTTGCCAAAGACCCTAAGGCTGAACTGGATTATGAACAGTTGATCGATACCGTGTTTCGGAAAAAGCTGGAGACGGATGAATTGTGGGAAAACGAAATGTCACTGGCACAGCTCCGGGAGATGAAAAAGATATTTATTGAGGAGAAACTCTATTATGACTTCTTACGTTGAGAATGAGACAGATGTGACATTTTCTTTTAATATACAGGAGATTTTGGATAATGTCATGGATGTGGTGACACAGATGGAGAACTGCCCTTATGAGACGACGGTAAATCTCCTTGTGACGGATAATGCCGGCATTCGCGAGTATAATAAGAATTACCGCCGAATTGATAAGGAAACGGATGTGCTTTCGTTTCCGAATATCCCTTTTGAGAAGGAAGGGGATTTCTCTCCCGTGGAGGAGACTGAGGCGGATTATTTTGATCCGGACAGCGGGGAGTTATTGTTAGGAGATATCATAATATCGGCAGAACGGGTGGAACAGCAGGCGTGTGAATACGGACACAGTGTCCTTAGGGAATTTGCTTTCCTGACGGCGCACAGCATGTTACATTTGTGCGGATATGATCATATGACGCCGGAGGAAGCGGCGGTGATGGAACAGAAGCAGGAGGCTGTACTGCAGCAGCTTGGCATTACAAGGAATGTGTGAGAAGAGCGTTCTTGCCATAACGGCAGATATTTACACAGTGATGAAGCTAATCAAAGGAACATAGGAAATTGAGGAACAATATGAGATTAAATTTGAGAAATAAAAACTTGAAGAATCAGATGGTTCTGACGGCTGGTATCTGGTCGTACATCATTCTTTTATTGACGCGGATACCGTTATCGAGAGTGATCGGTGACGCCGGAATGGGACTGTTGGCTCCCGCTTTTGAATTATTCTGGCTGATCAGTTTGTTTACTTCCTACAGCATGTCCAAAGCCATGTCGGGTATTATCCGTTACCGGGTCAAAAGGGAGCAGTATAAGAATGCCGGAAAAGTATTTAAGGCAGCTTTTTTCATTGATCTTTTTGCGAGTATTGTGCTGGCGGCAGTGCTCGCTTTCCTGGCTCGTTGGATCGCGGATATTCTGTTTTTGGAATCATTAAGCCGTATGGCGGTTCTTGCTGCTGCGCCGGTCATTATTTTTGCCGCCTTGATCGGAATTTTCAGAGGATTTTTTAACGGTTACGGACTGGGTGTCCCGGCTGCCTATTCTCAGTATATTGAAAAAATTGCCATGATGATCTGTACGCTGGCCTGCGGAAATATTTTTTATACTTACGGTAAAAAAACAGCGGTATTATTAAAATCAGAGGATTATGCTTATGCTTACGGCGCGTTAGGCGCCATGCTTGGGGTGCTGTTGTCCCAGATCATTACCATTTTATATCTGCTGGTAATTTATGTACTTTATTCCGGTGTCCTGAAAAGAAAGCTCGGGCAGGATAACAGCAAAAGAACGGAACCCCGGTATGCGCTGCAGGGCTTGATCTTGAATAATTGTATTCCTGTGGCGTTGATCTCCATTCTTTTCAATGCGTTTATGCTGCTTGACCAAAGATTTTTTAATTTCTGCATGAATAAGAAAGAAATGGGTGCGGTCCGCGCCGCGTTGTGGGGCAGCTATTACAGTAAGTTTGCCGTGCTGATCGGCATCGGAGCGGCTCTTGTATGTCTCAGCGTATATTCTTTAGTGGGTAAGGTCAGCAATGCTTACGAGAAGGAAGAATACCGCGCCATGAGGGAACGGATCGGGAAGGCGGTACGCCGGGTATGTATCGTAGCATTTCCGATGGCGATTTATCTGGCAGTATTAGCAGAAACCGTGGTAAAGTGTCTTTACAAAGGAATGACGGATGAGACCTGTGTCTGGGTGCAGAAAGGCGCTGTCCTTATTGTACTATACGGTTTTAGTTTTTTGTTCGGACAAATTTTATATAAGCTGCATATGGTAAGGGAAGTGGTAATTACCACATTGATTTCCCTGGCAGTCCATGTCGCTGCGGTTTATCTGCTTGTACAGAAAGCCTTGCTTGGCGCAGACGGTGTGATCTATTCGCTGATTTTGTTTTTGGCGGTTGATATGGTACTTAATTTTATGCTGATTGTCAGAAATTTAAAATACCGTCAGGAATGGATTGCGGATGTCGCCTTTCCGGCAGCGGCGGCTTGTGTATCGGGACTTGTTGTCATGTTGTTAAACAGACTGCTGTATGATTCGGTGGGAGCGGTTATCACGATCATGGTTTGCTGTCTGCTTGGTCTGTTCCTCTATGTATTGTTACTGATGGCGCTTAAAGTGATTGGGGAAGCAGAACTGGCTAAGATGCCGTTTGGATTTTTCTTCCTTATGCTTGGCAGAAATATGAGAATCTTATAGAAAGAAACGTTGAAAAAGTTGGTTTGACTGCATAAAAATCTAAAATTGACTGATACTGATTACAAGAAATCCTATTAGAAAGGGCAAATGGGAATGAAGCTTGTAAGACGCATCAGTCTTTTTCTGGTAATAGCGGCAATGCTGCTTGCTGCAGGAGGATATGCGGCGCTGAAAGCGGAACAGTTTTTCTATCCGAACCGCTATCCGCAGAATGAGTCCGTAAGATTAAGTGAACAGAAGGCGGTCATTGAAGAGGAACAGGTAATAGAAGCAGCGGCGGAAGAAATTCCGGTGGTGACGGCGGATACGCATTATCTGATAGAGGAAGTAAATCTGACGAAAGGTATCGTCAATGAGAAGGAAGAGAGCGTCCCGGTAAAATATATCGGGCTGGATAGGGATGGTATGCTGGAAGAACTGGCATCCTATGACGCAAATCCGCCCCTGACGGAGCTGGAACTGGGCTTTCAGACGATAGAACTGACTGCTTTTTCCAAAGACCGTATTGTGGTTTGCAAATATTATAAAGACAAAGAGGACAAGGGATTTTATCTGATGGCAGCAGACCATTTTATTGTGGTGTATGAGGAAGATAAACAGACTTTATATATGAATACGGATATTTTGCTGGAGAGCTTGGACGAGTCCTTGCAGGCAGAGATCATGCAGGGGAAATATATAGAAAGTGAGGACGGGCTTTATAATTTTCTTGAATCTTATTCCAGTTAAGGATATGATGTTTCTTGGTATGGATGAAAAGAATCCTTAGGAGAATAAAATGGTATGAGTAAAACAATCGCAGTAATCGGCGCGGGAGCTGCCGGTATGATAGCTGCAATTCATGCGGCAAGGGCCGGGGCACAGGTGACGGTCTATGAGAGAAATGACAGAGTGGGAAAGAAAATTCTTGCCACCGGAAACGGCAAATGCAATTTTTCCAATGAACATATGGGAAGCGAATGGTATTACGGAAGCGGCAGAATGTTGATAGATAAGGTGTATCGGATTTTCGGTCTTCAGGAAACGAAGGCTTTTTTTGAGAAACTGGGTATGCGGATCAAGGACCGGAATGGGTATCTCTATCCTGCCAGCGAACAGGCATCCACAGTATTGGATGTCCTTCGCTATGAAATGATGCGGCTTCCCATTACCATACATACAAATCGGCAGGTTGGCGGGATCAGGATGCAAAACGGCGGGTTCTTAGTGGAAACGACAGACAACAGGAAGGTTTACTGTGATACGGTGATTCTTGCCTGCGGCGGAAAGGCAGCGCCGAAAACCGGTTCAGACGGGCAGGGATTTAAAATGGCAAAGCAACTGGGACACAAAATCATACCTACGGTGCCTGCACTGACCGCGCTTCGCTGCAAAGAAAACTTCTATAAGCAGATAGCAGGTGTCCGGTGTGATGCAGGACTGACCTTGAAAGTTGGAAAGCAAAAGGTTTGTGCGGAGAGGGGAGAATTACAGATAACGGATTACGGTATCTCCGGTATCCCGGTTTTTCAGTTGAGCAGGGAAGCTGCATATGCACTTTTGGATGAAAAGTGTACTACAGTCGAGATTGATTTTATGCCCGATTATAGCGATAATGAGTATGATGCTTTTTGGAAGGTAAGATGGGCAAGACAGGCAGAACAGACTATGGAACAGTTTGTGACCGGAATAGTCAATAAGAAGATCGGTCTATTACTGCTTAAGCTGGCGGATATTAAGGAAACAGAAAAAGCGGCAATGGTACCGGAATGCAAGCGTGATAAGTTAAGCAGGCTTTACCGGACATTTCCGGTAACGGTCAAAGCGGTCAATTCTTATGAGCAGGCACAGGTCTGTGCAGGCGGTGTGGATTGCCGTGAAGTGACGGACAGACTTGAGTCGAAGCTTGTAAGCGGCTTATATTTTGCAGGGGAAATGCTGGATGTGGACGGTATCTGCGGCGGCTATAATCTGCAATGGGCATGGAGCAGCGGTGCCGTAGCAGGAATGTCTGCGGCAGAAGAGGATTAGAATAGAGATGATTCGAGTAAACCAGATCAAACTGCCTTTAGAGCACCGGAGAGAGGATCTGCGGCAGAAGACAGCGAAAATATTGAGAATAGAACCGGATAAGATCGAGGCGTTACAGATTGTGAAAAAATCCATTGACGCAAGGAAAAAGCCGGATATTGCAATTATCTATACGGTAGATGTAACAGTGCACGCGCAGGAGAAAGTGCTTGCCAGGTGCCGAAGCAATCAGGTACAGGCGGTAACCTTAAACCCATATTGGTTTCCGGTTTCCGGGCAGGTGCCGATGGAAAAACAGCCGGTCATTATCGGCACCGGTCCGGCAGGACTTTTCTGCGGTTATATGCTGGCGAAGCATGGCTATCGCCCGGTTCTTTTAGAGCGGGGCAAATGCGTGGAACAGCGCAGGGAAGATGTGGAGCGGTTCTGGCGGGAAGGCGTGCTTGATCCGACCTCCAATGTACAGTTTGGGGAAGGCGGTGCGGGCACTTTTTCCGACGGTAAATTAAATACACTGGTTAAAGATAAATACGGAAGAAATAAAGAGGTGCTGCGCATCTTTGCGGAGGCCGGCGCACCGGAGAAAATATTGTACGAGGCGAAACCACATATCGGCACTGATATTTTAATGTCCGTTGTCAGCTATTTGCGCAGGCAGATCACAGACTGGGGCGGCGAAGTCCGATTCGGGGCACAGGTGACAGACCTTTTAATAGAACAGGAGTCTGTTAGAGGGGTAGTTATCAATGGAGGTGAGAAGCTTTTCAGTGACGCGGTTGTTCTCGCCATCGGGCACAGTGCAAGAGATACCTTTCAAATGTTGTATGACAGACAGATACCGATGGGAGCGAAAGCCTTTGCGGTTGGATTGCGTATGGAGCATCCCCGCAGGATGATCGACCTGATGCAGTACGGAATGGCAGACCATTCGCTGCTTCCGGCGGCAAGCTATAAAGTGACTGCGCAGACTTCCGGAGGAAGAGGTGTGTACTCTTTCTGTATGTGTCCCGGCGGTTATGTGGTAAATGCTTCCTCGGAAACAGGCAAAACTGCCGTGAACGGCATGAGTTACAGCGGGCGTGACGGCAGAAACAGCAACAGTGCCATGATCGTAACGGTTACGCCGGAAGATTATAACGGTACGGGACCTCTTGCAGGAATCGCTTTTCAGCGGCAGTTGGAAGAGCGGGCTTATCAGATTGGACGGGGCGTTGTCCCGGTGGAAAGCTACGGTGATTTCCGCAAAGCGGTGACAGGATGTGAGTCCCCGGCTTCTGAAATTCGGGAAACATATCCTGATTTTGAACCGGCGATAAAAGGCGCTTACCATATGGCGCCTGTTCATGAGATTTTGCCTTCTGACTTAAATCGTGCGCTTGTGGAAGGGATTGACCTGATTGGTCAAAATATAAAAGGCTTTAATGACAGTGGAGCCTATCTGTCAGGTGTTGAGAGCAGAACATCCTCACCGGTCAGAATTCACAGGGATGACACCGGACAGTCTAAGATACATGGACTTTACCCATGCGGGGAAGGCGCCGGTTATGCGGGAGGCATTACCTCGGCGGCTATGGACGGTATTATGACCGCAGAGAAGATCGCGGCTGTTTATGCGTCGCCCGCTTCAGAGCTTTGAACGATATAAAAGACAGGAGATAAAGCCGCAGAATATTCAACCCGTTGAATATAAAGGAGAATATGAGAAAATGAGTGATAACATTAGAGAACTGATGAAGGATAAAAAAAGAATCGTGATCAAGATCGGTTCTTCCTCTTTACAGCATGCAGAGACAGGAGATCTGGATTACACCAAATTGGATGTGCTTGTGCGGGAATTATGCGATTTAAGAAACCGGGGCAAGGATGTGGTGCTGGTGACATCCGGCGCTATTTCAGTCGGTAAGAAAGCTATTTTGATGGGAGACACTAAGGAAGACAATCCAATCGCCGTCAAGCAGGCGTGCGCTGCCGTAGGTCAGGCAAGACTGATGATGACTTACCAGAAGATATTTGCCGAATATAACCAGGTGGCGGCGCAGATTCTGATGACAAAAAATACGATCGTGGATAATCTTAACCGTTTTAATGCGCAGAACACCTTTGCGGAGTTGTTTAAATTAGGCGTGATACCGATCGTGAATGAGAATGATACCATAGCAACCTATGAAATTGAAATCGGTGATAACGATACCTTGTCGGCTATTGTGGCATCCTTGGTGGAGGCAGATGCATTGCTGCTGTTATCGGATATCGACGGACTCTACACAGACGATCCGAGACAGAATCCGGATGCCAAGTACATAGAGGTGGTGCAGGAATTGACGGATGATCTGATGAACATGGGTAAGGCATCCACAGGAAGCCCGGCGGGAACCGGCGGCATGAATACGAAATTGCAGGCGGCTAAGATCGCAAGCAGCATGGGGATAGATATGGTGATTGCCAACAGTAAGGATATCAAAGTGATTCACCGGATCCTGGACGGGAAGAATATCGGAACCCTGTTTCTGGCACACCGGAACGAGAAGTTTGATCTGCCGCTGTATGTGCAGCAGATGCATAAGTAGAAGGCAGTTTTGACGGAAAGCAGTTTTTCTTCTGTTGCAGACAGAGTTGAAATAAAGCACAAAATAAAGTGACAGAGCATGATAACGTTATCGAAACAGAAACTGCACAAAATTAAGATAAAAGGTAAGGCTTGATAATATGACAGTAGATCAGATGATCGGAAGAATCAACGAGTTGTATCATAAATCCCAGGCGGAGGGACTGACTGACGCTGAGAAGGAGGAACAGCAGGCGCTGCGTCAGGCATACGTAGCTAATGTAAGAGCTAATCTGAAAGGGCAGCTTGACAATATATCCATTGTGGAGAAGGACGGTTCCATCACGGATCTGGGAGAAAAGTTCGGTAATAAAAGAAAAGAAATCCGTAAAAGAAGCCTTTCGATAAGAAATGCGATTCCGGCGGAGGATAGAAAAGCCCACAGCGAGAAAATCAAAGAGAAGATGCTGCAGCTTTCCTGTTACATGGAGGCGGATGTGATATTGGCATATGTGAGTTATCGCAGTGAAGTCGATACTTTTGGTCTGATCGCGCAGGCACTGGCTTCCGGCAAGCGGGTCTTTGCCCCTAAAGTAAAAGGGGAGGAAATGGAATTCTGGCAGATAAAGACCCTTGAGGATTTGCAAAGCGGTTATCATGGCATCTTAGAGCCTGCTGAGACCGTTTCTTATCCGGCGTACAGGGCAGCGTGCTTAGACGGAGGCGAGACTGTTTCAACACTCATGTGGATGCCGGGTGCCGTGTTTGACAGGACATGCTGCCGGATCGGCTATGGCGGAGGATTTTACGATAAATATTTAGGCCGTCTGTGCAGACGGGAAAAGACGTTATGCGGCAGGAAAGAAGAAGCCGGATTGACGACGGTCGCTCTGGCATATTCGTGTCAGGTATTGGAAAAGATTCCCAGTGAAGCACATGACTACAGACCGGATTTTATATTAACGGAACAGGGACTGATAGAGAAAGAACCTTAATTAAAATGAAAGTCAGGATCAGCAAAACCGGATTTAACGGAAGCAGTCATGAAACGGAAGCAGACAGGAAGGAGTAAAACTATCATGGAATATTTAGAGACTTTAGGCAGGCGGGCAGTGGCAGCAAAGCAGATATTGCAAAACCTGACTGCTGAGCAGAAGAATTTAGGACTGGAAAGCGCTGCCGGGGCGCTGGTAACGTATCGGGACGAGATCCTGTCGGCTAATGCCAGAGACTATGAGATTGCACAAAAAGACGGCATGGCGGAAGGACTGCTGGATCGTCTGCAGCTTACAGCTGCACGTATTGAAGCCATGGCGGAGGGACTGCGTCAAATCGCAGAACTGCCCGATCCTGTGGGAGAGCTTATGGAAAGCTTTGATCGTCCTAACGGGCTGCATATTGACAAAGTCAGAGTTCCGATGGGCGTAATCGGTATTATTTATGAGGCGCGCCCCAATGTGACGGCTGATGCCTTCGGATTGTGCTTTAAGACAGGAAATGCGGTTATTTTGAAAGGCGGCAAAGATGCTTTTTATTCGAATCAGGCAATCACGAAGATCATCCGGGAAGCTTTAGATGAACTTCAAATTCCCGCAGATGCGATCCAGTTGATTGAAAATAATGACCGCGCGGTAACTACCGCTTTCATGCAGTTAAAACAGTATGTGGATATTTTGATTCCCAGAGGCGGCGCAGGGTTAATCAGTGCCGTAGTGGAGAACAGTACGATTCCTGTTATTGAGACCGGAACCGGCAACTGCCATATCTATGTAGATGAGGATGCAGATCTGTCTAAGGCAATTCCTATCATTATCAATGCCAAAACCCAGCGGATCGGCGTATGCAATGCCTGTGAATCGCTGTTAATTCATGAGAAAATAGCAGACCGTTTTCTGCCGGAGCTTGGTAAGGCATTACAGGATAAGCATGTGGAAATCCGCGGAGATGAGAAGGTTATGGAAAGGATTCCGGGCAGTCATCGGGCTTCCGAGGAAGATTATGGGACAGAGTATTTGGACTATATCGTGTCCATGAAGACGGTTTCCTGCGTGGAGGAAGCGATTGAACATATCAATCGTTATAACACCGGACACTCCGATGCGATTCTGACAGAGAACGAAGAGCATATGGAACAGTTTTTAAAAGGCGTGGATTCGGCGTGTGTCTATGCAAATGCTTCCACCAGATTTACAGACGGCTTTGAATTCGGATTCGGTGCGGAGATCGGAATCAGTACCCAGAAGCTGCATGCAAGAGGTCCTATGGGGTTAAAAGAGCTTACTACATATAAATATCTGATTAAAGGAAACGGCCAGATTCGCCAATAGTGTGAAACTTCATGTGTGAATTTTGCGTGAATTTATACTTTAATAGTGAAAAATAATATGTTATAATCATGCCATATACAAAAGATATATATTTTTCCTTATATACATATTATTGAATGGAAAAAATATAGTAAGAAAAGGCAGGAGAGGGAAAATGAAAAAAATGGGGATTATGACAAAACTGTTGGCGATAATTATTATTCCGATGCTTTTATTGGAAGTGATCATTACCGGATTTGCTATTAAATCAATGAGTTCTATGGTAAGACAAAAGGCACTGGAAGGTTTATCATTATTGTGT
Organism: uncultured Bacteroides sp.; assembly: GCA_964589055.1. Classification (GTDB taxonomy): domain Bacteria; phylum Bacillota; class Clostridia; order Lachnospirales; family Lachnospiraceae; genus UBA3282. The sequence goes on from CAZPSD010000003.1 coordinate 60,707, forward strand.
ACAAGTGTACATGCCGCATATGATGCCATAGATCCGGGAGATTTTACCGCCGATGGAGAACAATTATATAAAGGCGATTACTGTATTACTGATAATGTAGATGTCATTGACAGTTTTGTGGAAAATTCTGATTCAGATGTCACATTGTTCTATGGGGATACAAGGCGTGCAACTTCCTTGAGGGATTCCGCCACGGGAGAGAGAATAATTGGTACCAAGGCATCCGATGAAGTGATCGAACAAGTGTTGAAACAGGGAAAGACCTACGAGACATCAGATGTTGTTATTAACGGAGAATCCTACTATGCCGTATATGAGCCGGTTTACAATTCTGACGGTTCAATCGCAGGTATGATATTCGCGGGAGAACCCTCTACAGAAATAACCGCTGCGATTACACAAAAAACCATTACTATAATTGGTATTTCTGTTATTGTCTGGATTGCTGCACTGATAGTTGCTTTCCTTGTAGCCAGAAGGATTGCGGATGCGATTATTCAGATGGAGAAATTACTGACATCTTTAGCCGATGGGCAGGTACATCTTGAAGTCCCTGTAAGTATATTGAACCGCAAAGATGAAATTGGTGTCATGGGAGATGCTATGGCAAAATTGCTTGATGAGTTAAGTCATATTCTTGGTAATATCAAGATAAATACCGATAATTTGATGGGACAGGGGAACTCATTGGAGTCTATGGCATCTCAGACATCTAATACAGCAGATGAGATCAGCAGCGCGGTAGAGGATATCTCTAAAGGCGCCATATCTATGGCGGAGGATATTGAAACCGCTACCGTTCAGATCAATAATATTGGTATTATTATTGAGAAAATTGTAGAGAGTGTGAAGAATCTTGAATACGTATCCGACAATATGCATGCAGCAGATATGGCATCTTCCCGGATCATACAGGAATTAAGTAAGTCTAATGATAAGACGACTGAGGCAATTAAGAAGATTGAGACATCTGTTAAGACAACAAATGAATCTGTTACAAGAATTCAGGAGGCAGTTAATCTGATAGCATCCATTGCCAGCGAGACAAGTCTGCTTGCGTTAAATGCAAGTATTGAGGCCGCAAGGGCAGGCGAGGCAGGCAGAGGATTTGCGGTAGTGGCAACACAGATTTCAAAGCTTTCCGAGGATTCTAATCAATCTGCCAAGACAATTGAAAATATTATTCAACAGCTGGCTGCAGATTCCGAGGCATCTGTTAAGATTATGAATGAAGTAGATGCAATTGTGACAGAACAGCAGAAAAAGTTAAATGAGACCAAAGAGAAATTTAAAGATGTAAGTATTGGTATCGAAGATTCTATGAAGGAAACGAACGTTATAAATGGCCAGACCTCAGAATGTGACAGTAACAGGAGCGTGGTGGTAGATATTATTTCAAGTCTTTCAGCAGTGTCACAGGAGAATGCGGCGTCTACAGAAGAGACGACAGCTTCCATGGAAGAATTAAATGCAACCATCAATCTGCTTGCTCAGCAGGCGAGAGATCTGAAAGAGATCGCCAACTCTTTAGATGAAGAGGTAGCTTTCTTTAAGGTGTAAAGAAAGAGCCTGAGAGAAGCTGTATTGACAGCAAATTGATGTGAGCTGTCAGGCACACTGTGAAAAGAGATGTTGTTTGTAAAGACAGCATCTCTTTTT
>CAZPSD010000004.1:0-54726 GCA_964589055.1 uncultured Bacteroides sp.
GAAAAATGGCAAATATCCTTGATAGGATGACTGTATTGTGCTATAATTTTTACAAAAATGTTACAATTGAAAGGTTTACATAAATGCAAAACAGAAAACAGGACAAAAAGGGAAAAACGTTACAAGACATACGGTTTGAGGAATTGCTTATAGACGAAGAGGGGATCTTTGATGATGAGGATGCAGACAGCGTCACGGATGATACGTTGGAATTTTTAAGCCTTGATGATGACATGATTGAAGCTTATAACCGGAGTCATAGTGCATCGAAGCGTAAGACCGTTGCGGTTGAAGCGGAAGATGAGGAAGAAGACGGGTACGCAGACGACGATTATGCCGAAGATGACGATGAGTACGAAGATGACGATGAGTACGAGGATGACGAGGACTGCGGCGAAGAAGAGGACGGCGAGTATGAGGACTATGACGACGAGGAAGACGGTGTCATTGTCCGGTTTAAGCATTTCCTGACGAATATGAGCAGCCTTGACATGGTTGTGGCAATGCTGGGCATTGTAGTGCTGGCGGGTGTACTGGTTACAGGCAGCCTGTATGTTAATGCAAGAATGACACAGAAGCAGGTGGAAGCTTTTGCGTCGGTAGGAGAAGAGATTGAGGGAATATCCGTCATCGGAGAAGGCGGCCTGATTGCCGTGTCGGAATCCGCGAAACTTGCAAATATGCTTGAAGCGGAGGAGATAGAAGAAGAACAGGAAGAACAGGACGAGAAGGAAGCGTCCATTGAGGTATCTTTGAATCTGACTTCCATCCAGTCTGACTTAAAGATTAAGTTTGTGAACAAAGAAACCGGGAAATTGATCGGAAGCGTGCCTTTTGAGGTGGAGGTTTCCGGCGCTGACAAGACTTATGATTTGAAGGACGAGGATAAGGACGGTATTATTTACCAGACCGGAATAGATTCCGGTACTTATAAGGTTAGCGTTAAACCATTTACCGGAGACGGCTATCAGGAATATAAACTTCCCACACAGGCGAGCACCGTGAAGGTAACGGATCAGATTGCTTACAAGAAAGTGGATGTGGCTGACGAGATTAAGAGTGAGTCAGAGGTTAATGCGGCGGCTGAGGATACGGCACAGCAGAATACGGCGGTAGAGTCTGCACTGACAGATACGGTTGAATGGGTAGAATCCACTAAAACGCCTATTGGTGAGGGAGAAGACAGCTATGAGGAAGTCCCCAAAAGCAAAATCCCCGATCCATGGACTGTAAGCAGTACCTACAGAAAGCTTGTGGAGGAAGGGACGGAAGAACCGGCGGTGTCGGTCTCCTTAAGCAAAGACAGCATGACTCTGAAACAAGGAGAGAGTGCATCCCTTACAGTGTCTGTGAGCGGCGGCAGTGCCGATGAGATAGAATGGAGCAGCTCGGATACGTCCGTTGCCGCGGTAAGTAAAGACGGAACGGTTACCGGTGCGGGTAAGGGAAATGCCGCGATCACTGCAAGAGTTGCTGTGGGAAGCTTTGTTCATGAATTGTCCTGTTCCGTAACGGTCGAGGAGACAACGACAGGCGGCAGCGAAGGAGAATCCCCGGAGAGCGGCAAAGACAGTGATGATGGTTCAACGGATGACGGCAAGGACAATAACAATAATGGCAACAAGACAGTCTATACCAAGGTATCCATCAGCGGTACGAATGAAGTGGCAGTCGGCAAAACGGTTGCTTTGAAAGCAGCCACGGAACCTAAAGACGGTAAAATCACCTGGAGCAGCGGTAACGAAAAAATCGCGAAAGTAGACCAAAGCGGTGTTGTCACCGGAGTGGCGGAAGGAACTGCCAAAATTAAGGCAGTCTGCAAAAATGAAGGTTCTGATGATGTTTCCGCCGATTTTGAGATAACGGTGAAAAAGGAAGTAACGATAGACGGTACTACGAAGCTGAAAGATCAGGACGGCAACCAAATGTATTACCTGAGTTCTTCCGGCGAATATAAAGAAGCGACTTATGATGATTATAATAAGCGGGATAAATTCTATAAGAAGAGTACAAAAGTATCCCAGTATAAGTACACCGGTTGGCAGACCATTGACGGACATGTCTACTTCTATGATAAAGACGGCAATATGGTAACCGGAGAACAGGTCATTCAGGGTGCAAAATACAATTTCGGCAGTGACGGCAAACTGGCATCCAATTCCGGTTCTATGGGAATTGATGTATCGAAATGGAACGGTTCCATTGACTGGAATGCGGTTAAGAATTCCGGCGTATCCTATGTTATTATCCGGTGCGGTTACCGGGGTTCTTCCACCGGCGCCCTGATCGAGGACCCCAAATTTAAGAGCAATATTAAGGGCGCCAAAGCGGCAGGACTTAAAGTGGGGGTTTACTTCTTCAGTCAGGCTACCAGCGAAGTGGAAGCGGTAGAGGAGGCATCCATGGCGGTCAATCTGGTAAGCGGCTATGGGCTCAATTACCCTGTTTTCCTGGATGTGGAAGCCAGCGGCGGACGCGGCGACGCTGTCAGCAGGGAGACAAGAACTGCCGTATGTAAAGCTTTCTGCGCAACGGTACAAAACTCCGGATATTCCGCCGGCATTTATGCCAACAAGACATGGTTTACGGAGAAGATCAATGCGAGCAGTCTGACCGGGTATAAGATCTGGCTGGCACAGTATGCAAGTGCGCCTACCTATACGGCGACCAGATATGATATGTGGCAATATTCTTCGACAGGTAAAGTCAGTGGTATCAGCGGCAACGTGGATATGAATATCAGTTATCTGAATTATTAGACTTGGAATTCTATACCATTTTTACTATAATGGAGCAGAAAGATAATGGCACAAAGAGACAGTCTGCATTATGCGGAACAGGTTTTTGCGCCGGGAGGGCTTGCGGATGCGCTGTGACCGCAAACCGAAACCAAATCAAAACAGTGCGGAAATGAGGAAAAGGATGAGGACATACCTTGTAACTGGCGGCGCCGGTTTTATCGGCTCCAACTATATTCACTATATGTTTGGGAAATATGACAATGAGATCAGAATCATCAATGTGGATGCGCTGACCTATGCAGGCAATCTGGAAAATTTAAAAGACATAGAGGACCGAGATAACTATACGTTTGTAAAAGCGGATATCTGTGATAAAGAAGCGATTGCCCGGATTTTTGCTGAGAATGATATTGACAGAGTGGTTCATTTCGCGGCGGAGAGCCATGTGGACAGAAGTATTAAGAATCCGGAAGTATTCGTGCAGACCAACGTACTTGGTACGGCAGTGATGCTGAATTGCGCCAAAGCCGCATGGGAACTTCCCGACGGCGCTTATAAAGAGGGTAAGAAATTCCTTCACGTGTCCACCGATGAGGTGTACGGTTCCTTAGAGGAGGACGGCGGTTATTTCTATGAGACAACCCCTTATGCGCCCCACAGTCCGTATTCGGCAAGCAAGGCAAGTTCGGACATGCTGGTAAAGGCATATATGGATACCTATAAGTTCCCGGCGAACATTACGAACTGTTCCAACAATTACGGACCGTATCAGTTCCCGGAGAAGCTGATTCCTCTGATTATCAATAACGCTTTACAGGGCAAGAAGCTTCCTGTGTACGGCGACGGCAGGAATGTGCGTGACTGGCTGTATGTGGAGGATCATGCGAAAGCCATAGACATGGTGCAGGAACAGGGCAGACTGTTTGAAACCTATAATGTGGGCGGACATAATGAAAAGCAGAATATTGAGATCATTAAGATCATTCTTGAGACGCTGCGGGAGATGCTGCCGGACAATGATCCGCGCAAGGCGCTTGTCAGCGAGGACCTGATTACCTATGTGGAGGACCGGAAAGGGCATGACAGAAGATATGCCATTGCGCCGGACAAGATCAAAGCGGAGACCGGCTGGGAGCCGGAAACCATGTTTAAAGAAGGAATCAGACGCACGATTCAATGGTTCTTTGAACATGAAGACTGGATGAAAAACGTGACAAGCGGTGATTATCAGAAGTATTACGAGGATATGTATCAGACAAAATAAAAAACATGGCAGGGATACGAAATGAGTCAGTTCATAGCAGGAATTGTTCTATTCCTAATACCGGGGCTTCTGCCTGCTTATGTACATTATAAGAATGATGAGAAGGGCAGTCGGTTATTTTTGGCAGTAAACGTTATGACAGATGCTTTTCTCATTCTTATTTGTACCTATGGCTATATGTGCCTATTGTTCGGAGATGCCGTATTTTCGGTGATTCCGGGGGAAACATCGAAATCCTTTTACGATCATTATTTGCTTTTGTATATCGTTTATTTTGTAGGAGCATACAGTTTTTCTTTTTTAATGACGTTAGCGGCGGTGTGGAAACATCGAAGGAATGTATTTGATAGCAGAGGATATTTACATCTGTTCATGGTAACGGTATTATGGGCGCTGTTGTTTGTCGGGATTGGGTATGATGATTATGCGAAAAAGCATATTGTAATCAACGAAGTATGCAGCAGCAATCTCTCGCTGATTCTGGATGATGACGGAGAAAACAGCGATTATATTGAAATTTACAATCCTTCTTTTACATCGGTGTCTCTGAAAGGCTGGCATTTGACAGATAGTGAGAATGTGCTGCAATCAAAAGCTTTTTCTGATCTCTATATAGAGCCGCGTTCCTATTTGGTATTTTTCGCCAATGGGACAACAAGTCAGGGCGTGCTGCCTGAAAAAGAAGAAAGACAATATGGATACTTGGATTTTAAGCTGAATGAATTGGGAGAAACATTGGTTCTGGCAGATGAAAACGGCTGCATTATTGACCGGGTGGATGTGCCGGAACTTATGACAGATGTTTCCTATGCAAGGCTGAAGGATGGACAGGATAGCTGGAGTATTGTGAAAAATGGAACACCCGGTAAAACGAATGAGGGACTCTCCGCTTATGTGATCCCGACGCTGGAGTTACCGGAGTTTTCGGTTGGAAGCGGATTCTATGAGAAACCATTTACGTTATCGTTGTCTGCGGGGCAGGATCAAAAAATATATTACACATTGGACGGCTCCGAACCGACCGCAGAATCTTTATTGTATACAGAACCGATTACCATACGGGATAACAGTGACACGGAGAACTGTTACGCCAATATAGGGGGCATTGCAAGAGAGGGTGATTATCAGCCCGCTTACCTGATTGATAAAGGTACGGTGGTTAAAGCGATCTGTGTTAATGAAAAAGATGAGGTCAGCGAAGTCGCTTCTCAGGTCTATTTTGTAGGCTTTGACGAAAAATCCGGATATGACAATGTTAAAATAATGTCTGTGGTAGGAAACCCGGCGGATTTTTTCTCCGAGGACAGGGGAATCTATGTCTTGGGAGATATCTATCGGGAGTGGGCGGATTACAGAGAAAGCTTAGGCTATTCTTTTGCCGCAAATTACACGGATACGGACAAAACCGGGGAAAGAGCGGTGACGGTTACGCTGTTTGATGAGGGAAAGGACTTAATCGCACAGGAAAAAATCGGTGTCAGGATTCGAGGCGGCGCCTCTAAGGGAATGCGGCAGAAGGGCTTTAACTTCTATGCCCGTAAGGTGTATGGCGAGGAAATACTGGGGCTGTGTCGTAAAATGCTGCGTACCTCCGGTTCTATTGATACCAACAGAACGATGCTTCGGGATGTTTTTAATCAGTCACTGGTAGCGGACAGGGATCTGGAGACACAGCCGGGAGAACCCTGCGTGCTTTTTCTGAACGGTGAATACTGGGGACTGTATAATTTGCAGACACGTTTCACAGAGGAATATTTTGAGCAAAAATACGGCATTACAGAAGATAATCTGATTATGGTCAAGCAGGACAAACGCATTTCCATCGGGGAAGAAGAGGATATGGCATTGTATACGGAGCTGGTGTCCTATGCCATGGAACAGGATTTGTCCCGGCAGGAGAATTATGAAACGATTGCGCGGATGATGGATATTCAGAGCTTTATAGACCATTATTGCTTTGAGATCTATATTGGCAATACGGACTGGCCCTTAAATAACATATGCTGCTGGCGCAGCAGAGAAGCAGACGGGACTTCTGAATACACAGACGGCAGATGGCGTTGGGGAGTTTATGATACGGATGAATCGACAGGAATCTATCCGGAGGGAATGAGTACGTATTCTTCTAATGCATTCCTGGAGGATGCACACTGGTTTGGAAGCCCTGCAACGACACCGCTTATGTCTAATCTGCTGGATAATGCTGAATTTAAGAAGCGGTTTGTGCTCAGCTTCATGGATATGGCCAATGAGAATTTTGCATATGACAGAGTGCATGAAAAGCTGTATGAACTGGCGTCCGTGTATGCGGAGCCTATGGTGGAAACTTATCATCGGTTTAACGGTGATGAGTATACTTTGGACACTTTTTACGAAAATATAGGAAGAATAGATGAATTTTACCGGTACCGCTACGAATATATCGTGCCGTATATGGCGGAGGCGATGGAACTTCAAGGCAGTCTGGAGACCGTTACACTGCAGGCTGCAACAGGCGGCAGCATTGTATTGAACACGATTGCACCGGATTTGTCCCCGGGAGAGTGGAGCGGTTCTTATTATACGGATTACCCGGTTACGGCAACAGCAGTTGCGGAGGACGGCTATCGCTTTGCCGGCTGGCAGGGAAGTTATGAGGACATGCATGAGACGATCGAGGCAGAAGTGACAGAGGGCGGTATCGTGTTAAAGGCGGTCTTCGTACCGGTGAGCGGGGACTGAAAGAGGAAACAGAGATGTCAGACTTAGTGATGGGTATCATATTTTTGGTTGTGCCCGGAATTGTGCCAATTTGTATACGGGTAGGAGCACGGAGGCTTTATGATTCTGTCGCTGAATGGATTGTTGAGATTTGTTTGTATGATTTTGCAGCCATGCTGTGTGCCTATGGCGTGTGCTTCCTGTTGTTTGGCGGGAACATATTTTCTCCCTGCTTTGGCGCACCGGAGGGGACATTTGCATCGAAGTATGTCTTGTTTTATGTTGTTTATCTGGTGGCAGCTTATCTGGCGGCATTGCTTTTGGCAGCCGTAAAGGCTGCGCTGGCTTGTGAGAAAATCTGTGTAAAGGGCTGTGCCGCAGCGTGTACGCTTCTCTTGATCATTTTGGCTTTGGGGATTGGTTATGACGGCTATGCCGGGAAGCATATTTTAATCAGCGAAGTGTGCAGCAATAATTTGACGATTGCGTTGGATATGTATGGTGAAAGCAGCGATTATATAGAACTGTACAATCCGTCGGCAACCACTGTATCTCTTGAGGGCTTTGTGCTGACGGAAAAGGAAGGGACGGAAGCGGAAGCAGAAGGCGCGCGTCTTGACGGATATTATCTGGCGCCCCATTCTTATCTGCTTTTATATGCCAATGGGCGGTCGGAGGCGGAAAGCAATTCCGTTGCGCTGCAAATAAATGCGGAAGGAGAAAGCCTTTATTTATTTGACAATAGCGGCAGTTGCATTGACAGTGTTGAGGTGCCTGGATTGCCTGCGGATATTGTGTATGCGCGGATGGGAGAACATATGGAGACGTGGAGCAGCGCCCGGTATGGTTCACCCGGGGAGGATAATTCCTCCCTGACCGCCTATACGGCGCCAAGCCTTTCATGCCCCGTGTTATCGGCTGAGAGCGGATTTTATGATCAGCCGTTTATGCTTTCCATGGAATGTCAGGAAGGTGAAACGATTTATTATACCTTGGATGGTTCCGTGCCTACAACACAATCTTTGGTCTATACAGAACCGCTTCAGATCAGGGATGCCAGTGAATGCGGCAATTACTATGCCGCGCTGCCCAATACTTCTATTCAGGGGGATTATGTACCAATAGATTTGCTGGATAAAGCATGCGTTGTACAGGCGATGTGTGTAAATGGACAGGGAGAAGTTAGTGAGATTGCCACCGCTGTTTATTTTGTCGGCTTTGGAGAGAAGGATGGTTATGATAAGATTAAGATTCTTGCTATGAATGTGGATCCGGCGGATTTGTTTTCGGACGAAAGAGGTATCTATGTTTTGGGCGAAGCTTATAAAGCCTATCTGGAAGAATGTGAAGAGCCGGAATTGACAGCCTATACACCGGCGAATTATTGGAGCCGTGGTAAAACGGCAGAACGCACGGCGCAGATCGCGTTGTTTGACACTGAGAAGAGTCTTTGCTTGGAAGGGAAGGTTGGAATTCGCATCCATGGCGGTTCTACGAGAAGCTACAGACAGAAAGGCTTCAACTTCTATGGAAGAAAACAGTATGCAGAAGAAACGTTGGATTTTGGAAAATATATGCTCAGAACATCCGGAGCCAAGGATACTTATCTTACCATGCTGCGGGATGTCTTTAACCAATCGCTTGTGGAAGACCGTGAGGTGGCAATTCAGAGGGGAGAACCATGCGCCCTGTTTTTAAATGGTGAATATTGGGGCTTGTATAATCTTCAGGAAAGATATTCGTCAGCTTATTTTGAAGAGCATTACGGCATTCCGGAGAATAACCTGGTTGTTTTAAAAGATTCCAGGGCCAACGATGTTACAACCACAAAAGTGTCCGTTGGAAGAGAAACGGATCTGGCAGCTTATGAAGAATTGCTGGCATATGCAAGAGAGACAGACTTAAGTGTTCCGGAATATTATCAAAAGATCTCTGCGATGATGGATGTTCGGAGCTTCATTGACTATTTTGTGACGGAGATGTATGTCGGCAATACGGACTGGCCTGTGAATAATGTCTGCCGCTTCCGGAGCCGGAACATTGTGGAAGGTTCCGCTTATGAGGACGGCAGATGGCGCTGGGCGCTTTATGATACGGATGAATCGACAGGGGGGGGAAGTACCGGATATGATATGAATCCTTTTGAGGGGGAGACTTATTATCATAAGATCAGTCCCATGGAAACCGAGCTGATGGCGAATCTGCTGGAAAATGAAGAATTCAGACAGCAGTTTTGCGTGATTTTTCTGGATATGATAAATAAAAACTTTGCGTATTCGCAAGTTCATGATAAACTATATGAGATGGCGGATGTTTATGCAGCGCCTATGGTAAACAGCTGTCACAGATTCCGTGAGGAAGAATATACGTTGGATACCTTTTGGGACAATGTTGCGGTCATAGATGAGTATATGAAAAAACGCTCTGAATATGTGATCTCCTATCTGACGGAAGCGATGGGCTTGTCCGGGGGCACAGGACAGGTTACCCTGCAGACGGCATGTGCGGTTTCGGGAGAGTATGCGGAGAGCGTAGTCCCGGAAGTGTCCCGGGAGGGCGGTTATATCGTGCTCAATACAATCACACCCGAGATGGAACAGGGGGAATGGCAGGGGATTTACCTGACAGATTACCCTGTTACCGCGACAGCGGTGGCGGAAGACGGTTATCGGTTCATCTGTTGGCAGGGAAGCTGTGAATCAACGGAAGAGACAATAGAGGCAGATGTGCCGGAAGCAGGCATATGCCTGAGGGCGGTTTTTGAATTGGAGGAGTAAATGAAATTCTTCCGTATGCTTATTGGGGCGCGGAAGCTTTGGAATGGAGGATAAAATGGTTTGTGTGATTATTTTGTTATTGCTGGTACCCGGCATGTTCACATGGAAGATAGCAGGTGAAAAGGATTTGAAAACATGGAAGGATATCGTCAGGGCTATAGTGAGCTGGCTGGTACACGATTTGGTCATTATCTGTCTGGTATATGCGGTATTGTATGTTACGAAGGGCATTAAAACGGTCAGTTTTTCTACTGCTTATTTGGGAGAAACGGTGTACTATTCCATTTATGATATCAGCTTTGTGCTCCGGTATTCCGCGCTGGCGCTGTGCGCGGCAGCGGTTCTTGGTATTTTGGAGAGAGCCGTCGGAAAGCTGACTGGCAGGAGAAAATAAATATATGAGCGGTAGAGTCAGAAGAAAAAGTGTCATTGCCATACTATGTACCGGCATTATGCTGTGTGCCTGTGCAAAAAGTGCGCCGGATGACGCTGCGGCTGTGAAAGACGTAACACAGAGTGAAATTTTTATAATTACGCGGCAGGATCAGAATACGGATGCCGGGGAGGCGCAAAGGATCGATCTGAGTGTCTGCGGCGAGCGGCTTACGATTACGGAAGGCGGGGAGTATTTTCTGTATGGCGGCATGGATGGACAGGTGATCATTGATACTTATGAGGATGAGCTGGTGCATCTGTATCTGGCGGATGTGGATATTTCTTCTCCGCAAGGGCCTGCAATCAGTGCAGTTTCGACCTCGAAGCTAATTGTGACACTTGTGTCGGATACAAAAAATGTCTTGTCGGATACGCCTGATTATAAAGGCTTTGAAGACACCAAAAGCTGTCTTTACAGTGCGGCGGATCTTACCATAAACGGAAACGGTGCGCTGTCAGTGTACGGTTATTATGAAGATGGCATCCGCAGTAAGGACAGGGTTAAAATTACAGGCGGACAGATCGACGTACAGGCAAAGGGTGACGGAATCCGCGGTAATGACGGGATTGCCATAAAAAGGGGCAGCGTGCAGATACAGAGTGAAAGCAATGGACTGCGGACGGTTAATTATGGTGTGCATCCCAGAGGCGCCGTGGAAATATCCGGAGGAACAGTTAAGATTACGTCGGGCAGAGACGGTATAACGGCAGCCTCTGATTTGTATATCTACGATTGCAAATGCAGCGTATACAGCGTTGAGGAAATGTTTCAGGCAGAGGGAACAAAATATATTGATGAAGGTTGTGTAGAGTGAACGCAGTAAAGTACAGACATGAGTATAAATATGTGATTGACGCCATGCAGCAGAGCCTGCTTAAATTGCATGCGGCAGGAACCTTGCAGCCGGATGGACATGCGGATGAAAACGGAGAGTATCTGATCCGAAGCTTGTATTTTGACAGTTTAGAGGACCGCTGCTTCTATGAGAACGAGAATGGCGATGATCCGAGAGAAAAATACCGGATCCGGTTTTATAATTGTGACAGCAGCCGCATTAGTTTAGAATGTAAGGGTAAAAGAAGAAACATGACCAGAAAGACCTCCTGTCCGATTACCTTAGATCAGTGTATGAGGTTTATGGATGGAAGGATACCGGAGCCGGAGAGAGAGGTTTCACCGAATCAGGAAGCAATGTTCTGGCAGATGAAGCTTCAGAACTTAAGACCGGTGGTTATAGTCCAGTATGTAAGGACACCGTACATAAACAGGGCCGGAAATGTAAGAGTTACATTTGACTATAATATTGCTTCCTCCAATGATATAGCGGCATTTTTGGATCCTGGGGTTCCTCTTAGGCAGGTCTTACCTACAGGACAGAGTATTTTGGAGGTTAAATGGGATGAATTTCTGCCATCTTATATCAAGGAGCAGTTAGAGTTGGATTCTTTGCAATGGACCAGTTTTTCTAAATACTATCTGTGTAGAAAATATAATTGTTATGGAGGGATCAGAGTATGAGTTTTGGAGATATTTTTAAGAAATCTTTTTTGGAAGGTTATGCTTCCAGCCAGATCGATGTGGCGGAAATTGTAATCTGTATGTTGATTACCGTGTTAATTGCAATGTATATTTTTATGGTTTACCGCATTATAACCAGAAATTCGTTTTATAACAGAAATTTTAATCTGTCATTGATCGCGCTGGCTGTTATCACGGCGGCGATTATACTGACGATCCAGTCTAATATCGTGATCTCTCTGGGTATGGTAGGTGCATTGTCCATTGTGCGATTCCGTACGGCAATCAAAGATCCTATGGATCTTGTATTTCTGTTCTGGGCGATCAGTATCGGCATTATTTGCGGGGCGGGCTTCGCGATCGTTGCGGTGATTGCATCTGTTATTATTACTGTGATAGTATTGTTATTTGAGAGAATATCCGTCGGTACGGCGGCAGTGATCCTGTTAGTCAATACTACGGATTATAAGACAGAGAGCCGGATCATGAGTCTCGTGGAAAGCCATTGCAGCATGTATAAGGTAAAGGCGAGAAATCTGACGAAAAATAAGCTGGACATGGCGGTGGAAGTCAAGACGGACAAAGGCGCTGCGCTGGTAGAGCAGCTGATGGATTTAGAATGTGTTACATCCGCATCGCTGGTAGATCATGATGGTGAGGTAACGTTTTAAGGGCAAAGAAATTTTCTAAGGCGTCAAACAACGCCGCCTAAGAAAATCTACGGCGAATTAGAGCAAAGCAGAAATTTGAAATGTAAATGTTTACCTGTGGGTTTGCGTTTGTGCGCTGCCGGGGAGCAAACCCGTTATATGTAAACTGCAGCGCGGAAATGAGGTAAAGAATGAAAGGTATCATACTTGCAGGCGGTTCGGGAACAAGACTGTACCCGTTAACGAAGGCAATTTCAAAACAGATCATGCCGGTATACGACAAACCAATGATTTATTATCCGCTGTCAACACTGATGCTGGCGGGAATCCGGGATATCCTTATTATTTCCACACCGAGGGATCTGCCGGTCTTTCAAGAGTTGTTCGGCACCGGCGGGCAGTTGGGACTGCGGATGGAATATGCGGTACAGGAATATCCGAGAGGGCTTGCCGACGCTTTTATTATCGGCGCGGATTTTATTGGAGAGGACAGCGTGGCGCTGGTGCTCGGCGATAACATTTTCTATGGACAGAGCTTCTCCGGAGTGCTTCGGGAAGTGGCGTCCAGAGAGCAGGGAGCGACGATTTTCGGCTATTACGTGAGAGATCCCAGGGAGTATGGAGTTGTCGAGTTTGATGCGAATGGTATGGCGCTATCCATTGAGGAAAAGCCGGAACATCCCAAGAGCAACTATGCGGTACCCGGATTATATTTCTATGACAATGGCGTGGTTGAAATTGCTAAGAATGTGAAGCCCTCCGCCAGAGGAGAGATCGAGATCACAAGTATTAACAATGAGTATCTGCGGAGAGGAACGCTGCGGGTGGAGACGCTGGGAAGAGGTTTTGCATGGCTGGACACGGGGAATCATGATTCGCTGTTAGATGCGGCGGATTTCGTGGCGGCATTTCAGAAAAGACAGGGACTATACATCTCTTGTATTGAGGAGATTGCTTACAAGAGAGGATTTATTACGAAGGAACAGCTGCTTACGTTGGCACAGCCGCTGATGAAAACAGCATATGGTCAGTACATGGTAGAGGTTGCAAATGGGCTCTAAGAGTATAAAAAGAATGATGCTTGCCATGATAGCGATGTTTGTTGTGCTGGTTGCGGTGATATTTTTCACCAATCTGGACATGGTAAAGCAGAAGCTTGGTTTCTTCGCGCCGGAACAGGCACAGGAGACGGCGGCAATAGAAGAGACGGATGCGGACGGTGGGCAGATAGGCAGCGATTTGTCTGCTTTCCTGTCTGACGAGACTTTTTTTGATCCGGAGGTTAAGTTTAAGAGCATCGAAAGTTATTCCGGCAGAAACGTATTCCTCGTGATGAGCTCTGTGGCGAAGGATTTGCGCATCATGGTTGTGGACAGCGTCGGGAAACTGGTAACGGGCGCCGCTTTTACCGTGAAGGTACAGGGAATCGGAGAATATACGGACTCGGACGAGGACGGCATAATTTACATTGATGGGCTGCGCGCCGGAGAATACAGCGTATCGTTGGAGGAGATAGAGGGATACATTGTTCCTAATACAATTACGACGATTCAGGTGCGTCAGGAGATCGAATACCGGGTTTTGGATGAGATCGAATATCTGATGCTGACCGAGGATGATATTGATGCCGGGAAAGAAGATAAAGCCGTAAACGGCGCGGAGAAAGATGCGGACGGCAGTGAAAATACCGAATTGCAATTCAGTCATGGGAACGCTAAGCTGGGGATAGACGTATCGAAATGGAATAAGGAAATCGATTGGCAGGCGGTAAAAGAGGCAGGTATAGAGTTTGCGATTATCCGGTGCGGTTACCGCGGCGCATCCTCCGGCGCGCTGGTTATTGATCCTATGTATGAGGAAAATATCAAGGGAGCGATTGAAGCGGGAATTCCGGTAGGCGTATACTTCTTTACACAGGCACTGAATGAAGTGGAAGCTGTGGAAGAAGCCAGTATGGTCATTCATCTTATAGAAGATTATGATGTAGACTATCCGGTGTTTTTGGACAGTGAGAGCGCAGGCGGCAAA
This sequence comes from uncultured Bacteroides sp., assembly GCA_964589055.1. Classification (GTDB taxonomy): domain Bacteria; phylum Bacillota; class Clostridia; order Lachnospirales; family Lachnospiraceae; genus UBA3282. The sequence continues at coordinate 14,115 of CAZPSD010000004.1, forward strand.
GGGCGTGCGGACGGTTTGGATGCAGAAGAGAGAACGAAAATCCATGAGGCATTTTTGGAGACGATCTCGGCGGCAGGGTATGAGACAGGTATCTATGCGTCTAAAAACTGGCTGAATGGTCAGTTAAATATGACAGACTTGTCAGAATATAAAACATGGATGGCAGAATACGCGGATGTACCGACCTATGACGAATACTACCATATGTGGCAGTATACTTCCAAAGGAACCGTGGACGGCATTGATACAAATGTGGACATCAATCTCTGCTATATGAATATTGATACATCCATCAATCATGCCAAAAGCGCAGGAGGATATTCCGGAGTGGTAACCGGCGACAGCGGCAATGTGCCTACAGGCGATAATTAGAGTAAAGTGTATACCTATTATATAGAAAATGAAGGAAAGGGAATAAGCTAAAAATGGGTAAGATAACAGTAGAGACATGTGAAATAGAAGGATTGAAAGTGATCACCCCGACGGTGTTCGGCGATGAAAGAGGATACTTCATGGAGACTTATAACTATAATGATTATAAGGAGGCCGGAATTGATCAGGTATTCGTGCAGGACAATCAGTCATCTTCTGTCAAAGGGGTATTGCGGGGGCTTCATTTCCAAATCAATTACCCGCAGGATAAACTGGTGCGCGTGGTAAGAGGTGAAGTCTTTGACGTCGCAGTGGATCTCAGACCCGGTTCCGCAACCTGCGGCAAGTGGTTTGGCGTGATTCTGTCTGCTGAGAATAAGAAACAGTTCTTTATTCCGAAAAATTTTGCGCATGGTTTCTTTGTATTATCCGATTATGCAGAGTTTGCTTATAAATGCACGGACTTCTATCATCCCAATGATGAGGGCGGTATTATCTGGAATGATCCCGACATCGGTATTGAATGGCCTATTCCGGAGGGGACAAGACTCATTATGTCTGAAAAGGACGTGAAATGGGAAGGCATTAAGTCTTTTACGGAGATATACCGTAAATAACGGCATGATCGGAAGAATGTCTTCAAAGCGCTATTCTTCCCGTAAGATATATGCTATGGTAAGTGCATATATGGAAGGGTCAAAGCAATGAACAGAAACAGAACAGATAAAATCGATAATTCCAACAAGAAAATAAGAAATTTCCCTAAGCCCGCAGCGATAGCGATATTCTGGGGGCTTGGTCTGGTTCTGGCGCTTGTACTTGTGAATCATCATAATCCATTAGCGGATCAGGTGACAGAGCAGATGAAAAAGGTCAGCGGCTGTGTGCTGATTATTTTTACCTGTATAATTTTCACGATTTATTATGAGAGAATCGTGACTATTCCCGTGGAGCTTTGGCAGAGCAGAAAGCTGATCTGGAAACTGGCTAAGAATGATTTCAAGAAACGGTACGCAGGCTCTTATCTGGGAATTGTGTGGGCGATGGCGCAGCCGGTTGTTACGGTGGTTATGTATTGGATCGTATTTGATAAAGTGTTTGATACGAGAAGCCAGCTTGTGGCAAGCGGCATTGAAGTGCCCTATGTTCTTTATCTGACGGCAGGATTGGTTCCGTGGTTTTATTTTTCGGAGGCGATCACACAGGGGACGATGGCGCTTGTGGAATACAATTATCTGGTTAAAAAGGTAGTATTCAATATCAGTATCCTGCCGATCATCAAGGTCATTGCGGCGACCTTTATTCACATATTTTTTGTAGTGGTGTTATTGCTTGTATCAATCGGATACGGCTATTATCCTAACATTTATACGTTACAGTTGATTTATTACAGCTTCTGTATGTTTCTGCTGGTACTCGGCATGAGTTATTTAACCTGTGCGCTTGTGGTCTTCATCAGGGACTTACAGCAGATCATCAATATCGCGCTGCAGATCGGCATGTGGGCGACTCCTATCCTGTGGAGCATTGATATGCTGACGGATAATATGAAGACGCTGTTTAAGCTGAACCCGCTTGTCTACATTGTTAACGGCTACAGAAGCGCCATTTATGAAAAAGTGTGGTTCTGGGAGCATTTTTATTCCTCTACCTATTTTTGGATATTTACGATCAGCCTGTTTGGTATCGGTACGCTGGTTTTCAGAAAAATGAGAGTGCATTTTGCGGATGTACTATAATAGGGTAAAGAGATTTTCTGAGGCATCAAGGGACGCCGCCTAAGAAAATCCATGGCTTGGTTATCATTCACAGCCTTCACGCTGCATTCGCAAAACCCGCTTTGCGGTGTGCGTTTTGCTCATGGGGTGGAGATTCGGGCTTTAGAAAGAAAAATATGAGGTGTACTGAGACATAGAAAGGGAAGGACATGGATCAGAATATTGCGATTCAGGTTACGGATGTAGAAAAAGTATATAAATTGTACGATAAGCCTTCAGACCGGTTGAAGGATGCATTTGGTTTCGGCAAAAAATGCCATCACACGAAACACCATGCCCTGAAAGGGATCAATATGACCATCCGACAGGGGGAATGTGTGGGTATCATCGGCACGAACGGCTCAGGCAAGTCTACTATTCTGAAAATTATTACCGGAGTCTTGAATCCGACCAAGGGAAGCGTGACGGTAAACGGACGTATTTCCGCCCTGCTGGAACTGGGTGCCGGGTTTAATATGGAATATAACGGTATCGAGAATATTTATCTGAACGGTACGATGATAGGCTTTAGTGAAAAAGAAATTGATCGGAAGCTGGATGCCATTTTGGAATTCGCGGATATCGGTGAATATGTGTATCAGCCTGTTAAGACCTATTCCAGCGGTATGTTTGTGCGCCTCGCTTTTGCGGTGGCAATCAATATTGAGCCGGAGATTTTGATTGTGGATGAGGCGCTTTCCGTGGGAGATGTTTTTTTTCAGGCGAAATGTTATCATAAATTCGAAGAGTTTAAAGAGATGGGGAAAACCATTGTGTTTGTCAGCCATGATTTAAGCAGTATCAGCAAATACTGTGACAGGGTTGTGCTCTTAAACCAAGGAACAAAGCTGGGAGAGGGCGATCCGAAGAAAATGATTGATACCTACAAGCAGGTGCTGGTGGGACAGTATGTGGCGCCGGAACCGGGCGAGGAGAGACTTCTGGATGATGAACAGCTGCGCGAAATGGCAGCCAAAGGCATAGACGGAAGCAAACATGCTGCAGGAGGAAAACCGGCAGAGGGAAGAAACAATGTCTGTGAGGAAAAGGCAGCGGGGGACAATGCCGGCGGCACTGATGGGAGCGGTAAGCCGATACCTGCAGGAGAGAACCCGGAACTGCTGGAATATGGTTCTAAAAAAGCTGTGATCACGGAATACTATATCACAGATGACAAAGGAACCAAAACCTCCGCCGTTTTAAAAGGCAGCAAATTCACCATTCATATGAAAGTGCAGATGATGGAGAATCTGCAGGCGCCGATTTTTGCCTTTACAATTAAAAATGTGCGGGGAACGGAGATCACGGGAACTAATACCATGTTCGAGAAGGCATTCTTAGAGTCTGTGGAGGCGAATGAGGTAAAAGAAGTGTCCTTTACGCAGGAAATGAATCTGCAGGGAGGAGATTATCTGCTGTCTTTAGGCGTAACAGGATATGAAGATGATGATTTTACGGTGTATCACAGACTGTATGATGCGTTGAATGTGACGGTGATTTCCGATAAGGATACAGTAGGTTTTTATGATATGAATTCTGTCATAGAAGTAAAATAGAAAGACATCAGAAGGATAGAATTTGGGGCGGCGCTGTTTACAGAGAGCATTGGTTACTGCATGTAAATGTGCGTGAGTATGCTGTATCAGAGAGAATATGTGAGTATGTGCAAGTATATGGAGAAACAATATGCCGGATAATAGTACAATAGAAACGAACAAATCCACGGAAGAAAAAGAGTATCTTACCACCATCGGCAAGATCAAACTTAATCTCAAGCATTATCCCGGCGAGGATTACTATTGTGACGGGGATATTGAGGACACGCTCTTGGAGATTACCCGAAATTATGCGGCGGTGGAGTACCGGCGTATTATTGAAGAGCGCAGGAGCTGGCCCGTTTTATATCATCTGTCTCCCCTTCGAGAGAACATCGTAGAGTGGCTGCCGATTACGGAGGACATGAAGGTTTTGGAGGTAGGATCGGGCTGTGGTGCGATTACGGGGGCGCTGGCACAAAAGGCAGGAGAAGTGACTTGTATTGACTTATCTAAAAAGCGCAGTATGATCAATGCCTATCGCCATATGGAGGCGGAAAATGTGACCATCCATGTGGGTAATTTTCAGGATATTGAACCTGATCTGCCCTGTGATTATGACTATATCTGCCTGATCGGCGTATTTGAGTACGGACAAGCCTATATTCGCTCCGAGACACCCTATGAAGATTTCCTGAATATTATAAAAAAGCATGTCAAACCGGAAGGACACATCGCCATAGCGATAGAGAACAAATTCGGGTTAAAATATTGGGCGGGCTGCAAAGAGGATCATCTTGGTACCTATTTCAGCAGCTTAGAAGATTATCCTGACGGCGGTGCGGTAAGAACCTTCACGAAGGATGGACTTTTGCAAATTGCGAAGCGCTGCGGCTTTACACAGGCGCAGATGTATTATCCCTATCCGGATTATAAATTTATGACCGCATTATATTCGGATGACAGACTGCCGAAGCCGGGGGAATTGTCATCTAATCTGCGTAATTTTGACAGGGACAGACTGCAGTTATTCGATGAAAAGAAAGTGTTTGACACGATTATTAAGGAGAAGCAGTTCCCGCTGTTCTCCAATTCCTATATGCTGCTTTTGGGACCGGCGCTGGATGAAGAATATGTGAAGTATTCCAACGACAGGAAAGAAGATTTCCGTATCAAAACCGTGCAGAAGGCAGAAAAAAAGAGAATACAAAAAACGCGGGACATAGAAAATATAGAAAATACAGCCGGTGCAACAAAAAGAATTATAGAAAAACACCCGTTATCAAAAGACGCATGGAAACATATTGAAGCTACCTTCCATGCTTGTGAAAAATTGAAGGAACGCTATGACGGCAGCGGATTGTCTGTCAATCAATGTGAACTCCATAGAAATGAGGACGGCGCGCCTTATGTCTCGTTAGAGTATCTGGAAGGAAGAAGTTTGGAAGAATTACTGGATGAATGTCTGGAGAAAAATGACATAGACGGATTCCAAAAACTTTTTGATGCCTACCTGACAAGGATCTCTTTCGGGGAAGAAAAAGAGGCTGCAGACTACGATCTGATCTTTGCGAATATCCTGATAAAGTGCGGAGAAAACGGCGCTTGCGCAGAAAATAACACGTGGAATTTAATCGACTATGAATGGACCTTTGACAGGAGCATCGATACCAAAGAAATTGCCTTCCGTTCAGTGTACTGTTATCTTCTTGAAAATGAAAAACGAAACAGGTTAAATTTGGATTTAATCATGGATAAACTGGAAATCACTCAGTCTGACGCAGAACAATACCGCAGACAGGAGATGGAATTTCAGAAATATGTGACCGGCAAGAACATGTCCATGGCAGAGATCAGGGAAGCCATAGGTTATCCGGTCTATACGATAGAAGCCTTTTGCGCGGGACAGGAAGCGGCAAGCCGCAGGGACCGTGTGCAGATCTATGAAGATACGGGCAAAGGATTTAATGAGGAACAGTCTTTCTTCTTGGATGAAAACAGTGGTCAGGTCAGAATTTCCACTGACGGTGCGATGGAGCTTCAGGTGGAGATCGGCAGGGGCAGAAGTGCATTGCGGATCGATCCCTGCAGTGATTACTGTCTGATTTATCTGAAAAGCATTATGTGGAACGGTGAACAGATTTCGTTAAAGGGCAGGCAGATCCGGTTAAATGGGTTCAAAGTGGGAGAGAATACTTATGCTTTTCCGACGCAGGATCCGAACATTACCTTGTCTTTCATGGAACTGGGCAATGAAGAGAGCAATCTTTTGCAGATATCTATGGAAATGACTAAGATGCCGGAAGAGACGATCAGGCATATACAGAAAAGGGGACTGTTTAGCTGATGAGCAGAAAAAACAACAGCTATGACTGGGCGGCCTATTACGCAGCCGCTTATGAAAAGGAACGTAAACAGAATATTGTACTGGCGGGAAAGATTGCGGACGCAGAGAGACTGCAGGCTGATTACCGCGATAATCTGAACCGTATTTGCGCAAACCCTTTTTGGAAGATGACAGCGCCTGCGCGCAAGCTATACCATGGAATGAAGGGGGACAGGCAGCCGCGGGAGCCTATAGAAAACAGGGACAGGCATTCCGCTGAGGACGCCTGTTTCCTGCATTATAAAGAAGAAGTGGAAAAACAGAAAAACCGCTATCGGGAATGGATCAATAACGTATGTAATGAAAAACAGGAACGAGAGTTATCAAAGTCAGATCTACCAGAGCCATTTAAGGTGCAGGGATGGACGGAAATCGGGATACCTGACACAGATGTCATAATTATAGCATATGGCTGCGGACGGCTCAGCCCCGATGTTTTTCCAAAAGTTAAATCTTATTTTAACAGCAATAATTCCTGCGTGCTGGCGTATGCGGATGAAGATTTTTATATCGGAGATCTATCCCGAAGGGTGGAACCATGGTTGAAACCCTGTTACTCGCCGGATACTTTACTCGCTTTTAATTATTGGGGACATATGGTCGCCGTTCGAAAGGGGCTGCTGGCGGAGGTTTCTTATCATAGCCGTAATACCGGTCATCAGACTGCGGGTCATGGCGCGGATTGCCGGCCGGCAGGGACGCGGGCGTTATCGGAACAGAGTGTGCAGCCTGCAATCGATTTTTATGATTTGTGTCTGCAGCTGGAAGAGACGGTTTTCACCCAAAGCGGTTTGGATTATGTCAAAACACGGGATATGATTTGCCATATCGATGCGGTACTCTATCATCAGGAATATACCGGAAATGATTTGGAGTCAGATTTGGAAGCCGGACGTTTCTTAATCGGCGCGACGAAAGAATTTCTGCCTGTGAAACAGGAGGCTTTACGCAGAAGAGGTATTCAGGGAAGCTTCCGCTGCGGGCAGGAACCGGATCTCTATCACATTGTATATGACACTTCTGTTTCAGGCAGAGAGCGCTGCGCCAGAGCCAAAAGCGCGGAAGAACCGATTGCTCCGCACAGGATTGTGTCGGTGGTAATTCCCTCGAAGGATCATCCGGACGTATTGGAGACTTGCCTGCGGACTTTCCGGCAGAAGACAGAATATCAATACTATGAGTGGATCGTGGTAGACAACGGCAGCAATGCGGAGAACAAGGTCAAAATGGAAACGCTGCAGAAGAAATATGGTTTCCGCTATCTGTATGAGCCGATGCCTTTTAATTTTTCCAAGATGTGTAATCTGGGTGTGAAACATGCCAAAGGCGATCTGATTTTGCTGCTCAATGACGACATGGAAATCATAGAGGGAAGCTGGCTGACCCGTATGGCGGGACAGGCGCTGCAGCCTCATGTGGGAGCGGTGGGCGCCAAATTGTGGTATGCCGGTACGGAACAAATCCAACATGCGGGTATTACGAACTTGCAGATCGGTCCCTCTCACAAGTTAATTACTTTCCCTGACGACAGGGACTATTATTACGGACATAACCGTGTCGCTTATGACATGATAGGCGTCACAGGCGCCTGTCTGATGGCAGCCCGTGAGAAATATGAACAAGTCGGCGGTTTGGATGAAGAGATGGCGGTGGCTTACAATGATGTGGATTTTTGCTTCAAGCTGATTGAGGCGGGATACTACAATGTACAGCGGAACGATGCCGTGCTGTATCATCATGAGTCCTTGAGCCGCGGCCTGGACGAAGATGATGCAGGAAAATGGGAGCGGCTTCTTGAGGAAAAGGCAAACTTGTATGCAAAACATCCCGCTATGAAAGGGCATGATCCCTTTTATCATAAGGAATTGGCGGACAATGCCTCTGACTATGGCTGTAATTATAAATTTGCCCATGAAGACCACCTGCAGACTATGCAGACGGAGCCGCTGACACAGGCTTTTCTGAAAAAAGCAAAGCAGGGAAAACTGCAGTTGACGGTAGACCGGGCGGAATTACAGCACAAAATCCACAAAGAAGAACCGGATATTTTGTGGATTATGGGCTGGTGTTATGTGCCCGGTGCGGATAATGCGGCTTACGATAAGACGGTTCTTTTACAGAGAAAGGACGGAACCGGATACCGGGCTGTCCCGGCTGACTGGTACCGGAAAGACGTGGAAACGATTCTGCCCGGAGAATGCCATATTGAACTGGCGGGTTTCGTGCTTCGCGTGCTGCGTGCCGATTTGGAACCCGGCGAATACCGGGTAGGTATCTTATGCCAGGATATTGGGGAAGGAAGCAGGAGACAGAAGCTGCTTGCATGGTCGGATAAAACGGTTGCGGTTTCATAAACCACATCAATCAATGGAAAACGGATTATACGGAAAGGTATCGTATCTGTATGGAACAAAAAGATTTGGCACAAATGACACAGGAAGAAGCCTTGCGCTTCTATAAAGACGCATATGAGCGGGAGAAAAAGAAAAGCCGTGTACTGACTGGAAAGCTTGCGGATGCAGAGAATAAAAGTGCAGATCTGGAAGGAAAACTGAACCGTATCAAAGGAAGCGTTTTCTGGCGCATTTCCAAACCCCTTCGCAGTCTGGTGCACTGGATGCAGCGTACCAAAGAGCGACTGGGCTGTTACGGCAGCATCAAAGGAATTGCAAGAAAACTAGGCGCCAAGAGGATAGAGCGAAAAGCGCGTATCCAACACGGTACTGCAAGCTTTCCCAATGCGGAAGAAGCTAAGAGACAGCGGGAGACGAAGTTTAGCCGGGATATTAAATTCAGTATTCTGGTGCCGCTTTACAATACCCCTGAGAAATTTCTGCGGCAGGCGATCGAATCCGTCATTGCGCAGACCTATGAGAACTGGGAACTGTGCCTGGCAGACGGATCTGATGCGGAACACACTGACGTGGAACGGATCTGCAAAGAGTATGTGGAGCAGGATAAAAAATATTTACAACAGAGCCGCATGAATATCTACAGCCGTATTGTATACAGGAAATTACCCAAGAACGAGGGAATTTCGGGAAACACCAATGCCTGCCTTGCCATGGCTGCGGGAAACTATATCGCCTTGTTTGACCATGATGACGTGCTGCATCCCGGCGTGCTCTATGAATATATGAAAGCGATCTGTGAAAAAGGCGCCGATTACATCTACTGTGATGAGGCCACCTTTAAGGGCAATAAGACGATAGACGATATGATCACGCTCCATTTCAAACCGGATTTTGCACCGGACAATCTGCGGGCGAACAATTATATTTGCCATTTCAGCGCTTTTGACAGGAAATTGTTGGATGGCACGGAGCTGTTCCGGCCACAGTTTGACGGCAGCCAGGATCATGATATGATCCTGCGTCTGACTTCCCGTGCAAAATGCGTGGTGCATGTGCCGAAGCTCCTCTATTATTGGAGATCCCATGCAGGCAGCGTGGCATCCGATATCAATGCCAAAAGCTATGCGGTCAATGCGGCGAAAGGAGCGGTGGCAGCCCACTTGACAGAACAAGGCTTTCGGAATTTCGAGATCTCTTCCACGAAAGCCTTTGAGACTATTTTCCGGATTAAATACGAGATCATAGGAAATCCCAAGGTGTCCATTGTGATCCCGAACAAGGATCATGTGGAGGATTTAAAACGGTGTATTACGTCCGTTTTGGAGAAAAGCACCTACGATAATTACGAGATTATCGTGGTGGAGAACAATTCCGTTACGGAGGAAATCTTTGCATATTATAAAAAACTGGAGGAAAATCCCAATATCCGGGTCATTACTTACGAGGGAGACTTCAATTACTCTAAGATAAATAATCTGGGCGTATCGCAGACGACCGGTAAATATGTGCTCCTTTTGAACAATGATACGCAGGTTATCACCCTTGACTGGATTGAAGAACTTCTGATGTATGCGCAGCGGGAAGATGTGGGCGCTGTGGGCGCGAAACTCTACTATGAGGATAAGACGATCCAGCACGCGGGCGTAGTGCTGGGGCTGGGAGCGCACAGAACGGCGGGACACAGCCATTACCGTGTCAGCTGTAATAATCTGGGCTATATGGGAAAACTCTGCTATGCCCAGAATGTGATGGCGGTGACCGGAGCCTGCCTGATGATGCGCAAGTCGCTCTACGAGCAGTTGGGCGGTCTGGATGAAAGCTTTACCGTGTCCCTCAATGACGTAGACCTCTGCATTCGCGCATGGAAAGCGGGATATGTGAATGTGTTTACGCCTTTTGCGGAACTTTATCACTATGAATCCATTTCCAGAGGACTGGACGATCAGGGCGGGAAGGCACAGCGTTATAACAGGGAATCCGAGGCGTTTCGCGCCAAATGGAAAGAAACGCTTGAACAGGGCGACCCTTATTACAATCCGAATTTTTCATTGGACAGAAGCGATTATGCGCTTAAGTATGGTCCTGCTTATGAAAAACAATAGAATTGACCGGCAGAAGGCCCATGAAGCGCTTGGCTTTGCCGTAAAGCCGCTTTGCCGTAAAGTATGAAAATAATTTGCGATATCCCGGTTTGTATGCTAGAATAATAGCGATTGATTAACTTGTAATTTATTCCGTAACAAGCATGGAATGAACACCAGACAATAAAACAAGGAGGCAATACGATGGGTTATAAGGAGCAATTTGACTTTTGGCTGGAAGACTCTTATTTTGATGATGCGACGAAGCAGGAGCTTCTGGCGATCAGGAATGATGAGAAAGAGATCGAAGATCGTTTTTATAAAGATTTGGCCTTTGGTACAGGCGGACTTCGCGGCGTGATCGGCGCCGGTACGAACCGCATGAACATCTACACGGTCCGGAAGGCAACACAGGGTCTTGCCAATTATATTAAGAAACAGGGCGGCGGGAAGAGAGGCGTAGCGATTGCCTATGATTCCAGAAGAATGTCTCCCGAATTTGCGGATGAAGCGGCATTATGTCTGGCAGCTAACGGTATCAAAGCATATGTTTTTGATTCCTTAAGACCGACTCCGGAATTATCCTTTGCACTGCGTGAGCTGGGTTGTATCTCCGGTATTGTGATTACAGCAAGCCACAACCCGCCGGAATATAACGGTTACAAGTGCTATTGGGAGGACGGCGCACAGGTTACCGCCCCTAAGGATAAGGAAATCATCACAGAGGTTAATAATGTAACGGATTATCATACCGTTAAGACCATGGATAAGGACGAGGCTTTGAAGGCAGGTCTTTACGAAGTGATCGGCAAAGAGATTGACGACAAGTACATGGCAGAACTGAAGAAGCAGATCATCCATCCGGAAGTGATCAAGGAGATGGCGGAGGATATCAAGATCGTATATTCTCCGTTCAACGGTACCGGTAATGTGCCGGTCAGAAGAATCCTTTCCGAGCTTGGATTCAAGAATGTATATGTGGTTCCGGAGCAGGAAATGCCTGATCCTGAATTTACCACCTTGGAATACCCGAATCCGGAAGATCCGAAAGCATTTACTTTGGCACTCAAGCTGGCTAAAGAGAAAAATGCCGATATCGTACTGGCAACCGACCCGGATGCGGACAGACTGGGTATCTACGCACTGGATACCAAATCCGGCGAGTATATCCCGTTTACGGGCAATATGTCCGGTATGCTGATTGCAGAGTATATTTTAAGAGAAAGGACAGCTACAGGTACAATGCCCGAGAATCCGGCTTTGGTTACTACCATCGTTACCACCAACATGGCGCGCGCCATCGCAGAGGATTATAAAGTAAGATTTATCGAAGTGCTGACAGGCTTTAAGTTCATCGGCGAGCAGATCAAGTTATTCGAGCAGAGCGGTTCCAACAACTATGTATTCGGTTTAGAGGAAAGCTATGGCTGTCTGGCAGGCACCCATGCGAGAGATAAGGATGCTGTCGTAGCCGTCATGTGCCTGTGTGAGATGGCTGCATGGTGTAAGAAGAACGGTAAGACCGTATGGGATCAGATGATTACTTTATATGAGAAGTACGGTTACTTCAAGGAGAGCCAGTATGCGATTACCATGAAAGGTATCGACGGTGCGAAACAGATTGATGAGATCATGAACAAACTCAGAAATAATCCGCCGAAGAACTTCGGAGATCTGAAAGTTAAAGAGTTCAGAGATTACACAACAGGTAAGACACTGAATCTTGAGACCGGTGCAGAAGGAGAAACCGGACTTCCGCAGTCTAACGTTCTCTATTTTGACTTAACCAATGATTCATGGTGTTGTGCACGTCCGTCCGGAACAGAGCCTAAGATCAAGTTCTACATGGGCGTAAAGGGCACAAGCCTTGAGGACGCAGAAGCAAAATTAAATCAGTTGACAGAAGATCTTAAAGCATATTTATAAAATTTTTTTGTAAAATGATGACTAAGGTATAACAGTCGCCCTGCGATGAGCAGGGCGATTCCCATATAGAGGCAGAGCGGACAGAGCCGAGTTAGAGCCGGGAAAGGTCGGACAAAGCCGGAACAGCGCGAAACAAAGCGAACAAACGGAGCAGTAAAGCGGTTTTCCGGCAAAAAGGCTGTGGCGGATAAAATCAGGAGGCATGGCAATGGGCAGAATCATAAAGATGAGCAATGTTAAAAAAACAGTGAATTACCTTAAGAAAAACGGAATCAGCCATGCATATTATGCTGCCAGGGAACGTATGGAAGAAGAAAGAAAAGACAACTATATCTATCGGGAGCCTGCGGAGGAAGTTTTGGCGGCACAACGGAAAGAGACTGCAGACTATCCTTATCTGATCAGCATTGTGGTGCCCGCTTATGAAACGAAAGAAGAATTTCTGCGTGAAATGATTGCTTCCGTGCGCAGGCAGAGTTACCGCAAATGGGAATTGATCATTGCAGATGCCGGCAGCAGCGATGCGGTAGAGCAGGTGGTACGGGAAATCATGAAAGAAACGGGCGATGCCCGCATGAAATACAGACGGTTAACAGAAAATAAAGGTATCTCGGGCAATACCAATGTGGGAATCGATCTGGCGGCGGGAGATTATATCGCCCTGTTGGACCATGACGATTTCATAACACCTGATGCGTTATACTATATGGTTCGGAAAATTCACGAATCTGCGCAATGCAGCGCGGCTCTTCCGGCACTTCTGTATTCTGATGAAGATAAATACGATCAAGCCGCGCAAAGGTATGCAGCCCCACACAAAAAACAAGAATTTAATCTTGATTTAATTTTATCCAACAACTATATTTGCCATTTTATGGCAGTGGAAGCGGGTCTTATGAAAAGGCTGAAATTACGCGGAGAGTATGATGGCGCGCAGGATTATGATCTGGTGCTGCGGATCGTGGACAGCCTGAATCGGCAGGCTGCCGCACAATATCAGCAGACTCTGGATTGCGATCAGCAGACATTGGCAAGGCAGCAGCCGGCGCCGGAAGAATGGGAGAATTTCATCATTCATATTCCGCGGATTCTTTACCACTGGCGGTGCCATGCGGATTCCACGGCAGAAAATACTGCCAGCAAGACATACGCGTATGAGGCGGGAAAGGCTGCGCTGACCGCCTTCTGCGAGAGGCAGGGATGGAATATGACCGTGGAGCACAGTCTGCATTTGGGATTCTACGATATCCGTTATGCTCCGGATATTCTGAACGTCAGAAGTGATGTGGGAATTGTGGGCGGCAGGATATTGGACAAGCGGCACCGGATCTGCGCGGGAGCCTATGACGATCACGGTGTATGTCTTTACGAGGGACTTCACAAAGAATACAGCGGCGGTACTGCCCACCGGGCGGTACTGAAACAGGATTGTACGGCAGTGGATGTCAGATGTATGCAGCTTCGGGTGCAGTTACAGCCGGTTTTTACACAGATAACGGGACTTCCTTATCAGGAGAGAAGGATTCGCGTCAAGACGAAGTACGGATCACAGGAGATAAGAATTGCGGATGTTTCCGGTCTGAACTGTGACGAGGCAGGCTATCGTAAGCTGAGTCTGGAATTGGGACGGGCGGCGGCAAAGATGGGATATCGGGTGTTATGGAATCCTGATCTGACCTTGCAGGGCGACAGATAAGCCAAATACCCGGGAAATTCCGGTTACAGAGCCGGACTGAAAGGTAATGGCCGATGAAATGCGGAAGAGTGAGAGGAAAGATGAACACACAGATACAGTCCACCATTATTATACCGAATTATAACGGAAAGAAATATATCGAGAAATGCCTTGCTGCCCTGGAAGGAGAGCCGGCGCATATTCTTGTAGTGGACAACGGATCCACGGACGGAAGCCCGGAACTGGTTGCCGAGAAATTTCCCCAGACGGAACTGCTGCGGTTAGACCGTAACTATGGTTTTTGCGGAGCTGTTAACCGCGGAATCCGGCAGTCTAAGACGACATATGTTATTTTATTGAACAATGACACGGAAACAGAGGCGGGCTTTGTCCGGGCATTGGAAAATCCTTTGGAGAAGGATAAAGGTATTTTCTCCGGGTCTGCGCAGATGTTGAATCTCCGCGAGCCGGAGTTGATTGATGATGCGGGTGATTACTATTGTGCGTTGGGCTGGGCGTTTGCGCTTGGCAAGGATAAGCCCAGGGAACGGTATCAAAAGCCGCGCAGCATCTTTGCAGCCTGCGGCGGCGCCGCTATTTTTCGGAGGGAGATATTCGATGCGGTCGGTTTACTGGATGAGAATCACTTCGCCTATTTAGAGGATATTGATTTAGGTTACCGTGCCAAAATACACGGATATGGTAATGTCTATATTCCGGAAGCGGTGGTTTATCATGCCGGAAGCGGGTTCTCCGGCTCCAGATACAATGAGTTTAAAGTAAAGTTAACTTCCAAAAACAGCATTTATTTAGTCTATAAAAATATGCCTCTGCTGCAGCTGCTTCTGAATCTTCCGCTGCTGCTTGTGGGTTTTGGGATTAAAACCCTTTTCTTTATCCAAAAAGGATATGGAAGAATTTATCTCGGAGGATTGTTGAAAGGCGTCCGGCTGTGCGTTTCAAAAGAAGGGCGTGCGCATAAAGTACGGTTTCAGGCTGCCCATTTGGGTAACTATGTCAGAATACAGCTTGCATTGTGGCGCAATATATGGTATCGGTTTTTCGGGTAGACACTGTAACTTGGGGAGGGGGTTTTAGAGAAACCATTGAAAACAACTGCCGTACAATCCGCGGTTGTGCTTTTGTTTGAAATATTGTAAAATGTATCTATTAGTTAAAGGGATTAAACAGTTAAGCTAAAGAGATAGATTGCAGTTGGATATCCAGAGGCTTTAGAATGATCAAAGACAACCAGAAATATTTTAACAGACTGCACGTTGTGCTGGATGCGGTTATTGTAGCGGCATCCTATATGTTAGCCTGGTACTTGAAGTTTGCCAGCCCGTTTTCAGACATCGACCCTACTGTCGGTGTTCTTTCTATGCGCACCTATTTTGAGATGCTTTATGTGATTGTGCCCGGTTATCTCGTTTTATATTATTCCTTTAATTTATACACACCGAAGCGGGCTACTGTTCATAAATATGAAATACTCAATATTTTTCAAGCAAACACCGTAGGTCTGATTTTGCTGATGGCTGGATGGTACCTGATTTCCCAGAATCATTTCTCCCGTTCCATGATGGCGATATTCTTCGTACTTAATATTGTTCTTACTGCGCTGGGACGGTTTTTGATCCGTATGCTGCTTCAGTATTTCCGCGAGAAAGGCTACAATCTCAAATATATTCTGCTGGTGGGATATTCCCGCGCCGCGGAGGAATACATCAACCGTATCAATTCCAATCCCCAGTGGGGGTATGTGGTGCGCGGTATTCTGGATGACAGCGTTCCGAGCGGCACTCTTTACAAAGGCGTCAAAGTGGTGGGAACCATTGAAAATCTGCTCTATATACTGCCGGAGAACAAACTGGATGAGATTGCCATAACGCTTTCCCTGAAAGACTACGATCATTTGGAACATATTGTGGATTTGTGTGAAAAGTCCGGTGTGCACACTAAGTTTATCCCGGATTACAACAGCCTGTTCCCCAGCAGACCGTATACAGAAGATTTAATGGGCCTGCCGGTGGTAAATATCCGTTATGTGCCGCTAACCAATACTCTGAACTGGTGTGCGAAGCGTATTGTGGATATTATTGTGGCTCTGATCGGGCTGGTGGTATCTTCGCCGGTTATGCTCATTTCCGCTATTGCCATCAAATGTACCTCCAGAGGACCGGTTATTTTCAAGCAGGAGCGTATAGGGCTTCATAATAAGCCTTTTAAAATGTATAAATTCCGTACCATGGAAGTGCAGAAACCGTCCGCTGAAGAGAAGGGATGGACGACCAGGGATGATCCCCGCGTTACAAAAGTGGGTAAATTCCTGCGTCGGACAAGCATAGACGAACTGCCGCAGTTGTTCAATATTTTAAAGGGCGATATGAGTGTGGTCGGTCCCAGACCGGAGCGTCCGCAGTTTGTGGAGAAGTTTAAGGAAGAGATTCCGCGTTACATGGTCAAACACCAGGTCAGACCGGGACTTACCGGATGGGCGCAGATTAACGGCTATCGTGGCGACACTTCCATTAAACGGAGAATTGAATATGATATTTTTTATATTGAAAACTGGACGATGTCCTTTGATATTAAAATAATGTTTCTGACGATATTTAAAGGATTTATCAATAAAAACGCATATTAGTGAGATACTAGTATATATTAAGACTTTTTGAAGAAACGGTAATCAGGTTGCAATTATATCAAGATGTAGTATAATCTTATAAGATGTATACTAAAACTTGCCTTTTGGGTCAAGATGTGAGAAAATATAAGACAGAATTTGCTTCTAAATTTTGTCGGGAATTAAGGGAGTACGAAGAATGGCTAGAGATTATGACGATGAATATATTGACGAAGTAAGACCAAAGAAAAAATCTTCTTCAAAAAGCAGCGGCGCAAAATCCTCCGGTAAGAAATCTTCGGGCAGCAAGGCTTCCGGCAAGAAAGCCTCCGGTAAAAAGATAAGTAAGAAAGAACAGGCGAAAAAGCAGCGCAGAAGAATCATTATTTTTGTGGTGGAAATTATTGTTCTGATTATAGCGGTATTTTTCCTGTACGGAGTTATGTCCGGTACCAAGAGCGGTAAGGTTGATCTGAAAGAGAGCGATATTATTATCAACGATACTGTTAAGGAAGCGCAGGAGACGACCATGAAGGGCTACCGCAATATTGCACTTTTCGGTGTGGATTCCACAACCGGCGCCCTGACTAAGAATACACGTAGTGATACGATCATGATCGCATCCATCAATCAGGATACGGGAGAATGTAAACTGGTTTCCGTATATCGTGATACGTATCTGAATCTGAGCAATGATTCTTATAATAAGTGTAATTCCGCTTATGCGAAAGGCGGACCGGAGCAGGCGATCAGTATGCTGAATATGAATCTGGATTTGAATATCACGGATTTCGTTACGGTTGGTTTTGCGGGTCTTACCGATACCATTGACGCATTGGGCGGCGTTTATATCGATGTGGATGATGCGGAAATCAACCATCTGAATAACTACCAGTTATGTATTGCGGAGGATTTGAAGAGATCTTACACACCCGTTACTTCTACCGGTTACCAGTTGTTAGACGGTCTGCAGGCAACAGGATACTGCCGTATCCGTTATACTGCCGGAGATGATTTCAAACGTGCCGAGAGACAGCGGGAAGTGCTTTCCGCAGTAGCGGATCAGGCTAAAAAGGCATCTCTGCCGCAGCTGACAGAGACAGCGAATGCGGTATTCAGTGAGGTATATACATCATTGGATCTGTCTGAAATTATAGAGATGCTTGGCAATGTAAATACTTATTATATTTCCGAGACAGCCGGATTCCCTGTAGAGGATATGCGAGCCACGGGAACGATCGGCTCCAAAGGTTCCTGCGTCATTCCGACCAACTTGGAAGAGAATGTTAAGTGGCTCCATGAGTTCCTGTTTGATGACGGTGAATATGAACCGTCGGCTGCCGTGCAAAAGTGCAGCGAACAGATTTATCAGGATACAAACGGATATTTGAAATAGAGAGCGAAGGGGCTTGTTCTGCAGGTCCCTTTTATTCCGTAATAGCATAACAAACGGAGGAAAACAGCGTGGATACAGTAGATGTTATCATCCCCGCCTATAAGCCCGACCAGAAGTTTTTAACATTGATCCGGAGATTGGAGCATCAGAACGTACCGGTTAATCAGATCATTGTTATGAATACAGAGCAGAAATACTTTGATCGGTTGGTTTATGGTACTTCTTATCAAAAGGACTATCATAACATTGTAGTGAAGCATATATCGAAAAAAGAATTTGATCACGGCAGGACGAGAAACCGTGGCGTCAGATATTCGGATGCGGACTATTTTATTATGATGACGCAGGATGCCATACCGACCGATGAATATGTAGTGGAGAAACTGCTGGAGCCGATACGCAATGGCAGGGCGGCTGTGGCATATGCAAGACAACTGGCGGGGGAAGAAAGCGGACCGGCGGAGAAATTTATCAGAAATTATAACTATCCGGAGCAGTCCCGTATCAAGACAAAAGATGATTTAGCGGCATTGGGGATTAAGACCTTTTTCTGTTCTAACGTCTGTGCTGCCTATAACAGGCAGATTTTTGATGAATTGGGCGGTTTCGTTAAACATACGATATTTAATGAGGATATGATTTATGCGGCAAAGGCAATAGAAGCGGGGTATGGCATTGCGTATGCGGCGGATGCGCAGGTCTGTCATTCTCACAACTATACAAACAGAGAGCAGTTACACAGAAATTTTGATCTGGGAGTTTCCCAGGCGGATCATCCGGAGGTGTTTGCCAAGTATCCTTCGGAAGCAGAGGGAATGCGGCTTGTGAAGCAGACCATTGCCTATCTCAGGGAACAGAATCTGAAACGGCAGATACCTCATGTGATCTTTCAGAGCGGATTTAAATATGTGGGCTATCTGCTCGGCAAAAACTATCGAAAAATACCGAAGCGGCTTGTGGTTGCTTTGTCTTCCAATAAGGAATATTGGGGGCAGGATAATCTGATCAAAGACGGCAGCAGGATTGATGCGACGAAAGGATACGGACGATCTGAGCAGGAAATTGCCGACAGAGTTGTCAGATAATCCAAAAGCAAGGTAAACAGGGATATAGAAAAGCAGGAGGACTAAGAACATGTGTGGAATCGTAGGTTATATTGGAACCAAACAGGCAGCCCCCATTATTTTAGACGGATTATCCAAATTAGAGTACCGCGGATATGACTCGGCGGGTATGGCGATTTATGACGGTGAAAAGATTAACATCACGAAGTCGGTGGGAAGATTAAAAGTATTGGAAAATCTGACCCACGGCGGCGAGACAATGCCCGGTGTATGCGGTATCGGACATACCAGATGGGCCACCCACGGTGTGCCGAGCAATACCAACGCGCATCCTCATTTCAATGCGGCGGAGACGATTACGGTGGTACATAACGGTATCATCGAGAATTATATACAGCTTCGGAAGATGCTTGCCGACAAAGGTTATAAGTTTGTGTCCGAGACCGATACGGAAGTGTTGGCGCATTTATTGGATTATTACTACAAAGGCAATCCTTTAGAGGCAGTAACCAAGGTGCTTCATCGCGTGGAGGGATCCTATGCGCTGGGTATTCTTTTTGCAGACTGCCCGGATCAGATTTTTGCGGCAAGGAAGGATTCTCCGCTGATTGTGGGTCAGAACGGGGACGGCTGCTTTATTGCATCAGATGTTCCGGCAATTTTAAAATACACGAGAAAAGTTTATTATGTGGATAATCAGGAAGTGGTGCGGCTGCGTACGGACCATATGCATTTCTATACGGTAGATGAAGAAGAGATCAGGAAGACGCCCGTTACCATTGACTGGGATGCCAATGCGGCTGAAAAAGCAGGCTATGAGCATTTCATGTTAAAAGAGATGTATGAGCAGCCTAAGACGGTGACAGATACCCTGATGCCCCGCATCAAAGGCGATGACATTGTGATCGAAGAACTGAATATGACCGATGAAGAGCTTAAGACGGTCAGGAAAATTCATATTGTGGCATGCGGCTCCGCTTACCATGCCGGTATGACAGGGAAATATGTGATTGAAGGGCTGGCACGGGTTCCCGTGGAAGTAGACCTGGCATCCGAATTCCGTTACCGGAATCCGATTTTGGAAGAGGGAGCCATGGTGGTGGTGATCAGCCAGTCCGGTGAGACGGCGGATACGCTTGCTGCCTTACGGGAATCACAAGCGCGTGGATTTAAGGTGCTGGGTATCGTCAATGTGGTAGGCAGTTCTATTGCAAGAGAGGCGGACAATGTGATGTATACCTGGGCGGGTCCGGAGATCGCAGTCGCCACCACGAAGGCTTACAGCGCACAGTTGATCGCGCTGTACCTGTTAGCGATGAAGCTTGGCAGGGTCAGAGGCGAGATTGACGCGGATACCTTTACCGCATTGCTGGGCGATCTTAAGTGTCTGCCGGATCAGATAGAACTCTTGTTAAATAATAAGAATAAAATACAGAAATTTGCCAACCGCTATATAGGCGCCAGGGATGTCTTCTTTATCGGAAGAGGTATCGATTATGCGATCTCGCTGGAGGGATCCTTGAAATTAAAGGAAATCTCCTATATTCATTCCGAAGCCTATGCGGCAGGGGAATTAAAGCACGGTACGATTTCCCTCATTGAAGAAGGAACGCTGGTAGCGGCGGTATCGACCCAGCCGGAGTTATATGCGAAGACGATCAGCAATATGGTGGAGGTAAAAGCGAGGGGTGCTTTTGTGCTGGCAGTAACCTGCGAAGAGAATAAGGAAATCGAGAAAGCGGCGGATTACGTCATCTATATTCCGGAAACAAACCCGTATTTTGCCAATTCGCTGGCAATTATCCCGCTGCAGCTGTTCGGTTACTATGTATCCGTCGGAAAAGGATGCGATGTGGATAAACCGAGAAATCTGGCGAAATCTGTTACGGTAGAATAGAGCGGAAATCTATAAGTATCCTGTATGAAACATAAAAGTTGATACGGGATACTTTTTTGTGTGATTTTAGGTAAAAGCATAGGGAAAGCAGACCCTTGCGAGACGGTAAAAAGTCACAAATTTAATAAAAAGTTGTCACAGATTGAACACATTTAAAAGCTATACTGATCACATCATCAGAAAGGAAAGGAGCAAATCTTATGTACGAGAATAACAATTATCCGAATGATTATCAAAATTATAACAATACAAACACACAGACAACAAGTGAAAGCGGGACTCAGACATATCAGAACGGTACCCAGGATCCATACACGGGTTATACGAATTATCAGAATCATACGGGAAACTATCAGTATGGAAATACCTATCCCAATGATTACATGCAGATGAATCAGAAGAAGCCGAAGGACAAGAAAGTGCGCAAAGGCGGCGGTTATCTCAGGAAGGCGTTACTTGCCGTATCGCTTGGGCTCTTCTTCGGACTGTTTGCAGGACTCGGACTGTATATTGTAGAGTCAGCTGCCGGAATGCTGGACGGCGCCGATGCACGGGCAATAGGAAGCAGCGCGGATGCTGAGGCAGCGGAGACGCTGGCGGAAACCGGAGCATTGGAGACAGATGCCGCAGCGGACGAGGTACAGACATCCGCCGGTATTCAGCAGACGGAAACGGTGACAGCGGTAGTGACCGATGCATCTGAAGTGGCAAGCAGGGTTATGCCGTCCATCGTAGCCATCAACAATCATTATACGGAGACAATGTCTTATTTTGGGCAGTCTTTTACCAATGAGGAAGAGGCAAGCGGTTCCGGTATTATTGTAGGGCAGAATGATACAGAACTTTTGATTGCGACGAATTATCATGTTATTGAAGATGCAGACACTTTGACAGTGCAGTTCGTAGAGGACAGCGAGGCGGAGGCTTCCGTAAAAGGTACTGATGCGGACATGGATCTGGCAGTGATCGCAGTACCGGTTGAAAATATAGAAAAAGAAACTTTGGATCAGATCGCAGTAGCCACCCTCGGCGATTCCGATGCGCTGGTAGTAGGAGAACCGGCGATTGCGATTGGTAATTCTCTTGGTTACGGACAGTCTGTGACGGTCGGCGTTATCAGCGCACTTAACAGAACGGTTGAATTATCTACCGGTTCCAGCGGAACCTTTATTCAAACGGATGCAGCCATCAATCCGGGTAATTCCGGCGGCGCCCTTTTAAATGTGAAAGGGGAAGTGATCGGTATCAACTCCAATAAGATCGGCGGCACTGCTATTGAAGGCATGGGATATGCCATCCCGATATCCGCAGCCAGCCCGATCATTGCAGATCTTATGATGAAAGAGACAAAGAATAAGGTGACGGAGGAAGAAAGAGGTTATCTGGGCATCTCGGGTATCAGCGTGACAGCGGATGTATCGGAAGCCTACGGAATGCCGGAAGGCGTATATATCGCACAGGTATATGAAGGTACGGCAGCAGAAGCGGCAGGATTACAGAAAGGCGATATTATCACAGTATTTGATGGTGACAAGATCACTTCCATGGATGCGCTGCAGAAAGAACTGGAATTCTATGCGAAAGGCGACACGGTGGAAATTACCGTTATGACAGTAGGTCAGGGCGGATATCAGGAAAAGACGGTACAACTGACGCTGGGTAATAAAGTGCAGTAAGCTGCAGGTAACATTTTATATGATTATAGGATAACGAAAAGGCGGTCGAAAGACCGCCTTTCTCCTTTTTTGGGGGTTGATTTCCGGGTCTGGGGGGGGGTAAAATGAAAAAAAAGAATGTCCCTGTAAATGGGACAAAGATATGTGTAGGAAAAGGAGAGAAATGCAGATGAGAGGAAGGCAGATGAGAGGAAGGCGGATGAGAAGAACGGGCGGATTAAGACGCGCTATTACAATTCTCCTCGCGGCGGCGATGGTCATTACCATGGTTCCGCAGAATACTTTGGCAGTATCTGCAGCGGAGCCTGGAACCGTGGAAGAGACTGCCGCAGAGACCGCAGATGAAACAGCGGAGACAGCGGAAACAGCCGAGGCTGTTGAAACCATGCCGGAGGAGAGTGGAGAAACTTCAGATAAAGAAACGACGGATGAGAAAACTCCGGGCGGAGAAACGACGGATGAGGAAACTCCGGGCGGAGAAATTTCAGATGAGGAAACTCCGGGCGGAGAAATTTCAGATGAAGAAACCCCGGGCGGAGAAATTTCAGATGAGGAAACCCCGGGCGGAGAAATTTCAGATGAAGAAACCCCGGATGAAGATATTTCAGACGGGATCCCGGAAGAAACCGGAGACGATGAGACAGAGGAGGATCCCGTTTCAAAGAAAACGCTTGCCGGGGAAACTTATGAGGAAACCAAAACAAATCTGGCGAAGGCGGTAATATCGCTGACACTGGACGACGTAGAATATACCACCAAAGCTTTTAAGGTTAACTACACGGGCACAGAGCTCAAGCCTGCAGTGAAAGTGACAGTTGACGAAACTACATTGACTGAGGGCACAGATTATACGGTTGCCTATAAGCGCGGCAGCGACACCACTACGGATTTCATTAACCAGGGTACGGTCAAAGTGACGGTCACCGCTGCAGACAGCAGTGCGGAATATACGGGCAGTGTCACGATAAGTTATGTTATCTTACCGCTGAACATAAGCAAGCTTGGAGCGGACGATGTAATTCTGAGCCAGGATTCGCTTACGTATACCGGAGAGGAACTGAAACCTGCCCTGACGGGCATTACAGTTGACGGTAAGACTGTAACCTTACAGGAATCGGATTATGCATTGACCTATGCGAACAATATAAACGTGCAGACGGTTGTTAAGGGGCAGGTTAATGAACCCACCGTAACCGTGAAGGGGATGAGCACCAATGTCAGAGGTTCTGTCAGAAAACCATTTGAGATCGTTAAGGCTGCTGCCCCTGCCCGGGTTGAAACAACGGTAAAAGTAGATACTGGGGGAGAAACGGTAAAGGTTGATCTTTCCGAAATTGACGGTATTTTTGAACCGGAGAAATACGGAACGCCTGCATATGCTGATTATTGGGCTGTTACGGATACGAATGCAGAGTCTCTGATTCTTAATGATACAATTAAAGTTACGGACGGTGTGTTATCGTTTGATACCGGTACAGGTTCGGCTGGCAGTACGGCATACATTACCGTAAATGCGGAATTCGTCAATTATGAAACTTCTTCTGTACAAATAAACGTTTCCCGGGTTGCGAAGACATCACTTGCGGATGCTGAAGTAGAGCTTACGACCGACGGTGAGAATATAACAGAAGATGGCGTTGTCTATACGGGCACAGAGATTAAACCCGAAGCAGTGGTTAAGGTTAAAACAACAGAAAATAGTGATTTGACAACTGTTGACAATAGTGCTTATGAGGTTGCCTATTCCGGTGATTTAACAAATGCCGGAACAGTTACGGTAACCGTTACCGCAAAAGCTAATAGTGATTACAAGGGTTCCGCAGAGAAAGCATTCAAGATTACACAACTGGATCTGGCTTCTGTAAATGTAACTCTGGACAAGGAATCATATGCTTATACCGGAGAAGAACTGAAACCTGTCCTAAGCAAAGTCACAGTGGACGATAAAGAAGTAGCTTTACAGGAATCAGATTATGAACTGACCTATGCGAACAACGTAAATGTGCCGGCTGAAGATGCGCAGGGGACGGCTGCGCCTGCCGTAACCGTAACTGCAAAGAGCGGTAATGTTACAGGTTCCGTCAGCCAAACATTTACGATCGTTAAGGCTGCTGCTCCTGCATTAAAGAAAGCTGCCCCTGCATTCCATGCAAAAAAGGATGCAGCAGAGGAATTTGAGGTGGTTCTTGCCGATTACTTTGAGACACCTGCAGGCGAGGAACCGGAGTATACTGTAACTGTATCTGATGCTAACAGCGTACTTGCTTCTGCATATGCCGGCAATAGTGGTGACGGGAACTACAAACTTGCAGATGGTGTTTTGGGCTTTAAGACCACTGCCAGCGGTACTGCAGGTGATTCTGCATCCATGGAAGTCGAGGCTTCTTACAAGAATTATGAAAACCGGACAATGGATGTTACGGTAACGCTTGAGGAGAAGATCTGGCTGACCATTACAGGCGTTTCAATCAGTGATAAAACGTATGACGGCGAGCCGGCCGAAGCTGATATAAGCGCCGTTGCCGTGAAAGATAACAAAGGTAATGACCCTGAAGGGGAAGTACAGCTTACCTGTATGTATACTCAGGCGGCTGCGGGCAGCGTCGCCTCTGTAACACCTCCTGATGATGCCGGCGGATATAAGCTGACCGTTTCAGTGTCTGAGGAGAACGGGACATATACCGGTTCGGTAGAAATCCCGTTTACGATCGCAAAGGCAGCCGTTACAGTTACAGCTTCCGACGTTACCATTGAGGCAGGCGGAGCGGTACCTGATACAAAAGATCTGAAATATGCCGTAACCGGTCTGGTAAAGGAAGAAACTTTAAGCACACCTCCTGTTCTGGAATACAGGAAAGATGGTGCAACGGTTGAAAAGAAAGCTATTGATAACACGACACCTGCCACCTACGACATCGTCGCAGGCAGCGCTGCATTTGACGCTGATACGGCAAAAAATTATGAGGAGATTCAATACGAACCGGGTATCCTTACGATCAAACAGATCAACGGATATGAGGTTACATTCGTTCCGAACTATGTAAGTGATGGGCTTACAGAGCCTGCGAAGGTAAAAGTAAATGCGGGCGCCCTGATCGCCGGGGATAAGATTCCCGAGCTTAAAAGAGACGGTTATGTGTTCCGTGGATGGTACAAGGATGCAGCCTGCACCAAAGCATGGAATTTTGAGACAGAGACGGTACAGGCGGACATGGCCTTATACGCTTTGTGGATCAGTAAAGCAGCTGCAGATGACGCAGAGGGCGTCAGCCTCATGATCCAGGATATCCCGGATCAGATCTATACGGGAAGCGCTGTCAAGCCGGCTGTTAAGGTCTATGACGGCGATACGCTGTTAACCGCCAAGAACTATACGATTACCTATAAGAATAATATCAATGCTGATGTCACTGATGCACAGGGCGGTATCAGTGACACGGACAAAGCATCTGTGGAGAACGGCTTCAATAAGGATCTGCCATATATCGTCATCAAAGGGAAAGGAAACTATAATGAGGCTATTTATATGAACTTCCATATAAAGAAAGCTTCTCTTGAGGATTCCGGTTTTACCCTGAAATATAATGACCAGTTGACCGTGAGCGCCAAGACGCAGAAGCCGGTTTCCTCTCTGAAGTATAAGAAGGCGATGAAAGAGGGCGTCGATTATATTGTTGCCGTGTCAGGCGGATGCGTGTCAGGAGAAGAGGAAGAAGACTTTGAAGTAACAACCGCGACTACGGTAAAAGGTAAGAAAACCGAAGTTACGGCTGCCCTCATTCCTGCAAATGCTGTTGGAACCGTTGCACTGACCATTACAGGTATAGGCAATTATACAGGCACCATGCAGAAGGAAATCAAGATCGCCAATAAGGCGGAACTGCTGAAAAACGCCAAGATTTCCCTGGGCAGCAGTTCAAGAGCATTTACAGGGGAAGAAATTATCTTTGACGCGGCATATGTGTCCGGTAAAAAGACTTATAGCGCTGCTGCCGGAGAGGAACTGGACAGTAACGCCAGGAAAACGGCATATACGGTAACATTGGATAAGAAACCCCTGATAGAGGGAAGGGACTTTACGGCTGCATATACAGACAACATAAACGTCGGCACAGCCACACTGACTATTACGGGATGTGAAGACGGCAGCGGAGACGCTGTATATTGTGCCGGTACCAAGAGCATAACCTTCAAGATCACAGGCGCTAAGTTTACGGCGGCTGATCCTAAGAATCCTAAGCCCGGTACGATCCGGGTAGAAGGTCTGGAGGAATCCGTATCGTATACAGGATTCCCGCAGGTTCAGAATGATGTGGTTCTGTCTGTTGTTCCTGCAGAGGGTGAAGACCCGGAAGAACTTACATATGGTGAGGACTATACCATCACATACAAGAACAATGTGAAGAAGGGTAAAGCTGCCATGACCTTCACTGCAACGCCGGAGTCGGGTTTCACGGGAAGCTTCAGGAAGACCTTCAAGATCGATGCTGTTGATCTGAAAGATGCAGTGGGTGAAGCAAAGGCTGAGATCCCTGCATATACAAGCATCGGTTTCGCGGATGGTTCGGCGCAGGAAGTCACAACAGTGCAGAAAGGCGGAGAGGAAGCAATAACTCTGTCCGGAGAGAATGGCGCATTTACCGGTATTATTATAACTGACTGCGCATATTCTTCCGCAGGAGTGGCGCCCGCTGTAAAACTTTGGAACACAGATGGAACCTTATTGCAGGAGAAGACCGATTATACAGTGAAATACAGTAACAATAAGAAAGTCGCCGGCTCCGGTTCCGCGAAAGCTCCGACCGTTACCATCAAAGGTAAGGGCGGTTACAAAGGCAGCCTGACGATCAGATATTCTATCATCAACAATAATATTGAAGGATTAAAGGCGGAGGTTGCACCGGTACAGTTCAAGGCAGATGGTAAAGATTCCACGCAGTACAAACCTAAGGTAAAAGCAACCTGTGATGGAAAAGCATTAGATTCCAAGGAATATGCGGTTATTTACAGTAACAATACGCAGGATAAAGTAGAGGCATATCTGGAAGCTAAGAAGAGTCAGTCATCTGATAGCGGCGCTTCGCTGCCTGCTGCTCCTGCGGCAGCAATCGTGATCAATGAGACAAGTTCTTATTATCAGACGGGTGAGAGCTGGACAAAGGCGCAGATAGAAAAAGCCAATACGATCGAAGTCAATCTTGGAAATTATTTCTATGATACCAAGCTGAGCAGCAAGAATGTAAAGGTTTATTTCGACCAGAGCCCGGCGGCGACCACATATACAGGCGGTCAGGTAACGCCGGAGGTTGTCAGAGTAGTGTATAATGGGGAAACTGATCTGAAGAAGGGTGATGACTATACTGTTTCTTACGGTGAGAATAATACTGCAGGTCAGAACAAAGGCTCCGTTACCATAAAAGGAATCGGTTTCTACAGCGGCAGCGTTACCGTTAAGTTTACGATCCTGAGCAAGGCTGTATACAACAAGAAGCCCGATCTGTGATTCTGAGTCAGTCTCAACATCTCTGCAGGCGATGACGGATGAGCGCTGTACTGAGGCGTATGAGGATGACTGACGATGCAGCGGGTATGAGTTACTGGATATATCCGCGAGTGAGTAACGGTTATATCCATGAATAAATAAAGTAAAATAAATAAAGTAATCAGAAAGGATGGTTGGGAGATCGACCATCCTTTCTGCAGTATGGGACTTATATCTGCTCAGAAATCATGGGATAATGAACGGATCCAACGACATAACAATGCTGTTACCCTACTGATTTTAGAAAATGTTTACTTGTAGGGAAGGACTTTTTATACTATGATTAAGAAGGAATCAAATACCCTCGCGGCATTTGTCAAATGCTGCTTCGCAACGGTTGATTCATTGCGCGCGGGAATAAAGGAGAATCGTATCAGGAACGAAATATGACACATATGTTGGAAAGGTATAGGAAGACGGATTATGTATGACGATAAGCATGATGATATAAGCTTGGAGAATAATGCGGATAAAGCATCGAAAAACTGGGACTTCCGTGAACTGGAAGATGGAGAAGAACAACGGGAGAAGCTTCGCAGCAGGAAGGAGCGCAGTGGGGAAAAACAGGAAAATCCATATGATATGACAGAAGTGTCACAAAATAAAAATGAGAAACATACAGCAGAAGAAAGCGGCGAACATGCGGCAGCGGCGGATAACGGCGGACATACGGCAGCAGACGACGACGGGAGCAATAACGATTATGAGGATGTCTGCTTTATCTGCCGCAGACCGGAGAGCAAGGCCGGTAAGATGTTTCGCCTGCCCAATCATATCTGTGTCTGTAATGACTGTATGCATAAGACAATGGATGCGGTCAGCCAGTTTGATTATCAGGGTATGCTGAACCAGCCGGATATGAAAGATCTCAATAACGGCAAGGGTTTTCCGAGTATCAGCTTTGTTAATCTTGCGGATCTGCAGGGCGACGGAGGAATTCCCAATAAGCAGAAGCTTAAGAAAAAGAAGAAAGCTGAGAACGCGGAACCTGTGATCGATATTAAGAATATCATGCCGCCCCATAAGATCAAGGCGAAGCTGGATGAATATGTAGTGGGGCAGGAACACGCCAAGAAGGTAATGTCGGTGGCGGTTTATAACCATTATAAACGGGTTGCAACGGATACAATGGATGAAATTGAAATAGAAAAATCCAATATGCTGATGATCGGCCCTACCGGCTGCGGCAAGACTTATCTGGTAAAAACCCTGGCGCGCCTTCTGGATGTGCCGCTTGCGATCACGGATGCCACGTCCCTGACAGAGGCGGGCTATATCGGCGACGATATCGAGAGCGTAGTTTCCAAGCTGCTTGCGGCTGCGGACAATGATGTGGAGCGGGCGGAGAAGGGGATTATTTTTATTGACGAGATTGATAAGATTGCCAGGAAGAAGAATACCACATCCAGAGACGTCAGCGGCGAGTCAGTACAACAGGGTATGTTGAAGCTTTTAGAGGGCGCGGAGATAGAAGTGCCGGTGGGCGCTAATTCCAAGAATGCCATGGTGCCTCTTGCCACGGTGAACACCAGAAATATCCTGTTCATATGCGGCGGCGCTTTTCCGGATCTGGAAGATATTATCAAACAGCGGTTGAATAAGAAAACCTCGATCGGTTACAATGCGGAACTGAAAGATAAGTATGACAAAGAGAAAAATATCTTAAGCCGTGTGACTGTGGAGGATATTAAGAAATTCGGCATGATCCCGGAATTTATCGGACGTTTGCCCATTATTTTTACGCTGGAAGGCCTGAGCAAGGAAATGATGGTAAAGATTTTGAGCGAGCCGCGCAATGCCATTTTGAAGCAATATCAGAAACTGCTTGCTTTGGATGAGGTAAAGCTGGAATTTGACGAAGGCGCGTTAGAGGCAATTGCTGAGAAGGCGCTTGAGAAGGATACCGGAGCCAGAGCGTTACGTGCAATTATTGAAGAATTTATGCTGGATATTATGTATGAGATCCCCAAGGATGATAATATCGGCAGGATTACGATCACGAGAGAATATATTGAGGGAACCGGAGGACCGGTTATTGATATCAGGAGCAGCCTGGCAGAAAACCCGGATGCCTTAAAGGTGATTGAACAGGACGCTTTTTGACGGACGGAGTCAGGGAAAACGCATATCATAAAGTAACCTGGTGTGAAAAATCCATATGCGAAAGATTTTTTTACACGCAATTTGCGCCTGCACAATGTATGCATAGTATACATAAAAGTTTGCAGGCTGTGAAAAAAGCATGGTAAATTATATGGAAGGAATGATATGCGATGCCTTGTAAGGAGGAAATTTTATCGAATGATTACGCAGATATTATAGTGGATTACACCCTGTCGGAGAGGTTCCTGGAGCAGGTTACCCAGCCTTTTTGTTTCCGCCAGCTGAATGAAGAATACGGATTTGCCCATGTGAGAAGAAGTGAAGCGCCGCCGCTGGCCATAGGAAATTACGGATATGCGGCTATTCCGAAGCTGTACGGTCTGATGCAGACCTTCCGCAGCGAGAATCTGACCGCGATGGGGAATCTCAGAATTCAGGAACCGCCGTTGGCATTGCAGGGGAAAGGCGTTATCATAGGTTTTATTGATACAGGTATCCGGTATCAATCGGATGCCTTTTTAGACGAAGCAGGAAACAGCAGGATCGTGTCCATATGGGATCAGACCATACAGAGCGGGGCGCCGCCGTCCGGTTTTGATTACGGAACGGAATACAGCCGTGCAGACATTAACCGGGCGCTTCAGGCAGAGGATCCTCTGGAGGTTGTGCCTTCCGCCGATGAGAACGGTCATGGGACGGCGATGGCGTCTGCGGCAGCAGGCAGCGTGCTGGACATGGGACTGACTCTGCGCGGCGCTGCACCGCAGGCGGATATCGCAGTAGTGAAATTGAAAAAGGCGAA
The DNA here is from genome assembly GCA_964589055.1 of uncultured Bacteroides sp. Lineage (GTDB taxonomy): Bacteria > Bacillota > Clostridia > Lachnospirales > Lachnospiraceae > UBA3282. The sequence continues at coordinate 45,307 of CAZPSD010000004.1, forward strand.
GCAGTATTTGCGGGATTATTATCTGATCGCGGAAGACGCCGCCGCCTATCAGGAAAATGATATTATGGAAGCGGTCAAATATCTGGAGCGGATGGCGGTTGTGTTTGAACGTCCCGTGGTGATCGTGCTTGGTCTGGGGACGAATCTGGGAAACCATACGGGCGGGTCCCCGCTTGGTTCGTATCTGAATTCCATTGCTTCTAAGAGAAGCCGTGCAGTGATCGTATGCGGCGGCAACGAAGGGGATAAAAGACATCATTTTATGAACAGGGTGCCGCAGCAGGTTGAAGTGCGTGTGGCAGAGGGCGTTACGGGATTCTGTATGGAAATGTGGAACAGTTCTCCGGACAGCTATCATCTGATCGTACAGACGCCGGGTGGGGAACGGACAGCTGCGATTGATTTCACGGGCGGTTTTGACAGAAGGTTTGCTTTTGTTTTTGATAAAACGGTGATTTATGCCAGCGCTATTCTGGTAGAAAGAGAAAGCGGAGAGGAACTTGTCTTTTTCCGCTTCGAGAATCCGACTCCGGGTATTTGGAGGATCATTGTTTTATCGAGGGAAAACACAAGGATAAGTACCTCCGGCTTGTTTCATATGTGGCTTCCTGTCACGGAGTTTCTGGACGGCGAAGTAGAGTTTCTGGAGCCCAGCCCTGATGTGACGCTGACGGAGCCGTCCAATGCGGAAAAAGTGATTACGGTTTCTGCTTATAATGGGTTCAACGGAAACTGGTTTCCGGAATCGGGCAGAGGATTTGCCAGGGATAACAGAGTCAAACCGGAATTTGCGGCGCCCGGAGTCCAAGTATCCACGGCGCTTGGTGAGCGGACCGGCTCGAGTATGGCGGCTGCGCTTGCTGCGGGCTGTGTGGCGCAGTTTATGGAATGGGCGATTGTAGAGGGCAATGCGTTTCTGGTGGAAACACGGACGTTGAAAAGTTATCTGATCCGCGGGGCAGTCAGGGAAGAGGGAATTATGTATCCCGATAACCGCTGGGGATATGGAAAGCTGAATATCAGCGGGACATTTGAAACGTTAGCACGACTCTAAAAGGGAATGAAGAACACAGGGAAGGCTTGGAAAGGTACAGGGCGGTCAAGATGAGATATGCGGTTTTATCGGTGCTTATTTTTTTATTGGATTTGGGAATTAAGAACCGGATAGAGGATAAAAGGACAGAAGGGGAAACTGAGGAAGTGTTAAACGGGAAACTGCTTCTGCGCAAGTACCACAATAAAGGCGCGATGTTAGATGCGGGAGAGAAGAAGAGCGGATTGGTTGCACTTGTTTCCGTACTGCTGACGTTGGCGGTGACGGTGGTCTTTCTTCTGACGTTCAGTATCAAGGGCGGCAGGCTGTTAAAGACCGGTTTGGCTTTGCTCCTTGGAGGGGCATACAGCAACACCTATGACAGGCTGCGCAGGCATTACGTTGTGGACTACGTCAGTTTCCCGGTGAAGAATAAGGTGATCAGGCGCATCGTATTCAATATCTCTGATTTCTGTATTATGATCGGCGCTTTGTGTATGGTGTTGGGAAGTCTGCAGGAACCGGGATGAATATCCGATACGTCTGTTGAAAAAGAATGATTAAAAAAGAATGATTAAAATAAAAGAGGGCAAATCCTTTCATATGGATATGTCCTCTTTATTGTAATTTACTAATCTTAGGAAGCTGTGATCACTGTTCCGTTCTTGCCCTTAATCGCGTCGCCTACCGTATCCAGAGAAGTAATCAGGACGCTGCCCTGAGGATTTTTTTCTAAGTATGCGATGGCTGCTTCAATCTTCGGCAGCATGGTTCCTTTTTCAAATTCGTCCTGCGCGATCAGTTCTTTCGCCTGTGCTATGTTCATGCTGTGAACGGGCGTCTGATCCGCCTGACCGAAATTGCGATAAACAGTGGGTACGCCGGTTACGATAATCAATTCGTCTGCCATCAGATCGCCGGCCAGTTTGCCGGCAATGGAGTCTTTCTCAATAACGGCGGAAGCGCCTTTTAACACATGATCCTGTTCAATAACCGGAATGCCGCCTCCACCGCAGGCAATCACGATTTGGTCTGCGCCGGCAAGAGCGCGGATGGCATCGATTTCCACGATATCAATGGGTCTGGGTGCGGCAACGACACGGCGGAAGCCTTTTCCGGGTTCGTTCACTACATAGTTTCCCTTTTTCACTTCTATTTCCGCATCTTCTTTGGACATATATCTGCCGATGACTTTAGTGGGCTCATAGAAAGCTTCATCGTAAGGGTCTACGGTTACCTGTGTCAAAATGGTGCTTACTGTTTTGGAAATGCCGCGGCTAAGCAGCTCGGCACGAAGTGCGTTCTGGATATCATAGCCTACATAACCTTGACTCATGGCGGAGCAGACACACATAGGAGCCGGCGTATAATCAATATAAACACGGCGCAGCTCTGTCATCGCCTTGTGGATCATACTCACCTGGGGACCGTTGCTGTGTGTGATCGTCAGTTGATAATCGGCTTCTACCAGATCGGCAAGCGCCTTAGCCGTCACTTTAACGGCATCCCACTGTTCCAGTGTTGTATAACCGAGTGCCTCATGCCCCAGTGAGACAACTGCTTTCCTTTTGCTCATATAAAATACCTCTCTGATTTTGTTATATTGTGATTTGCATTATTTGAATTTCGCAAATTCTGTCTGTTGCAATATAAATTCAGTATATCAAAAAGCATAGATTTTGTATAGAATTTATTTCGCCAACTTATGAATGCCAACTTATGAATGGAAGGCTGAATGATTGCGTTTGATTTTATATGCTGTAACTATCTGTAATTTTAAGTTGTGTAAATTGATTGTAATATATTCCTAAAATTTACTTCAAAAATTTCAGAAATATAGTTAAAATGCCCTAAATTGTTTGACAGTATAGATAAAAGTTAGTATAATAGACGAATAAAGAAAAGACTCACATGATGAAAAGTCAGTATGTTCGGACGAGTAGTGCTTGAAGCGTTTATAATTGGAGGTAAATGATGGATTATCTGGATGTTATACAGAAGATGTCTTTGGAACAGATCCGTTCTGTTATTGAGGTTATTCAGCAGTCTTCGGATTCTTATTTGTATATGATGGATTTGAATGAGAATCTTTATATGATATCAGAGAAGGCGACCAAGAGATTTCCTTTTGATGACACTGTGATTGAAAATTGTACGGAAGTGTTGAAAAAAATCACGTATCCTTCCGATTATGCCAAGCTGGAGGAGGATATCGCCAGATGTACATCTGGCGAGCAGGATACACATTCGATGGAATACCGCTGGTTTGACCGGAAAGGCAAAGTGGTCTGGATCAGCTGCAGGGGAACCGTTATTACAGGTCAGAAAGGGCACAGACTGTTAATCGGAAGAGTCAGTGAACTGGGTAAGAAAGCGAAAGCGGATAACGTAACGGGACTGCGCAGGGAGGTCAGGCTTCGTCTGGATGTGGAGTCGCGTCTCAGGAATAACCCGCAGTCTATACATTATATGATGCGCATCGGTATTGATAATTTTAAAGAAGTAAACGAAAAAGAGGGTATCGAGGCAGGAGATGAGGTGCTGCGGGAGCTGTCGGAATGTATTCTTGCGTCGGTGGATGAGAGTGTCGATGTATATCGTCTGCTGGCGGATGAGTTTATGATCGTGGATGCCGGCAAAACCTCTGCAAAGAGCGCCAAATCGATTTATCATCAGATTCAAAAGAGAGTTATCAATACAGTCAAGCAGAAGGAATACAGCCGTTTCTATACGATTTCCGCGGGCGTTCTGGAGGGCGGATTTGAGGGTAAAACCGCGGATGAAACGCTGCGTCTGACAGAATTTGCGTTAAATGAGGCAAAGCGTAACGGCAGAAACCAGATGGTGATGTTCGACCAGGACAAGTATGATGAGTATTTAAGAAAGCTGAATATCCGTAAGGCGTTGCGCCGTGACGTGAACAATCATTTTAGCGGATTTCAGGTATTTTATCAGCCGATCGTGGATACGCCGGACTATAATCTGGTGGGTGCGGAGGCGCTTCTCAGATGGAGCAATGAAGAATTTGGCAATGTGCCGCCTGCCGTATTTATCCCTATTCTCGAGGAGAGCGGACTCATTATTCCGGTGGGCAGATATGTTATGTGGGAAGCGGCAAAAACCTGTAAGAAATGGAGAGAGGTTATGCCTGATTTCCGTGTCCATGTGAACCTCTCTTATGTACAGATACATAAAAGCGACCTGATGAAAGATGTGGATGTATGCATTCAGGAAGTGGGGATTTCTCCGGACAGTCTGGTACTGGAACTGACCGAGAGCGGATATATTGAGACAGACAGCAGAATTAAGGAACTGTTCAAAGATTTAAAGAACAAAAATATTAATTTGGCATTGGATGATTTCGGAACAGGATATTCCAATATGCGGTATCTTAAGGAGATAGAAGCCAAGACAATCAAGATAGACAGGAGTTTTGTGGTACAGGCTTTGCAGAACGAGCATGACTACAATATTATCAGTCATCTGATTGATATGGCGCACAGTCTCGGGTCTTTCGTATGTATGGAAGGAATCGAGCAGCAGGATGAACTCAGGAAGATGATGAAGACCCATCCGGATATGATACAGGGATATTATTTTGGTAAACCCGCTCCCGCAGAACAGTTTGAAGAACAGTTTGTGAAGTCTACAGGTTCTCTTTGATGCGGATTTCAACATCTACATAGTTGTTCTCTGCGGGGGGAAGCTCTCCCGTCGTCAGATAAGTGAAGAGAATGGTCAGAGGATTATATCCTTGTAAAAAGGGCTGTTGGCAGATGGTAGCTGCAATCAGTCCTTTTTCCATAAAATCGCGTGTGGTGGCTACCAGATCGTTGGTAATGATGGTCATATCGGTATTGCGTCCGGCAGACATTACGGCGCGGCAGCCGCCATAGACACCGCCCGCAGAAAAATAGAGCGCGTTAATTTCCGGGTGGCTGCCAAGCAGTTTGGCCGTCAGTTCATAGCTTTCGATTTCATCATCGTTGTTGGTTATGGTATCTACGATTCGGATATTATGATAAGACTTTAAAATGTTTCGGAAACCGGCAATACGCTCTGTATGGCAGAGGACATTCCGGGAACCGGATACAATACCTGCATAGACATTGCCTCTGGTCATCAGGTGCATAAGACCGGCGGCGGCTTCGCCGGAACGGTAATAATTACTTCCCACGTAAGCGATGCGCCTGGAATTTTCTATATCGGTGTTCAGGGTAACCACGGGGATTCCCTGTTCATACAGTTCGTTGATCCTGTCACGGATAGAGATGTCATTATAAGGAGAGATGGCAAGCCCGTTAATTCCTTCGCGGAGAAGTTCTTCGATGGCATCCCTCTGTTGCTGTAAGTCGTATTCGGTCTGTTTTATGAGAACGGTACAGTTGTAGCTCTCCAGTTCTTCGGCCTTACTGCGGACACCGTCTAAAACATCATCATAAAAAGGGGTGGAGAGACCAAGCAGAACAACACCCAGCTTTAGGTTTTTCTTCTGGGCGGCGAGTACGATACCGGCTTTGTTGGGCTTATAGTCAAGAGCCTGTACGATTTCCAAAATTTTCTGTTCCGTCTGCGGATTGACGGCGCCGCGATGATTTAATACCCGGTCTACCGTTCCCCGTGATACGCCCGCAAGAGCGGCAATTTCTTTGATGGTCGCCATGGCAGAGTTCTCCTTTTATGTCAGTGTATTTATGGAAGTGTCTTTTGTCAGATGTTTCTGTTAGTGTGCCGGATATTCATACCCGAGTCCACTATATAAAGATTAGCATAACGAAGTACGTAAGTCAAATGTTCAATGGCGCGTGCACGGCAAGAGAGGGGAGGAAAATGAAGAAAAAGGAAAGCGGGAAGCAAAGTGCCTGTAAAAATACTAAAGAAAGTGGAAATTAACAATTTAAAAAGATATATTTTGTGTATATTTACGAAAATAAATTAGGGACTTGATTTTCTGAGTGACACAGATTATTATGTAAATAACAAATCGGCGTGCACGTGCACGTAAAGCGGCAAGTATCTATGGATGCGGAATCAAATCCGGTATTTGGAATGCGGTTTCCGGGTGTATGCTTGTCGGCAGAATCAGTGGCAGATTGCTTCAGAATGGAGGGATAGCATGTTTTATATTGGTGTGGATTTGGGAACCTCTGCCGTAAAACTCTTGTTGATGGAGGGAAGCGGCAGGATTGTCAATATCGTATCGAAGGAATATCCGCTTTATTTTCCTCATCCCGGCTGGTCGGAACAGAAGCCGGAGGATTGGTACGAGCAGAGTATTGCAGGGATCAAAGAGTTGATTGCAGATGTAGATAAGAGCCGGATCGCAGGCATCAGCTTTGGGGGACAGATGCATGGGCTGGTTATTTTGGATGAGAAGGATGAAGTGATCAGACCGGCGATTCTGTGGAATGACGGCAGAACCGCAGAAGAGTGTGATTACTTAAATAATGTGATCGGTAAAGATAAATTGTCTGAATACACGGCGAACATTTCTTTTACGGGCTTTACGGCTCCTAAGATTCTGTGGGTGAAGAACAAAGAACCGGAGAATTTTGCAAGAATCAAGAAAATCATGCTGCCGAAGGATTATATTGCATACAAGCTGACGGGGGTACACTGTACGGATGTATCGGATGCTTCCGGTATGCTGTTGTTTGATGTGAAGAACCGATGCTGGTCCAAGGAAATGTGTGAGATCTGCGGCGTGAGGGAAGAACAGCTTGCGCAGATTTTCGAGAGCTATGAGACGGTAGGAACGGTACTTCCTGAGATTGCGAAGGAACTTGGTATTTCAGAGAATGTAAAAGTAGCGGCGGGCGGCGGTGACAATGCGGCGGCAGCTGTGGGAACCGGTACGGTAGGAGACGGTATGTGTAATATTTCGCTGGGCACCAGCGGAACCATTTTTATTTCCTCCAATAAATTCGGTGTGGATAAATTTAATGCTTTACATGCTTTTGCGCACGCGGACGGGCATTATCACCTGATGGGATGTATGTTAAGCGCCGCTTCCTGTAATAAGTGGTGGATGGATGAGATCATCGGCACGAAAGATTACGGCGCGGAGCAGAAAGAGATTACCGATGACAAACTGGGTGAGAATCATGTATATTTTCTGCCTTATCTGATGGGGGAACGTTCCCCGCATAACAACCCCAATGCCAGAGGTACTTTTATCGGCATGACGATGGACACTACCAGAGCGGATATGACCCAGGCGGTGTTAGAGGGCGTTGCTTTTGCACTCCGTGATTCTTTAGAGGTTGCGAAGTCTCTCGGAATCAGGATTGAGAGAACGAAAATCTGCGGCGGCGGAGCCAGGTCTCCGTTATGGAAGAAGATGATTGCCAATATCATGAATTTAAAGGTAGACGTGATCGAGAGCGAGGAAGGTCCTGCCATGGGCGGCGCGATGTTAGCAGCAGTTGCATGCGGAGAATATGCGAATGTAGAAGAAGCTGCTGAGAGGATCGTAAAGGTTGTGGATACGGTAGAACCGGAGGCAGAACTGGTAGAGAAGTATGAGGCAAGATATCAGCAGTTCAAGCAGATCTATCCCGCTTGCAAGGAACTGTTTGATAAGATTTTGTAGTGCTGTAAAGATTCCGGGAAGATTGGAAACAAACGGAGATTGTATTCACTGCCGTTTATGGTGCGTTTGCTGCTGTTAGGTATTCACGGTGGGAAAGAATCGATTATACGGAAACGGATATGCAGTTACTTTCCACGGATGGGAATGTGAGAGAGGGCAATTATTCAGACACTTCCTATACGGATGTGAAAGCAGTGGTGACACCGGCTATTGATCTTGTATTTCATTTGCAACGTCTGGAAGGGGTATATCAGGGAATTTTGTCCGGCGAGTTTCCGGTAAGGATAGACCCTGGATGGTTGGGTTTACTGTGGAGGCGGCATATAAATTTTATCTGCATATGGTGAATGTGGCAACAGTGCTGATAGCATTTTATGCATTTTATAAAATGACCAAGGATGATGTGGCTGCTCTTGCAGGAAGTATTTTATATGCGGGGAGTTTATACAGATTATATTGTCTGCATTATGCGAAATTGGGCAGATGTAGCGCTATGATGTTTTATCCGCTCATTGTCGCCGGATTTTATCTTCTGTTTACGGAAGATGTTGACAGTAAGGAATATAAGAGGATGTATTATAAAGGGCTTTTGCGCGGATGCAGGATTGCCACTGAAAGATACAGAAAGGCAGCAGGAAACTGATTCATGCAAAACGATAGACAACAGAGTTATATAAGTATATAACAATAAAAACATTATTTTCTGGAGAAAGGAGAATTCGACAAAATGGAGATTAAGAAAATCACAGATGCTGCTTTCAGAAAATACGGCAGAGTTGTACAAGGCTATGATTTTGCGCCTTTGATGGAAGCATTGAAGAAGACACCGGATTATGAAAGAGTAGCCTATGAGCCGTCCATTCCGGAGTTGGAAGCTACTTCCACAGCGAAGGAATTGCAGAAGAAGACTTATGGCGAACTGCCGATTCAGGTTGGTTACTGCAACGGAGTGAATTATAAGTTAAACGCAGTGGAGTATCACAGAAACTCCGAGATCAATGTGGCAGCCACAGATGCTATTCTGCTTGTGGGGATGCAGCAGGATATTACAGATGACTTTACTTATGATACGGCTAAGATGGAAGCCTTCTTAGTACCGGCTGGCACGGCAGTAGAGATTTATGCAACGACATTGCATTATGCACCCTGCAGCGTGGGAGAGAACCAGTTTAAAGTAGGTATTGTACTTCCCAAGGGTACGAACTATCCGCTTGATGAGTCACATGAAGGATGGGAAGATTCTCTGATTACAGCTAAGAACAAGTGGCTGATCGGTCACGCCGAAGGCGGTCTGGATGCGGGCGCGCATATTGGTCTGGTTGGTAAGAATCCGGATATCAGAGAATAGATTGAAAAATCAAAGATTTTTCAACCGCGAATTTGTGCCTGCGGCTCAAGGTTCGCAGGCTGTGAGTAAGGCATGGTTATTGGTATGAGGGAACCAATAAGCAAATAGAAAAGGATACCGGTAGCCCCGGTTAAAGGAGGATAAGTAATATGAAGAATTTACCAAAAGTAAAAATTGGTATCGTGGCAGTAAGCCGTGACTGTTTCCCTGCTTCTTTGGCAGTGAACAGAAGAAAAGCCCTGGTGGAGGCTTATAAGGCAAAATACGATGCAGCAGACATTTATGAGTGTCCTGTATGTATCATCGAGAGCGAGATCGATATGGTAAACGCTCTGAACGATATCAAAGAGAACGGATGTAATGCACTCTGCGTATATCTGGGTAACTTCGGGCCGGAGATTTCCGAGACACTTCTTGCGAAGCATTTCGAGGGACCTAAGATGTTCG
>CAZPSD010000005.1:0-51039 GCA_964589055.1 uncultured Bacteroides sp.
TATCAAACAGATGATTCTCGACAAGCTGGAAGAATATGATATTGGTATTCAGTTAGTTAACATTACAATTCAGGATGCCACGCCGCCTACCGTAGAAGTAGAAAATGCTTTTAAGCAGGTTGAGACCGCAAAGCAGGGAAAAGAAACCGCACTGAATAATGCCAATAAATATCGTAACGAGCAGATTCCCAATGCGGAAGCCGAATCCGATAAGATTTTACAGGATGCCGAAGCCCAAAAGCAGGAGAGGATTAATGAAGCCAACGGTCAGGTGGCACGTTTTAATTCCATGTACCAGGAGTATGCAAAATATCCGGAGGTAACGAAGAAGCGTATGTTCTATGAGGCAATGGAGGACATTCTGCCGGATATCAAAGTCATTATTCAGAGTAAAGACGGCAGTACCAGCACAGTTCTTCCGCTTGACAGCTTTGTCAAGGAGGAGAATACGATACAAAGCAGCAATGACAATACGGCAGAAACTGTAGAAGAGGAGGAATAAACGATGGCAGACTTTAATCAGAATACCGGCGCAGAGTTTGAACGTTTTAACTCTGACGGTACGAAGCAGAAGAATAGAAAAGATAAGAAAAAAGGTCCCAAAACCGGCATCATAGCAGCTGCAGCGGTGATCATAGCAGTGATCATCCTGGCAAACGGCATGGTAGTAACCAAACAAGATCAATTTAAACTGGTAAGACAGTTCGGACGTGTGCAGAGAGTGGTAACCGAGCCGGGACTGAGTTTTAAAATTCCCTTTATTGAATCCGTTGATGTGATTCCGAAAGAATTATTATTGTATGATATTGCAGCATCCGATGTCATTACTTCCGATAAGAAAACCATGATCGTAGACAGCTATGTATTATGGCATGTGACGGACCCTCTTAAGTTTGCACAGACCTTAAGCTGCTCTGTGAGCAATGCCGAGGGACGTATCGATGCGATCGTCTACAACGCGATGAAAAATACCATTTCCAATATGAAGCAGGATGAGGTGATCCGCAGCCGTGACGGTAAGATGACCATTACGGTTGATGATGCAGAGACAGAGGTTACGGGAAATGATATGAAAATATCCTCCGAGACGGAGGAAGTAATTGAAATTAAATCTCTGACAGAGGAGATTATGGAGCAGATTGATCACGTGGAGGATCAGTACGGTATTGAGATCGTGACAGTCGAGGTAAAGAAGCTGGATCTCCCCGATGACAATAAGCAGGCTGTATATACCCGTATGATTTCTGAACGTGAGAATATTGCGGCCCAGTATACGGCAGAAGGTAAATCCGAGGCAAAGATAATCGAGAATACTACGGATAAAGAGGTTTCCATTATGCTGTCCGATGCGCAGGCAAAGGCGGAAGCCACAATAGCCGAAGGCGAGGCGGAATATATGCGTATTTTGTCGGATGCGTACTCTGATCCGGAGAAGACGGATTTTTATTCCTTTGTCCGTGCGTTGGATGCATTGGAAGAAAGCATGACCGGAGATAATAAGACAGTTATTTTATCGGATGATTCACCGATTGCCCAGATCTTTAACGGGCAATACTAATTCAGGAAGAAATACAATAGAATAGATATTTAAGAAAGGATTGGCTTTATATATGAACGTAGATCAATTTTACGAAACACTGGATTCTTATTTTGCAAGACAGGAGATTGACAAAGTCGATCCTTTTCTTGTGTCTTCTTTACAGCAGGCAAAGGAGGAAGAAGATTATGCGGCATACATTTCCATCAGCAACGAGATGATCGGTTTTTACCGAAGTGTGTCGGCTTTTGAAAAAGCGTATGTTGCTGCAGAGGACGTCCTTCTCCTGATGGAAGAATTACAGTTGGATCATTCGGAACATTTTGCGACTACATTACTGAATGCCGCTACGGCATATCGCGCTGCAGGTGATTTTGCCCAGGCACTCCGTTATTACCGTCAGGCGGTGCAGATTTATGACGGACTGATCAAGCCGGATGATTACCGCTATGCCGGGCTTTATAATAATATGAGCATTTTGTTGGAGAAAATGGATGAAAATGAAGAGGCAATCCGCTATGCCGGGCAGGCGCTTGCAATTATAGAGAAAATAGAAGGCGGCGAGATGGAGACGGCTACTACATTGACCAATCTTGCTTTGCTCTATTTCAAAGTATCGCAGCATGAAAAAGCAAAGGAACTGTTAGAGAGGGCATTATCCTTATTTGAAAACAACGGTGAAGATCATGATGCCCACTACAGCGGCGCATTGGCAGGAATCGGAGAAGCGTATTTCCATATGCAGGAATTTGATAAGGCGTTGGAATATTACGAGAAAGCATTAGATGAAGTTAAACGGCATTTCGGCGAAAATATGAGTTATGTGATCCTGTGTGAAAATTGCGCGGCTGTCTGCGAGAGATTGGGAGACATACAGAAGCAGGCGCATTATACAGCAAAGGCAAAAGAAGTTCAAAGTATGCTTGCATAGTTTTCATGTCGTGCAAATATGAAGGCAGAAGGAAAGGTATTGTATGACTATGAAAGGATTAGAGTTATCTGAAAAATATTATGAAGAATACGGCGCCCAAATGATCGCGGAACAGTTTGCCGAAATTAAAGATCAAATAGCGGTTGGGTTGGTCGGACAGGGATCGGAATGTCTCGGTTTTGATGATGAATTGTCCAAAGATCATGATTACGGTCCGTCATTCTGTATCTGGCTGCCAAGAGAGATTTACGCCCAATATGGTGCCGCAATGCAGGAAGCCTATCAGAATCTGCCCCGGGAATTTATGGGGTTTCATGGCAGAATAGAAGAAGAACAGGGCAAAGGACGTGTCGGTGCGCTCTGTCTGGAAGACTTCTATGAAGGATTACTGGGGAGAAGTACAGTACCGGTTGCTGCACAGGAGTGGATTTCTTTAGATGAGCACGCGCTGGCAACTGTCACAAACGGCAAGGTTTTTGTGGACTATCTGGGGAAATTCAGTGAGATACGGAGAGGCTTGTTGTCATATTATCCGCGGGAGGTCTGGATTCGCAGAATTGTTAATTCCATGGCTAAAGCGGCACAGGCAGGACAGTACAATTATGCCCGTGCCATGAAACGCGGGGAACGGGTTGCCGCGGAGATTGCTTTGACAGAATTTATTCAGGAGATTATGCAGCTTGTATATCTGCTGAATAAGAAGTATGCACCTTTCCGTAAATGGATGCACAGAGGATTGAAAGAACTCGATACATGTGCGGAGATCGGCGATATGATCAGTCTGTTCTACCAGATACCGGACCAGACGGGCGCTTGGGAAAATGTGACGACGGAGGATTATGTTTATCATTTAAACACTAACGACGGAAGGGTGCTTATCATAGAAGCAATCTGCAATATCATTGTGCAGGAATTAAACGCACAGGGCTTGTCTGACCTTCAGGATAATTTCTTACAGAATCATATACAGACGGTGCTTCAAAGGATAGGATAGTACAGCGCCCGGATGAAATCCATGCTTGAAACGTATGTTCGATTGTGTTAATATATTGATATGCAGAAAAAAGAATCAGTTGCAAAACAACATATTCGGAAAGCAGATATTCTTCTGATTATCGTCTGCCTGCTTTCCGCATTATTATTAGGGATATGGTTTATCTTTGGACAACAAAACGGCACAGCGCTCAGAATTTCTTATGACGGCTCAGAACTGTATACCGTTGATCTTAAAAATAATGCCGGCATAATAAGTTCCGCGACAGGGAATGAAGAGCAATATTTGCTTATTACCTATTCCGATTCGAATACATTGCCGGAAATCAGTGTTATTTCCGATAAAACGGATGTCCCTGCGGATACCGCTTATAATCTGCTTTGCATTACCGGGGAGGGCAAAGTCAGAATGGATTCGGCTGATTGCAAAGATCAGATTTGTGTGCATCATAAGCCTGTATCCGGCAGCCGTGAGAGTATTATCTGCCTGCCTCATAAGCTGGTGGTGGAGATTACCGGTGATTCCCGGGAAGATGACGCACTGGATGGGATGGTGAAGTAATGAAGAAGACAGTGGAGCTTGGTTTTTTTCTGGCAGTAGCTTTGATCCTGTCTTATGTAGAATCCCTGATACCGATTTCTATTGGGATACCGGGCATCAAGCTGGGGCTGCCTAATGCCGTGGTGGTATTATTATTGTATGATCGGGATAACGCCGGGGTTAAGGAAGCCGCTTTGGTTAATGGCCTGCGAATTGTTTTGGCAGGATTTCTATTCAGCAATCTGTATGCGATCATATATGCACTGTCGGGGGCGTTCTTTAGCATGACAGCCATGCTGATCGGTAAGAAACCGAACTGCTTTTCCGTGGTTGGCGTCAGTGTGCTGGGCGGTGTCTTTCATAATATAGGACAGATTATCGTGGCGATGTTTGTAGTGGAAAGTTTTGCAGTAAGCTATTATGTTCCGGTTTTAATTATTGCCGGAACTTTGACAGGTGCATTGCTTGGATTGATCGTTATGGAGCTTATGCCTTATTTAAGGCATTATAGACAGCATGTTTGAAGATAGGACACTATAATCAATACGTTAAACAGAAAGTTCAGAAAGTATATTATGTATGCATATTTAAAAGGAAACTTAGAAGAAGTAACGGAAGATAATATTGTAATAGAGGTAGGCGGAATCGGCTATAATGTGAAGGTTTCAACAACTACAGCCGATTTGCTGCCGGGACTTGGCAGCGAAGTTAAAGTATATACTTATACACTTGTTCGGGAGGATGCTTTGTCATTATACGGATTTCTGACCAGAGATGACCTGGAGATTTTTAAGAAGCTGATTACAGTCAACGGAATCGGGCCGAAAGGCGGTCTGGCGATTCTTTCCGTTATGAGTGCGGACGCTCTTCGATTTGCGATTATGGCAGGGGATGCAAAATCTATCGCTAAGGCGCCAGGCGTGGGAGCCAAAACCGCAGAACGGGTTATTCTGGATCTGCGTGATAAGATATCTTTGGAGGATACGCTGCAGATTCTGACCAGCGAAGCAGATACACGGAACTCCAAGGCAGATGCCGGCAACGAGGGAGCTGTTTTAGATAATGTTATGAGGAAGGAAGCGATCGAAGCGCTGGTGGCACTTGGATATTCCGCTTCCGATGCCACTGCCGCTGTGAAAAAGGTAGAAATAAACGAAAAGACTACCGTAGAGAGCATTTTAAAGCTGGCGCTGAAATATATGTTCTAGGACAGGTGTAAATCCATCTGGCAAAAACAATACTTATACGGAGATTACATAGATTTATGGGTAACAGAATGATTGAGACCAACTTAATAGAAGAGGATATTAAGATAGAGGGATCATTACGTCCCCAGACACTTGATGACTACATTGGTCAATCCAAAATAAAAAATAATCTCAAAATATATATTGAGGCGGCAAAGCAGCGTAATGATACTCTTGATCATGTTCTTTTTTATGGACCGCCCGGACTGGGTAAAACGACTCTTGCAGGAATCATTGCCAATGAGATGGGGGTTCATATGAAAGTAACAAGCGGTCCCGCAATCGAGAAACCGGGTGAAATGGCAGCGATTCTCAATAATCTGCAGGAGGGTGACCTGCTTTTCGTGGGTGAGATTCACCGGCTGAACCGTCAGGTAGAAGAGGTTTTATATCCTGCGATGGAGGACTATGCCATTGATATTATGATCGGCAAAGGCGCTGCGGCGCGTTCTATCCGCCTGAATCTGCCCCGTTTTACGTTGGTGGGAGCCACCACAAGGGCGGGACTTTTAACGGCGCCGCTTCGCGACCGGTTTGGAGTGATCCATCGGTTGGAATTTTATTCCGTGCAGGAATTAAAGCTTATTATTATACATTCAGCAAGAATTCTCGGTGTAGTGATTGATGAAAACGGAGCTTTGGAGCTTGCCAGAAGAAGCCGGGGAACACCTCGTATTGCCAATCGCATTCTAAAAAGAGTGCGGGATTTTGCGCAGGTAAAATATGACGGTATCATTACGGAGGAGGTCGCCAATATCGCTTTAGACCTGATGGATGTGGACAAGATGGGATTAGACCATATCGACCGCAATATTTTATGTACCATGATTGAAAAGTTTAAGGGAGGTCCGGTGGGACTTGATACACTAGCTGCGGCGATCGGAGAGGATGCCGGAACGATAGAGGATGTCTATGAGCCATATCTGATCAAGAACGGTTTTCTTAACCGTACGCCAAGAGGGCGTATCGTCACAGATTTGGCATATCATCATTTAGGTCTTGAAATTCCTTCCTAAGCTGGCTATAATAGATATAGTGTATGACATTTATATCAGACCACATATTTAGTATGGGAGGGGAAGCCCTATGTCAACAAAAACAGATACAGAGGTTATCATTGCCGGAAAGGTATTTACTTTAAGCGGTTATGAAAGTGAGGAATACTTACAGAAGGTAGCCTCTTATATCAATAATAAAGTAGCTGAATATAATAAGGTTGACAGTTTTAAGAGACAGTCCCTCGATACACAGAATGTGTTGTTACAGCTTAATATAGCGGATGATTATTTCAAAGCTAAGAAACAGATCAGTCTTCTGGAAGAAGAATTGCAGAACAAAGAAAAAGAGATGTATGATTTGAAGCATGAATTGATTGCATCCCAGATCAAACTGGAAAATACTGAAAAAAATGTTCAGAAGCTTCAGACGGAAGCAAATGAGAATGCAAAAAAAATTGTTCGTTTGGAAACTGAATTAAAAGAACTGAAAAAGTAAGATTGTAGCTGTCTTTCGTAGACAGCTATTTTCATCATAGGGTTATCATATGGAACAGAAAGTGGAATTATTGGCACCGGCGGGAAATTACGAAGCTTTTATCGGAGCAGTCAATGCCGGCGCGGATGCCGTGTATCTTGGCGGCGGAAAATTTGGCGCCAGGGCATATGCGGATAATTTTTCAACAGAAGAAATATGCCGGGCATTG
Organism: uncultured Bacteroides sp.; assembly: GCA_964589055.1. Lineage (GTDB taxonomy): Bacteria > Bacillota > Clostridia > Lachnospirales > Lachnospiraceae > UBA3282. The sequence continues at coordinate 6,952 of CAZPSD010000005.1, forward strand.
AAGACGGCTCATTTTATGGGCAGGAAAATATATCTCACAGTTAACACGCTGCTCAAGGAATCGGAATTTGAGGAATTATATGATTACCTTCTTCCTTTCTATGAAGCCGGGCTGGATGGTGTGATTGTGCAGGATTTAGGCGTGTTTTGCTATATCAGGGATCATTTTAAGGAACTTGCGCTGCATGCCAGCACGCAGATGACGTTGACCGGAGCCGGAGGCGCCGCTTTCTTAAAATCACAGGGAGCCGTACGGATCGTACCTGCCAGGGAACTGTCTTTAGAGGAAGTGCGCAGAATCAAAGAGCAGACAGGCATGGAAATAGAATGTTTTATTCACGGTGCCATGTGTTATTGCTATTCGGGGCAATGTCTTTTCAGCAGTATTTTAGGCGGAAGAAGCGGCAACCGCGGCAGATGCGCCCAGCCCTGCAGACTTCCCTATCAGATTTATGAAAATGACAAGCCCGTTACAGGGGAAGGATACCCGTTAAGCCTGAAGGATATGTGCACGCTTTCCCATCTGCCTGCACTGATTGAAACGGGAATTGATTCTTTTAAAATAGAAGGCCGTATGAAAAAGCCGGAGTATGCGGCAGGTGTGACAGCGTTGTACCGCAAATATATTGATCTCTATTATCAGTACGGTGCCGGGCGGTATCAGGTGGAAGATGAGGATTTCAATAAATTGCGCAGCCTGTATATCCGCAGTGAAATTCAAACAGGCTATTATAAGAGACATAACGGCAAAGACATGATCACACTGAATAAACCCAGTTATTTGGGAAGTGATGAGACTGTTCTTAATGAAATTCGTACCAGATACCTTCATGAGCCGGATAAAATGACGGTAAAAATGCGTGCCGATGTGAAGATTGGAGAACCGATGCGTCTGCAGATTATAGGACCGGAACATACGATTACGGTTACAGGTGATCCGGCTGAGCAGGCACAGAAAGCACCGATGCAGGAGACCGACATCAGAAAGCAGTTAATGAAAACCGGAAATTCCTGTATCATTGTGTCCGATTGTGATATCCATATGCAGGAAGGGGTATTTATTCCGGTGCATTCCCTCAATCAACTGCGGAGATTGGCTGTAGATGCTTTTGAACAGCAGGTAATCCGGCAGTACGGCTTGACGGCGGAGCGGCATCAGAACGAACAAATCCCCCAAACTGCGAAACGGTTTCATCAGCCGGTTAGAGAAAAATGTAATAATAAACAGGTAACCGACTGCATGATTTCCACGTTTGACCAGCTTAGGGCTGTAACAGAATTTCCCTGCAGACGTATCTACATCGATAGTGATCTGTATTTAAAGGACCATGAACATGTTATAAATTATCTTGGGAAACACAACAGTTGTGAATATGCTTTGGCGCTCCCTTATGTGCTTCGGGCAAGAGATGAAAACTATTTGCACAGACTTAAGGAAAAACTGCGTGAAGACGGCAGCATGATCCGCGGATTTCTTATTCGCAATCTGGAAGAACTTGCCTATGTCAGAGATTTATCGGGAGAGTATTTTTCCATACCCGATACCGGCTTATACTGCTTCAATTCGGAAACAATCCGGTTCTGGACGCAATACTGCACAGAGTTCTATCTGCCCTATGAATTGAATGCCAAAGAAGCCTCCCAACTGACAGAACAAGCCGGGAAGCTTCATATGACGGCATCCATGGTAGTGTACGGCACAATTCCGATGATGATCACCGCAAACTGCCTGAAAAAGACTTCTGGCAGATGTGCCAAAGAAAAAAACGGCAGTATACAGCAATCCCGGCTTAAGGATCGTTATGGAACTATTTTCCCGGTAGAGACAAACTGTGAACATTGTTATAATATTATCTATAATTCAGTACCTTACTCGCTGCATTTAAAGCAGAAAGAGGTACGCAGAATAGGCGCAGACGTATTACGATATGACTTCATTATGGAGTCAGCCGATATATGCCGCCGGATTTTAAGCGGCAAAACCTTCCCTTATAAAGAATATACTACAGGGCATTTGAAAAGAGGCATAGAATAAGAACTTATGGAATTGTATATTACAGAACTTTCTAAGTATTTTATTACTTTGTTTATCGCATTATATACATTGGAATGTTTTCTGGTATTCCGTTTTCAGGATGAAGAGAAACGCAAAGGCATTTATATCCGCCAGAATCTGTTAATGTTTCTGGTTCATTTTTCATGTTTTCTCGTCATTTGTTTTGAAACCGGTAAGATCGAATATCTTTTGTTTTATGCTTTACAGCAGATCCTTCTATTTTCTACCATTGTACTGTTTCGCATGATCTATCCGAAAGGAAACCGGCTGATCATCAACAATATGTGTATGCTGTTAAGCGTCGGATTTGTCATCTTATCCAGACTTTCATACGATAAGGCAATCAAACAGTTTTTTATTGTCACAGTCTCGATCATTGCTGGCATGATGATACCGTTTTTTATCCATAAGCTCAGATTTTTGAAAAAACTGACATGGATTTATGCGGCGGTAGGCATTGTGGCTTTGGGGATTGTACTGATTCTCGGTTCTGTCACATACGGATCCAAAATATCCTATTCCGTTGGGGGTGTAACCTTTCAGCCTTCGGAATTTGTTAAGATACTATTTGTATTTTTTATCGCCAGCGCACTCTGTGAGACTCATGATTTTATTCGTGTTGTTTTGACAGCAGTGCTGGCGGGTATTCATGTATTGATTCTGGTGGCATCTAAAGATCTCGGAAGTGCATTGATTTTCTTTGTTGTCTATGTAATGATGGTGTTTATCGCAACCGGAAAATGGATCTATCTGCTGCTTGGCAGCGCGGGAGGATGCGGTGCGGCGGTGCTTGCCTATCAGTTTTTCTCCCATGTTCAGGTCCGCGTGCAGGCTTGGCAGGATCCTTTTAGCTGTATAGATGACGCCGGATATCAGATCACACAGTCATTGTTTGCCATCAGCAGCGGCGGATGGTTCGGTTTAGGATTGTTCCGGGGAAGCCCAACTTCCATTCCTTTTGTGGAAGCCGATTTTGTATTTTCGGCGGTGGCAGAGGAGTTGGGCATTGCATTTTCCATGTGTGTGATTTTAATCTGTATCAGTTGCTTTATCATGTTTATGAACATATCCGTCAGATTACAGGACAAGTTTTATCAACTGATTGCTTTTGGGCTTGGCGTCACTTATATTTTTCAGGTTTTTTTAACCATCGGCGGCGGTACAAAATTCATACCGATGACGGGCGTCACGTTACCGTTGATCAGCTATGGTGGAAGCTCTGTCTTAACGACGCTTATTATGTTTTTTATCATAGAAGGTCTGTATATTATCAGGCAGGACGAAGGAGCGAAACGTGCTAAAAAGAAGAGAAGACGAAGAAGAATTGAATATGACAGCTTCGAAGAAAACGAAGAAAAGCAGGAAGCGGAAGAAGAGGAATAAGCAGATTTTAACCGTTACCTACCTTTTTGTGGCATTGTTCTTAGGAATGATGGGCTATACATGCTATTATGCGATTACCAATCAACAGGAGCTGATCAACAACAGCTATAACAGCAGGCAGGAACTTTTGGTGGCACAGAATACCAGGGGAACGATCTATTCAAGCGACAGACAAATACTGGCACAGACGCTGACTGATGACAATGGCAATGAGACACGTTCCTATCCCTATGCCAATATGTTTGCGCATGTGGTCGGATATGCCTCTAACGGTAAGTACGGAATTGAATCCCTGAGCAATTATTATCTGATCAATTCCAATGCAAAGCTGGCTGACAAGGTTGCAAGCGAGGTGTCGGGTGACAAATATCCGGGTGACAACGTAGTGACGACTCTTGATGTAGATTTGCAGGAGATTGCTTATCAATCGCTGGGAGCCTACAAGGGTGCCATCATCGTTTCGGAGCCCTCCACCGGCAAAATCCTAGCCATGGTATCGAAGCCTGACTTTGACCCTAATGAGATTGACGCGATCTGGGATGAACTGCTTGCGGATAAAGACAGCAGTGTTCTTCTGAATCGTGTGACACAGGGGCTCTATCCGCCGGGATCTACTTTTAAGATCATAACGGCATTAGAGTATATCCGCGAGAACCCTGACTCATATAGTCAATATACCTTTCAGTGCGGCGGAAGATTCACTTATGGACAAGATACCATCAACTGTTACCACGGTACGGTACATGGAGCAGAAGATTTTACGAAATCTTTTGCCAAATCATGCAATTCTTCCTTTGCCAACATTGGTATACAGTTAGACCACACAAAATTTGCGGACACACTGGATACGCTGCTGTTCAACGAAGAATTACCAGTTACCTTTGCCTATAACAAGAGTAAGCTTATTATTGACGAATCCACCTCCGATTCAGACGTTATGCAGGCTGCGATCGGTCAGGGAACAACACAGATCACGCCTTTGCATCTGAATATGATCACAGGCGCGATTGCCAATGACGGTGTGCTTATGAAACCATATTTGGTGGATCACGTGGAAAATTATGAAGGCGCCGTTATCAAACAGTTTAATCCGGCTGCTTATAAAAAGCTGATGAGTACAGAAGAGGCTGAGGCACTTACGGAATTGATGCATGCAGTAGTAGAGAGTGGTACGGGAACGAAATTATCAGGATTATCCTATACGGCTGCCGGCAAGACCGGCTCCGCAGAATATAGCAGCGTGAAAACGGATTCTCATGCATGGTTTACGGGATTTGCACCGGTAGATAATCCGGAAGTATGCGTTACGATCATCATAGAAGGTGCCGGCTCGGGCGGTGATTATGCGGTACCTATCGCGAAGAGAATATTTGATGCATATTTTGGTGCATAGGAGGACTGACAAATGATTGAAGCGGTAAGCTGCGGAGGAGTAGTCATTTTTCGCGGAAAGATACTTGTGCTTTATAAACATTTTCACAATAAATATGAAGGCTGGGTACTGCCCAAAGGAACGGTGGAAAAGGACGAAAAATATCCGGAAACCGCACTGAGAGAAGTATTGGAAGAATCCGGAGCCAATGCATCCATCAAGAAATATATCGGTAAAAGCGCTTACATGTTCAATGTGCCGGAGGATACCGTATCAAAAGAAGTTCACTGGTATCTGATGATGGCGGACAGCTATTACAGCAAACCGCAGCGCGAGGAATATTTTACGGATTCCGGTTACTATAAATACCATGAGGCGTATCATCTGTTGAAATTCCCTAATGAGAAGCAGATTTTGGAGAAGGCGTATAACGAATATTTGGAGATGAAAAAGAACAACCTTTGGATTAAGTAAGCTGTTTCTTTGGAGACTTACGCTGCCCGTAAGATGTCCGGAGAAACAGCCATCTTTTTTGCTTGATGCAAGGTTTGTTTTATGTAATGCTAATAAATCGCTGCAATATCAAGCTCCGGTTCTTTGGCGAGATCGATCATCTGATCGCCCGCCTTAAGTAACGGTCTGGAAAGCTGCTCCTGATTGATCAGTATGATTTCCGCTTCCATGTCATTGGTCAGCCGCACATTAAATCCCAACTGTGTGGATGCAATGTGTGAAAGGATAGGACGTAAGATTTCCTCATCATATTTTACATAGCCGTCACGCTCGAAATTAGCGATCACTTGAAACGGATTTAAAGACTGTCTGTAAGTTCTGGCGGATGTCATAGCCTCGTAGGCATCAATAACTGCAATATATTTTGCGAAAATATCGATTTGGTCTTTGCGAAGCTTGGAAGGATAGCCGGAACCGTCACAGCGTTCATGATGCATTAAAGTTGCTTTGATCACATGTTCGTTTAAGTTTTGATCCTTTAGCAGATCGAATCCTATCATGGTATGTGTTTTCAGCCGAGTAAATTCCAGTTCATCCAGTTTGCCGGGTTTCCATAATAATTCCTGAGGCAGCTTTAACTTACCGATATCATAGAAGAAACCGCACTGGATCAGCAGGAAAATGTCTTCCTTGGAAAGTCCAAGCCAAGTACCGAACACACCGGCGATCAGAGCAGAGTTAAGACAATGGGCATGTGTCATGTCGTCTTCGCTTGGGAGCATATTATATAAGAAATCAAGAAGCTGTTCTCCGTTGCGCGCACAAGAAGAGATCTTGACATACAACTCCATCAGTCTGCTCATGCGCACCGGAATACCCTTCTCAACAAAATCAGTCATGATTTTACGGTAGACCGGCATACAGTCGTTATAAGTAAACTCAAAATATTTAAATTCCGTGCTAAGACGGACCTTTTCAAAATGCGTCGTTGCATAATCAATCTCTTCTTTGATTGCAACACACATGATGGAATGGCGTGCCAGCCTTGCAATCACCTGATCGTCCACGACGGTATCTTTAGGATAGAGCATTTTATTTTGATAATTGTAGACATCCTCACCGATCACCATGCCGTTTTTTAATGCCATGCGTGCAACAGTTTTCATAAAAAATCCCCCGTTTTTTGTCAAAAATATCTAATTTATAGTATAATTCTTCTGAAAAATAAGTCAACATTTTCCGGAGAATATAATCCGTAAGATAATCTATTTAATTCGGATAAAATATGGTAAAATAGTTGATGATCTGAAAAAGCGAAAACTTGCAATAGAGGAAAAACATGAAATTTTATAAAAATCTGTATGTGGGAGATACTATTAAGAAACCCGCTAAAATCAGAAGAAAATTGAAAAAATACGCAAAGCTTCCGAACATTTATGTCATTGCCTATATGCAGGAAAATAATCAGCTGGAGATATATCACAGCCTGCTTATGCAGCAATGGTATTACAAGGAGCACCCGCCTTATGTAATCGGTATTGCAGGCAGTCAGGAAGAAGCGATAAACCTGATCAGACGGATCACGGAGGATGCGATCCATAAAACAGGACAAGCTGACCTGATTTCTTATTTATTTGACGAAGATCATGTGGCAGAAAAGACTAAGCAGTAAGTAATAAGAAAAGGAATTGAATGAAAACCGTATGTTACATATTGTATTGCTTATTTTAAAAATCATAGGGATCATATTGCTGTGTATCCTGGGAATACTTCTTCTTGCTGTCCTCGGTGTTCTTTTTGTTCCGGTGCGATATAAGATAGAATTGAGCAGGGAAGAAGGCGAAGGAAAACCGCCGTTTGTGGCCAGGGCTAAGATTACATGGCTTCTGCATGCTGCGAATATTTTCATCCGGTATCCCGCTGAGAAAGCCTATGTCCGGGTGCGGCTTTTTATCTTTACCCTGTTTATGCTGCCGGAGAAGCAGACAAATGATTCCGCACGATCAAAACGGCATAAAAAAACAAAGCAAAACAAGAAAGAAGAGCAAAACGAAGGAATACGGGAGCAGGCATCAGATAAGCAACCGCAGTCTGAGGAACGATCCAAAGACCCGGATACAGCAGAACGGAATATAAAACAGAATCCGGAACAAGAAGCAGGGCAGGACGCGGTTCAGAGATCAAAACGGCAGACAACCGTAAGCTCTGAAGGAGACAAAGAACTTCCGACTGTGACAATTTCCGCACAGAAGCGGACTAAACAGAAGACAAAGAACAAGAAACTGCATAAGATTTTAAAGATGATCAAAAACGTCTTTCATAAAATAAGAGATTTGTTTCAAAATATACAGTACACAATCAAGAATTTCTGTGATAAAATAAAGTCTGTATCAGAACAAATAGAATACTATCGAAAGCTTATTGCAAGCGATGTATTTCAACAGTCCTTTCAGTTATGCAAAGGCGAGCTTGCATATATCTTTAAGAAGCTTAAGCCTCAGAAGATTGAGGCGGATCTGATTATAGGAACGAATGATCCTGCTGTTACCGGAGAGATTCTTGCAATTTACGGCATGTTATACCCTTTTATCGGGGAACATATGAATGTAGCCGGAGATTTTGAACAGCAGCGTATTGAGGGTCATGTTTTCATAAAAGGCAGGATTAGGGCTGTCACATTTGTAAAGACGGCAATACGGATTTACTTTAATAAAGATGTCAGGAAATTGATTAATCTATTGAAAAAGGAGGCTGTGTAAATGGCAGACAATAATTTTACCGGAGTAATAGAAGCCCTGATGAAGGGAATGAATGCTGTAATAGGAACCAAAACAGTAGTAGGTGACGCCACACAGGTCGGCGATACGATTATCCTTCCGCTTGTGGATATCAGTTTCGGCGTGGGCGCAGGTGCCAATGCCGCCGATAAGAAAAACGGCGGTGCCGGAGGATTCAGCGCTAAAATGACACCCAGCGCCGTGCTTGTTATTAAAAACGGTTCCACGAAGCTTGTAAATATCAAAAACCAGGATACCGTAACTAAGGTATTGGATATGATACCGGATATCGTGGACAAATTTACCACGCCGAAGGAAGAGATGATTGCGGATGATGCTGCGGTCGATATTGCCTTCCCGGAACAGAAAGATTCCTGATAAAAACCGAATCATTTTCAGAGATGGTTCATATAGTATAATAAAAGCATATGCAGGGATATTGTATTGAAGAAGTTAATTGGTTTTGTAGCAGTTTGTGTTGCATGTGGAATGCTGTTTATGCTTTTCCTTACGAATCGTTTCATTGGTTTGGTTCTTATTGTTTTATTGCTGTTGATCGGATATAATTTTTTTTTATGTGATTAGAAAGACACGGTTGTTATGGATAATTTTGAAGAAATATTAGTACACGGTTCCGAAGATGAACTGCAGGAGTTGAAATCATGGCTGTTCAGGGAAAATATACGCCTTGCGACAGCAGCTAAAGAGCTTGAACACATGCAGGAGAAATTCCTCGAAGAAAAAATCCAGTTTCAGGATGAAATGAAGCTCTTGAATCATAAAATTTCGAGTGAACGCCAAAGACTGAAGGAAGATAACCAGTTTTTTGCCAAAAAGCTGGAAATATTGCAAAACGGCTTTCAGCAGTTGGACATTGACCGCAGACGACTGGATAAAGAGTGGGCTAAATTATCAGCTGAGAAAGAACTGATGAGTGAATGTGCATCCTATGAAACCCGTTTGGATGTATCGGTCTTTTTTCAAGGGGTCAGAAATCCGCTGGCATTGAAGAAGCGGTATAAGGATCTGATCAAAATATTCCATCCTGACAATCTGGCGGGAGATAAGGAAATCATTCAGCGTATCAACAGAGAGTATGAGAATCTGAAACGAGAGTACGAAGGATTTAAACAAGAAGGCTTTAAACAAGCCTGAAATAATTTGAAATGAAAAAGCACATAAAAAAGACCAACCCGACAGGATTGGTCTTTTGTTATTAAAGAACTAAACTCTTTCAACTTTTCCGGCTCTTAAACAACGTGTACAAACATGTAACTTTTTAGCAGCGCCATTCACTTTGCACTTAACATTCTGAACATTGGAATTCCAAATTCTGTTAGATCTTCTATGAGAATGGCTTACGTTATTTCCGAAATGAGCGCCTTTACCACAAATATCACATTTAGCCATCTTTGCACCTCCTAACGATACAATCGATTCTTATTTATCGCTTACGCAACGTTAATATAATAGCAGAAAGTAAACCGGATTGCAAGTATAAATTACATGATTTTGGATATAAAAAGTAACAGTTCAGCCATCCATTCATAAGTTGGCGGAATGAATATAATGTTTATACTGTTTATTGCACATTTTTTGTTTCATTTTTTTGCGTATCGGGTTATAATAGCAATATATTTCTGTAAAATGGGTAAGGAGGTATTTTATGAAAGTTTCTTCAATGGATACACATATGGGGAATATTTCCATCGATCAGGAAGTGATCGCGCAATATGCCGGTACGGTAGCTATGGAATGTTTCGGCGTAGTCGGCATGGCAAGCATGAGCGTGAAAGACGGACTTGTCAAGCTGCTCAAGATGGATAGTATGACACGCGGTATTCAGGTTCTTTTGAATAACAATAAGCTGACATTGAATTTTCATATCATTGTTTCCTACGGAGTCAGTATTCTTGCGGTGTCAGATAATTTGATTGACAGTGTAAAATATAAAGTAGAGGAATTTACCGGAATTGAGATAGAAAAAATCAACATCTTCGTAGAAGGTGTGAAAGTGATTGACTAAGGGAGGAACAACAGAGTGGCTTCAAATATAATTGATGCTAAGATGATGGCTAAAATGTTCTTAGCAGGCGCAAAGAATCTTGAAAGTAAAAAGGAATGGATCAATGAGTTAAATGTTTTTCCGGTGCCGGACGGTGATACGGGAACGAACATGACTCTGACAATTATGTCGGCGGCAAGAGAAGTATCCGCATTGTATGATGTGGGAGATCTTGATATGACGTCGTTGTGCAAGGCAATTTCTTCCGGTTCTTTACGGGGCGCCAGAGGAAATTCGGGTGTTATTTTGTCCCAGTTATTTCGTGGTTTTACCAAAGGCGTGAAAACATGCAATGAGATTACGATTCCGGTTCTTGCTTCCGCATTTGAAAAAGCGGTTGAGACAGCCTACAAGGCTGTTATGAAGCCGAAGGAAGGTACGATACTGACAGTTGCCAAAGGCGGCGCCGATAAGGCAAGGGAACTGGCAGACGCAGGCATGGAGGATCTTTCCGAGTTTTTATCACAAGTTATCGCCTATGCGGATGAAGTGTTGGAACAGACTCCTGAAATGCTCCCTGTTTTGAAACAGGCAGATGTAGTTGACTCTGGTGGTCAAGGGTTGATGCAGGTTTTAAAAGGCGCTTATGATGCCTATCTTGGTAAAGAAACCGATTTTACCATACAGACAGATGCCGGTGCGGCTCCTAGCGGCAAATCCGCCGGAAGCAATTTGGAAGCACAGGCAAATGCGGAAATTAAATTCGGATATTGTACCGAATTTATCATTATGTTAAATAAAGTTTTCAACATTAAGGCAGAGATGGATTTTAAGGCATATTTAGAATCCATCGGGGATTCTATTGTGGTTGTTGCAGACGATGACGTGGTCAAGGTACATGTACATACCAATGACCCCGGTCTTGCTATTCAGAGAGCATTAAAGTATGGTGCATTGTCTAATATGAAAATCGATAATATGCGGTTAGAGCATCAGGAGAAGCTTTTTAAGCTTTCCCAGAAAGAAGCGGATGCCGCTAAGGAGAAAGAACTTCCCATGCCCAAGAAAGATGTTGGTTTTATTGCCGTATCCGTCGGGGAAGGCATCAATGAAATTTTTAAAGGATTGGGTGTGGATTATATTATTGAAGGCGGTCAGACCATGAATCCGAGTACGGAAGATATGCTCAATGCCATTGATAAAGTCAATGCGGACACGATCTATATTCTTCCGAATAATAAGAATATCATACTGGCAGCCAATCAGGCGCAGTCTCTTGTAAAAGATAAACAGATCGTGGTAATTCCGACCAAGACAGTGCCGCAGGGAATTTCGACGGTTATCAATTACGTGCCGGATTTATCGGTGGAAGAGAATACGGAAACGATGACAGGGGAAATGAAAAAAGTGTCTACCGGTCAGGTAACCTATGCTGTAAGGGATACGAACATTGACGGCAAAGAAATCAGGCAGGGTGACTTTATGGGTATCGGCGATTCCGGAATTCTTGCTGTTGGAACTGATGTGGCAAATGTCACTGCTGACATGATTGCCGAAATGATGCTTGATCATACGCAGACAGAAGATGACATTGAACTGATCAGCATTTATTATGGTGAGGAAATCACTGAGGAAAGCGCAGAAAGCTTACGGGCTGATGTGGCGGCAAAGTATCCTGATTGCGATATTGAACTGCAATATGGCGGTCAGCCGATTTATTATTATATTGTATCGGCAGAGTAATTGTTTGCGTGCGGTTAAAGTTCCCCCGATCCTTATCGGGGGATTTTCGATTATCTGAAAAACTGGTATATACCACACAAAAGGAAGGGGATAATTTATGAAACTGACTGCCCTCAAAGGCGTTGGTGAGAAAACAGCAGGCCTCTTTAAGAAATTAAATATCACCACAGCAGAGCAGCTGGTACGGTATTATCCAAGAGATTATGAACAATTTGCTGCGCCTGTAGACTTGGATGCGGTCAAATCAGAGAGCCTTGTGGCAGTGTCGGGAGAGATATGCGGCAATATCGCCACAAGACATGTGAGCGGACTGAGTATCACAACCTTTAAAGCCAGATGCATCGGCGGCGAACTGCACATGACTTATTTTAATATGCCTTATCTGAAAAATAGTCTGAAATTGAATGTTCGGTATATCTTCCGGGGTGTCCTGCACAAAAAGGGGAGCCGCTATGTCATGGAACAGGCTAAAATCTATAAGCCGGAAGAGTACGGAAAAATGATCGGCCGGATGCTTCCTATTTATTCCACAACCAAAGGACTGAGCAACAATGCAATTACCAAGGCAATGCAGCAGGCGATTGCGAGAGTTGATCTGTCCCATGATTATCTGCCGGACGAGATTAAAGAAAAACAAGAATTTTGTTCCAGGGAAGAGGCTGTGAAACAGATGCATTTTCCCACCGGCAGGACAGAACTGGTTAAAGCGAGAGAACGTCTTGTGTTTGACGAGTTTTTTCTGTTTATCCTTATGCTCCGCAGGATGCGTGATATCAATCAGGAACTGCCAAACCGTTATCCGATGATAGAAGTGGCGGATACCGGACGACTGATTGAAGCCTTACCTTATCGATTGACCGGGGCACAACAGAAGGTGTGGCGGGAAATACAAGCAGATCTGACTTCCGAACATACCATGAACCGACTGATACAGGGCGATGTCGGCTCCGGTAAAACGATACTTGCTTTTCTGGCGCTTATTATGTGTGCCGCAAACGGTTATCAGGGAGCAATGATGGCGCCAACGGAAGTTCTTGCCAGACAGCATTATGAAAGTCTTCTGCAAATGAAGAAGCAGTATCATCTGCAAATACATCCGGTATTGTTGACAGGTTCCACCTCTGCCAAAGATCGCCGGGAGATGTATGAAGAGATCGAAAACGGTATGGCAAACATTATAATCGGTACCCATGCACTGATCCAGGACAAGGTACGCTATCATGACCTTGCGCTTGTCGTTACGGATGAGCAGCACCGTTTCGGTGTGCGCCAGAGGGAAAGTCTTGCGCAGAAGGGCAATACGGTTCATGTGCTTGTAATGAGCGCAACGCCCATTCCGAGAACTTTGGCGATCATCCTATATGGCGATCTGCATATTTCGGTGCTGGATGAATTGCCGGCTAACCGCCTTCCTATTAAGAACTGTGTCGTCAATACATCCTATCGCGAGACGGCATACCGCTTTATCCGGAAAGAAGCGGAAGCAGGAAGGCAGGTGTATGTAATCTGTCCCATGGTGGAAGAAGGCGAAATGGCAGATTTGGAGGACGTCGTATCATATGCGGGGAAATTAAAACAGGTATTGCCGCCTGCGATTCAAATTGCTTTCCTGCACGGCAAAATGAAGTCCGCAGAGAAGAACCGGATCATGGAGGAATTTGCTGCCCACCGCATAGATGTGCTGGTGTCAACAACCGTAATAGAGGTTGGGATCAATGTTCCGAATGCCACGGTTATGATGGTGGAAAATGCAGAGCGTTTTGGTCTGGCACAGCTCCATCAGCTTCGGGGACGTGTAGGACGCGGAACAGAGCAGTCTTACTGTATCTTTATCAGTAAATCTGACAAACCGGAGACGATGAAGCGGCTTAAGATCCTCAACGAATCCAATGATGGGTTCTACATTGCCGGCCAGGACTTAAAACTGAGGGGACCGGGCGACCTGTTCGGCATCCGGCAAAGCGGTGACCTGCGGTTTGCGCTGGGAGATATTTTTCAGGATGCCGCTCTTTTACAATGTGCCAGCGAATGGGCTGACCGGATTCTGAAGCAGGATGGGGAATTAATGAAAACGGAATATGCCGGCTTGAAAGATTTTTTAGAACAGGCAGCGATAAATGAGGTTGACTTTAGATCTATCTAAAAGTAATATGTTTATAAAAGCGCTTTGAAGCAACAGATAATGATTGCGTGCGGATCACACGCTGTATTGCTGTTTGAGAAAAGATAGAAAACGGAGAAACGAAACGTATATGTCGAAGAAGATTGCAGTCGTTACTGACAGTAACAGTGGTATTACACAAGAACAGGCGAAGGAAGCACTAAACCAGGGGCGTAGTCTTTACGTACTGCCGATGCCTTTTATGATTAACGAGGAAACCTTCTACGAGGATATTACGTTGACACAGGAACAGTTTTATGAACAGCTGGCAAAGGGAGCTGATGTGATCACAAGCCAGCCAGCCCCGGATTCCGTGATGCAGCTATGGGACAAGCTTTTAGAAGAATACGATGAGATTGTGCATATTCCCATGTCCAGCGGCTTAAGCGGCTCCTGTCAGAGTGCGCTTATGCTGGCAGAGGATTATGAGGGCAAAGTGCAGGTTGTCAACAATCAGCGTATTTCCATAACCCAGCGGCAGTCTGCATTGGATGCGCTTGCATTGATTGACCGCGGAATGGATGCGGCTGAAGTGAAACAGTTTTTGGAGGCAGATAAATTTAATTCCAGTATTTATATTATGCTCGACACATTATATTATCTGAAAAAAGGTGGTAGAATCACTCCCGCAGCGGCAGCGCTTGGTACGATCCTTAAGCTGAAACCTGTTTTACAGATTCAGGGGGAGAAGCTGGATGCGTTTGCAAAAGCAAGAACCGTGTCGCAGGGTAAATCCATGATGATCAATGCCATCCGCAATGATATGGAGAAGCGTTTTGGAGGCGTAAATAAGGATCGCGTCCGGCTGCAAATGGCCTACACTTATGATTTGCAGGCAGCGAATCAATTTAAGGAGGAAGTGGAACAGGCTTTCCCCGGCTTTGATATTCATATGGATCCATTGTCATTAAGCGTCGCATGTCATATCGGTCCGGGAGCGCTTGCGGTTGCTTGCTGTGTGAAGGTTTGATAAAAATCGCAATTACAATATAAATGCACTACAATAAAGTGTGGGAGAGAACCTTTCACACTTTATATTTGTTAAGGGAAAAGCAGGCGCTTTTCTCAACAAATGATTGCGTCTTCAGAAATAAAAACCGCATACAGGAAAAAGTAAAAAAGAAAGGAACATGTTGATAAAATATGGTAAAATATACAGCGATAACAGACGAAAAGGAAGTGTCTCTCCAAAAACAATATATGGAAAAAGCCGCTACATATGTGACAGAATTGGGAAAACAGCTCGGACATAAGCCGCTGTGCTGTGTAACGACGTTTGGGTGTCAGATGAATGCCAGAGATTCCGAAAAGCTTTCCGGTATTCTGACAGATATCGGCTATGAATTGACGGAATCCGAAGAAGACGCTGACTTCGTCATTTACAACACCTGTACCGTACGGGATAATGCCAATCAGCGCGTCTATGGCAGACTGGGATTTCTAAACAGCATAAAACGGAAGAAACCACATCTGAAAATTGCTTTATGCGGATGTATGATGCAGGAACCGGCAGTAATTGAAAAGATTAAGAAAAGTTACCGGTTTGTGGATCTGATTTTCGGTACACACAATATTTTTAAGTTCGCGGAACTTTTGGTAACCATGTTTGAAAACAAGGAGATGATTATTGACATCTGGCAGGAAACAGACCAGATCGTGGAAGCGCTGCCGGTAAACCGCAAATACCCGTATAAATCAGGTATCAATATCATGTTTGGGTGCAATAATTTCTGCAGTTACTGTATTGTTCCCTATGTGCGCGGCAGAGAACGAAGCCGCGACCCGAAAGAAATTATCAGGGAAATAGAACAGCTGGCGGCGGATGGCGTAGTGGAAATTATGCTGCTGGGACAGAATGTCAATTCTTACGGCAAAACCTTAGAGCAGCCGGTTACCTTTGCCCAGCTATTGCAGGAAGTCGAGAAAATTGACGGGCTCAAACGGATCCGGTTTATGACATCCCACCCGAAGGATTTGTCTGATGAACTGATCGAAGTCATGAAAAACTCCCGAAAGATCTGCCGTCATCTGCATTTACCGGTGCAGTCAGGCTCCGATAAAATCTTAACAGCAATGAACAGAAATTACACAAAAGCACAATACCTTGCTTTGGTAGAGAAGATCAAAGCGGCGATGCCGGATATTTCACTTACCACAGATCTGATTGTGGGATTTCCGGGAGAAACGCCTGAAGATGTGGAAGAGACAATAGAAGTTGTGAAAAAGGTGCAGTATGACAATGCCTTTACCTTCATCTATTCCAAGCGGACGGGAACGCCTGCGGCGGCTATGGAAAATCAGGTTCCGCAGGAGATTGTCAGAGAGGGGTTTGATAAACTCTTGAAAGTAGTGCAGGATACGGCGAAGGAACGGGCAGCGCGGCTGCAGGGCAGTGTGATGGAAGCCCTTGTGGAAGAGTTAAATGAGCAGGATGCTTCGCTGATGACCGGGCGTTTATCCAATAATATGCTTGTGCATTTTCCGGCAGACAAGTCTTTGATTGGTCAGTTCGTCATGGTTTCGCTTGATGAATGTCATGGCTTTTATTATACGGGACATGTCGTATAGTATACAGGTAATTACAGAAAGATGGTTAATATAAATGTCAGAACTTACACCAATGATGCAGAAATATTTAGAAACGAAAGAGGAATATCCGGATTGTATTTTATTTTACCGTCTCGGTGATTTCTATGAAATGTTCTTTGAGGATGCCATAACTGCGTCCAGAGAATTAGAAATTACACTGACCGGTAAAAGCTGCGGGCAGGAAGAGCGGGCGCCTATGTGCGGTATCCCCTACCATGCCGTAGACGGCTATTTGAACAAGCTTGTATCCAAAGGCTATAAAGTTGCCATCTGTGAACAGATGGAGGATCCGAAGCTTGCCAAAGGCCTTGTGAAACGGGAAGTGGTCCGCATTGTGACCCCGGGTACGAACTTGAATATACAGGCATTGGATGACCGCAAGAATAATTATCTCCTTTGTGTCTGCTATTTTCCGGGCAGAATCGGTATTTCGGCGGCAGATGTCACCACGGGAGACTATTATCTGACCGAGGTGGATGATATCCGCAAACTACAGGATGAGATCAATAAATATGCGCCTTCCGAGTTGATTTGCAACGAACAGTTCTTTGTCAGCGGTTATGAGATCGAGGATTTGAAGAACCGTCTGCATGTATCGGTATATTCTCTGGCAGCCCATTACTTTGATGAGGATACCTGCCGGAAAAGCCTTTTAAAACATTTTCATGTGAACACTTTGACCGGACTGGGAATCGAGGATTTCCCGACAGGGATGATAGCCGCAGGGGCATTGCTGCAATATCTCTACGAGACACAGAAAAACTCTTTGGCGCATTTTACCCATATATATCCTTATTTGACCAATAAATATATGTTGCTCGACAGTTCCACAAGACGGAATCTGGAGCTTACCGAGACACTGCGGGAGAAGCAGAAAAAAGGCTCTCTGCTGGGTGTATTGGACCGTACCAAGACAGCTATGGGCGGCAGACTGCTGCGCAAATATATCGAGCAGCCGCTTATTGATAAAGAGAAAATAGAAGAGCATCTGGATGCAGTAGAAGCGTTGGGAAAGAAGAATGTTGACCGGGATGAAATCCGGGAATATCTGAATGCAATCTATGATTTGGAGCGGCTGCTCGGCAGGATCAGTTATAAGACAGCTAACCCAAGGGATTTGATCGCTTTTCGTAATTCCTTATCCATGCTGCCGTCGATCAAAGCGGTTTTAGAGGACTTTGACACACCGCTGCTTCATAATATCAGAGACAGGCTGGATACTCTGGATGATATTTATCATCTGATTGATGACGCGATCGTGGAGGAGCCCCCAATTATTGTGAGAGAGGGCGGCATCATCAAAGAAGGATTTAACGAGACCATCGATTCCCTCCGAAATGCCAAGACAGACGGCAAAAAATGGCTGGCACAGCTGGAAGAAGAAGACAGGGAGCGCACCGGTATTAAAAATCTGCGCATTAAATATAACAAGGTATTCGGTTACTATTTCGAGGTGACCAATTCCTACAAAAATATGGTGCCGGAGGATTATATCCGCAAGCAGACACTGACGAATGCGGAACGCTATACGACACCGCGGTTAAAAGAACTGGAGGATTCCATTTTAAATGCGGAGGACAAACTCTGCGCTTTGGAATACGATCTGTTCTGCGAGATCAGGGACGCCATATTTGCCGAAATGGAACGGATTCAGAAAACGGCAAAAGCCATTGCAAAGCTGGATGTGTTTGCTTCCCTTTCTTATGTGGCGGAAAGGAATCAATATGTACGTCCTTCGCTGAACGAAAAAGGTGTTATTGATATTAAAGACGGAAGACATCCTGTTGTGGAGCAGATGATCCAGAATGACATGTTTATAGCAAACGATACTTATCTGGATAACCAGAAACATTGCATCTCTGTAATTACAGGCCCTAACATGGCGGGTAAATCCACCTATATGCGTCAGACTGCTCTTATCGTGTTAATGGCGCAGATTGGTTCCTTTGTCCCTGCGAAAAAGGCAAATATTGCCATCGTAGACCGCATTTTTACGAGAGTCGGCGCATCTGATGATCTGGCAAGCGGGCAGTCTACTTTTATGGTGGAAATGAATGAAGTGGCGAATATTCTGCGCAATGCCACGCCTAACAGCCTTCTGATTCTTGACGAGATTGGACGCGGTACTTCTACGTTCGATGGTCTAAGTATTGCATGGGCGGTGATCGAACATATCAGTAACCGTAAAATATTAGGAGCGAAAACCTTATTTGCCACCCATTATCATGAGTTGACGGAATTGGAGGGTAAAATAGACAATGTGAACAATTACTGCATCGCCGTCAAAGAAAAAGGCGATGACATCGTATTCCTGCGGAAGATCATCAAAGGCGGTGCAGATAAAAGTTACGGCATTCAGGTGGCGAAGCTGGCGGGGGTGCCGGATATGGTTATTGACCGCGCCAAAGAGATCGTAGAGCAGCTTAGCGATAATGATATTACCGAAAAGGTACAGAATATTGAAATCAAGGTAAAGAATGAGAAACGCAAACCTGTTCAATATGATGAAGTGGATTTGGAGCAGATATCTCTTTTTGATACTGTCAAAGACGAAGATGTGCTGCAAGAACTGAAAGAAATCGATGTGAGCAATTTGACGCCGATAGATGCGCTAAATACTCTGTATCGGTTACAAAACAAATTAAAAAACAGATGGGGATAAGAATTACAGCAAAAATCAGAAAGGATATTTAAGTGATCAAAATAAACGTATTAGATCATCAGACAATTGATAAGATTGCCGCGGGTGAAGTCGTAGAACGCCCTGCCAGCGTCGTGAAAGAGTTGGTTGAGAATGCGATTGATGCGGGAGCCGATGCGATCACGGTGGAGATTAAAGACGGAGGGACCTCGCTGATCCGTGTCACGGACAACGGAAGCGGTATTGATAAAACACAGATTGGGAACGCTTTCTTGCGCCATGCTACCAGCAAGATCACTTCCGCAGATGATTTGACCAGGTTGGTCAGTCTTGGGTTCCGCGGTGAAGCGCTGGCAAGTATTGCCGCCGTATCCATGGTAGAGATGATTTCCAAAACACCGGAAGAGCTGACCGGCATCCGTTATGTCATAGAAGGCGGTGTGGACAAAGAAAAGGAAGAAATCGGCGCCCCCACGGGCACAACCATTCTTGTCCGTAACCTTTTTTATAACACGCCTCCCCGGAAGAAATTTCTAAAGCAGCCTCAGACGGAAGGCTCTTACGTGGCTGACCTGATGGAACATCTTGCCATGTCGAATCCGAAGGTTTCCTTTAAATTCATCTTAAACGGACAGAACAAATTCTATACCACGGGCAATGATGATTTAAAAGAAATTATATACAGGATTTACGGCAAAGAAATTTCGCGTGAGCTGATTCCTTTTCAGAAGGCATTTGACGGCATGTCCGTCACCGGACTATTAGGGAAACCGGTCATTAACCGTTCCAACCGCAACTACGAGATTTTCTATATTAACGGAAGATATATACGCAGTTCACTGATTAGCAAGGCGATTGAAGAGGGCTATCGGGAATATCTGATGCAGCATAAATTTCCCTTTTGTGTCCTTCATTTTCAGATCGACACAAACCGGATCGATGTCAACGTTCATCCAACCAAAATGGAAGTGCGCATTGCCGACGGGCCGGTATTCTATGAAACGGTAAAGCAGGCGATCCATGAGGCGCTGCACGTTCAGGAAATGATTCCTGAAGTTTTATTGACAGAAGAAGTGAAAGAAAAACAGGCTGTGCGTCAATCTGTACCGGAACCTTTTGAGCATAGAAGACTCGAACAAACGGTTATGCCTGCCAGGTCTGCTGCAATACAGGAAATTTATCAAAAGAGCAGACCAACCGACGGGGCGGCTGTAAACCCTGCCGATACACGAACCACCTATCGTCAGGATATGACACCTTCTGCCATCACACTGAACCATAGCACGCTGCATGAGGACGCCCTATATGTAAGCCATGAGAACGAAACGTCTGAGGCATCTAAGACAGCAGAAATACCTGAAACAAACGGAATACAGCCTGTCATCGACCAAACGCAGCAGATGGAATTATTTGACGACAGATTATTATCCTCCAAAGCGAAGGAACAATATGAGATTTTAGGGCAGCTTTTTGAAACCTACTGGCTTATCGCTTATCAGGATAAGCTGCTTATTATAGACCAACATGCCGCTCATGAAAAAGTAAAATTCGAACGTTTTATGAAACGCTTCCACGAGCATGACATAATCTCGCAGGCAATCAATCCGCCGCTGGTCGTTACTCTAAACGGGAAAGAAAAAGAATGTTATCTCAATCATGCTGAGGATTTTGAGTCGCTCGGCTTTGTCATCGAGGAATTCGGTGGAAATGATTATGCAATCCGCGGGGTGCCGATGGATCTGTACGGCTATGAAGAAGGCGAATTCTTCTACGAGATTCTGGACGGGCTGGCGGATGAGACCGTGACAGGCACACCGGAAAGCATCCGCAGCCGCATTGCCGCGATGGCGTGTAAGGCCGCGGTAAAGGGCAATACCAGACTGAGCCGGGAAGAGATGAAGAAGCTGATCGATGAACTTTTGACATTAGATAACCCTTATAATTGTCCTCACGGAAGACCCACGATCATTTCTATGAGCAAATATGAAATAGAGAAGAAATTTAAGAGGATTGTAACCTGATGAATACAGCGGAAAACAAGAAACTTGTAATCCTTACCGGTCCCACGGCAGTTGGCAAATCCGCCCTTTCCATCGCTCTTGCCAAGGAAATCGGCGGGGAGATCATCTCTGCCGATTCCATGCAGGTGTACCGGCATATGGATATCGGTTCCGCCAAGATTCTGCCGGAGGAAATGGACGGTGTGCCACATCATTTGATCAATGTGTTAGAACCGACGGCGGAATTTAACGTAGTTATTTTCCAGAAGATGACGAAGGCTGCGATTGACGAAATCCGAAACCGGGGACATGTGCCGATCCTTGTGGGCGGTACCGGCTTTTATATTCAGGCGGTATTATATGATATTGATTTTACCCATAATGACGAAGATACTTCCCTTCGCATTAAATTAGAAGAGATCGCCAGAACGCAGGGCAATGAGGCGCTCTATGAGCAGTTAAAACAAATTGATCCAGAATCCTGTGAGACGATCCATGCCAATAATGTAAAAAGGGTGATCCGCGCCATCGAATTTTATCGGAAAACAGGCAAAAAAATCTCCCAACATAACAAGGAGCAGCATGAAAATGTTTCTCCTTATAACTTCGTTTATTTTGTCTTAAACGATGAGAGGGCAATGCTTTATGAAAAAATTGACAGGCGCGTGGATGAAATGCTTGAACAGGGGCTTGTGGCAGAAGTAGAAAATCTGAAGGCTATGGGCTGTACCAGAAACTTAGTGTCCATGCAGGGACTTGGCTATAAGGAAATTTTGGATTACTTAAACGGCGATTGTTCCCTGGAAAAAGCCGTTTATCTGATCAAGCGCGACACCAGACATTTCGCCAAGAGGCAGCTTACATGGTTCCGCCGCGAAAAGGAAGTCACATGGGTTGACAAACAGAGTTTTGACTATGACAGTCAACGAATTTTGAATTATATGCTGAAAAAATTGTGTGCAAAAAAAATAATATAAAGCAGCAAATAGATATATTTTTCGTTCTTAATTGCATACAAAACTTTAACATAAGACCCAAAAGCATATAGCATATGAAAATGAATGGAATAAAGGATAAAAATTATGTCGGATTTATTAAAACAATATCAATTATTTGGTATTTCAGAGAAAGTAATTGCCTATGGTGAGCAAATTTTAGATTCTTTAAAAGACCGCTATCAGGAAATCGATGAGACAGCAGAATACAACCAGCTTAAAGTGATTCACGCCATGCAGGAATGCAGCGTCAGCGAGGCATGTCTGCTCGGCACCACAGGCTACGGCTATAATGATCTTGGCCGCGACACTTTAGAAAACGTTTATGCCGATATTTTTCATACGGAAGCTGCTTTGGTGCGCCCGCAGATCACTTGCGGAACCCATGCGCTTGCTTTGGCGCTGATGAGCAATCTGCGTCCGGGAGATGAACTGCTATCCCCGGTTGGGAAACCCTACGATACGCTGGAAGAGGTCATCGGCATCAGACCATCCAAGGGTTCTTTAAAAGAATACGGCATTTCCTACAGACAGGTTGACCTGCTGGCTGACGGTTCCTTTGATTATGAAGGAATCAGAGCGGCGATCAACGAAAAGACTAAACTGGTAACGATCCAGCGTTCCAAAGGCTACCAGACCAGACCGACGTTGTCAGTAACCCGCATCGGAGAATTGATTCATTTCATTAAGGGGATAAAACCAGACGTGATTTGCATGGTAGACAACTGCTACGGTGAATTTGTAGAGACCATCGAGCCGACGGATGCAGGCGCAGACATGGTAGTCGGTTCCCTCATCAAGAATCCCGGCGGCGGGCTGGCTCCCATCGGCGGCTATATTGCCGGCAGACAGGACTGTGTTGAAAATGCCGCTTACCGTCTGACATCCCCGGGACTCGGCAAGGAAGTCGGCGCGTCTCTCGGCGTGTTATCCTCCTTTTATCAAGGGCTCTTTCTGGCGCCCATTGTCACGGCAAGCGCGTTAAAAGGCGCTATTTTCGCCGCTAATATTTATGAAAAGATCGGTTTCCCTGTTGTACCTGACGGCACGGAAAGCCGTCACGATATTATTCAGGCGGTAACCTTCGGCTCACCGGAGGGCGTGATCGCGTTCTGCCAGGGCATTCAGGCGGCTGCCCCCGTGGACAGCTTCGTAACGCCGGAACCGTGGGATATGCCGGGCTATGATTCGAAAGTAATTATGGCTGCCGGGGCTTTTGTATCAGGATCTTCCATTGAACTTTCTGCGGACGGCCCGATCGCGCCGCCGTATGCTGTTTATTTTCAGGGCGGGCTCACTTTTCCCCACGCAAAACTGGGCATATTAAAGACTTTGCAGAATTTGATCGACAAAGGAGTTGTATCATCGGATTTTCATAAACTTACGTAAAATTTGGGATTTTTTGTATACATCAAAATCCGGTTGTGATAAAATGAGCGTTGGAGAAAGGAGAATTATTTTTATGCGTAAAAATAATTGGGCTTGTTTCCTGCTGATTCTGGCAGGAATCGTAATCGGCGGATTTATCGGAAGCCTGTTTCCAAGCACATGGCTTAATTACGGACAATCTTTCGGATTGTCGTCACCGCTTGTTTTAGATTTGGGAATCCTGTGTATTACTTTCGGATTATCCATTAAAATTACCATTGCAAGTATTTTAGGGATTGCAGTTGCAATCATTATATATCGTTTTATTTAACTGAAAGTTACGCCCGTCATCTAAAGGAGAGAGAAGCTGTCGGGAAAGAGGTTGAATGAAATCAGTCAAGTATGAGAACAATGAATATTACAGGCTGCAGAATCTTCCATATGAGAAATTTATTACCTATGGGAGCCAGTCCCTTACGGATTCGGAATTGCTTGCGATTCTGCTCCGTACCGGAACGCGAGGGGTGAATGCAAGGGAGCTTGGCGAGAAAGTTTTGACCGAAACAGCCCGCTACGGCAACGGTTTGTTGGGATTATATCAAATTCCTTTAAAAGACCTTATGAAGCTGGAAGGCATCGGCAAAGTAAAGGCGATTCAGTTAAAAGCAATTGCGGAACTCAGCACCCGGATGGCGCAGGCTAAGGCAAAAAGCAAACTTTCCTTTCATAATCCCTATACCATAGCGGATTATTATATGGAGCGGTTCCGGCATGAGAATGTGGAATATATCATGCTTTTAATGTTTGATTCCGCCCTGCACCTGATTGACGAGACGATTTTATCCAAAGGGACGGTCAACGCGTCTCTGTTGTCTCCGCGGGAAGTATATATCCATGCCTTTCAGGCGCAGGCAGCCAGCATTATGCTGCTGCACAATCATCCGGGCGGTAATCCTGCTCCAAGTGAGAATGATCTTATCGTTACGGAGCGGATTTTCAAAACCGGTATGCTGACAGATATTCCGCTTCTCGATCACATTATCATCGGAGATAATACGTACTTTAGTTTTAAAGAAAGCAAAATCATGGCAAATATGTCAGATTCAGGAAACGCAATACAGGAAAGAAAGAAAGGGGTAACTAACCTTGGCAAATAATGTATTTGGAATTGATTTAGGAACGAGTAACATTAAAATATATAACCGTGCGGATGATGATGTCTTTGTAGAGAAAAATATGATTGCCATTGAGAATAAGAAGACATTGTTTGCTTACGGCAATTCTGCTTTTGAGATGTATGAGAAGGCACCGGGCAATATCAGTATCACATATCCTTTAAGTAATGGCGTGATTGCAGACATACAGAACATGGAAACACTCATAAAATATTTTATGGGGGACCTCATGAAGAATAATGTGAAGCCCGCAGACTATTACATTGCCGTGCCGTGGGATGTGACAGAAGTAGAAAAACGTGCTTTCAAGGACCTGATCAAAGAGTCCAATGTAAAGGCTAAAAGAGTCATGATCGTAGACAAAGCGGTAGCAGACGGTTTAGGGCTTGGCATTGATGTCAAAAATTCCCAGGGTGTTTTAGTGGTAAACGTCGGTTTCGATACAACCGAAATTTCCATTTTATCCTTGGGCGGCATCGTATTAAGCAAGTTGATCAAAGTAGGCGGTCGTAAATTCGACGAAGCGATTAAGGCTGCAATCCGCCGTGAATATAGTCTGATTATCGGCGGAAAGACGGCTGAGACCGTTAAAACTTCCCTGTTGGAACTGGAAGAAGCGCAGACAGGCGCCGTTGTTTACGGCAGGGATATCGTAACAGGACTTCCTGTGGAGCGTGAAATTCCTACTTCTCTTGTAGACGAATGTCTGATAGAACATTTCAATACTATCATTGATAATATTAAAGTGATTTTAGAGCGTACACCACCGGAGCTTGCGGCAGATATTTACCGGCATGGTGTCTATCTGACCGGCGGCGCTTCCCAGGTAAGCAAGCTTGCGCAGCTTACGAGCAGAGGAACCGGGCTGAAAGTCAATGTATCCGAGAATCCGATTACGAGTGTTGCTCTTGGACTTGCCAAAATCATCAATGATGATAATTATAAAACCGTAGCCTATGCAATAGAAGGAATGAGTAAATGAGTCCAATCGTAAAGAGAAAAGGAGAAAAATTTACGTTGCCAAGTAAATATCTCCTTTTTATTTTAACAATCTTATGCACCGGCATGGTGCTGTTGACCTTTCACACCACTGTATTCAGCGGACCCTTAAGCGCTGTGGCAGGCTATACGGTAGTGCCTTTTGAAGAGGGGATCAGCGTCATCGGAAGCTGGCTGGCGAACCGTTCTGAGGAACTTTCCCAGATCAAAGATCTGATTGCGGAAAATGAATCATTAAAGCAACAGGTAGATGAACTGACCATTGAGAACACCCGCCTTCAGCAGGACCGTTATGAATTGACCAATCTCAGGGAACTGTACAATCTGGATGCGCAGTACGACGAATACGAAAAGACCGGGGCGCGCATCATTGCAAGAGATTCCGGCAACTGGTTTTATTCCTTTGTGATCAATAAAGGAACCAATGACGGCATTGCAGTGGATATGAATGTAATGGCAGGCAGTGGTCTTGTTGGACGTATTGTGGATGTAGGCCCCAACTGGGCAAAGGTAAAATCCATTATAGCCGATGATTCTAATGTCAGCGCCATGGTATTGTCCAGTTCTGACAATATGATCGTGTCCGGCAATTTGAAGCTTTATGCCTCCGGCGTCATTGAGTTTGAACAGCTTGTAGACAGCGATAACGTGGTGGTTGAAGGAGATAAGATTGTCACTTCCAACATCAGTGATAAATATCTGCCCGGTATCCTGATCGGCTATATCAGCACCATCAATCAGGATGCCAATAATCTGACCAAATCCGGTTATATTACACCGGCGGTCGACTTTGAGCATTTGGAAGAAGTGCTCGTCGTGATGGAATTGAAACAAACCATAGAAGAGTAGGTAAAACATGAAGCGTGGAATTATCACAGCCGTTTTAATTTTCATATGTTTCTTATTACAGTGTACCGTATTCCGTTCTTTGGCATTCGGCGGTATCGTTCCCAATCTGCTGATCGTGTTGACAGCTTCCTTTGGGTTCATGCGCGGTGAAAAAACCGGTCTTATTATCGGATTTTTCTGTGGTTTACTGGTGGATATTTTCTTTGCCAGCGTTATTGGGTTCTATGCTTTGCTGTATATGTATATCGGCTATATGAACGGTAAATTCTGCACAATCTTTTATCCGCAGGATATTAAGCTGCCGATTGCCCTGATTCTCGGAAGTGATTTTTCCTATGGAATCATATGCTATGTCATCATGTTTTTGCTGCGCGGCAAATTTGATTTCGTATATTATCTTGTGCATATTATTCTGCCCGAAATCGTGTATACCATCGTAGTAACTTTACTTTTGTATCCGCTGATTCTGTGGATCAATACCTGTTTGGAACACGGTGAACAAAGGAGTGGAAAGAAGTTTGTTTAACGATTTAAAAGAACATATCAAAGAAAATTTTTTGAATATGATTACCTCCAGGCTCATCGTATTGATTCTGGTTTTGTTTGGTATGGGCGGATATCTGATTTATACCATTTTCCAACTGCAGATTGTAAGCGGAGAAGATTATTTCAATAATTTCCAATTGATGATTACCAAAGAGCGTACCATTCCATCCACCAGAGGCAATATATTGGACCGTAACGGCAATCTGCTGGCATACAATGAACTGGCATATTCCGTTACGATAGAAGATGTCTACGAATCCGGCAAAGGCAAGAATGCCAATTTGAATGCTACGATTTATAAGCTTATCGGCATGATTGAGCAAAACGGCGACAGTATCATCAATGACTTCCATGTCGTGTTGGATAAGAACGGCAATTACGGGTATAATGTGGAAGGCACGCAGCTTCTGCGTTTTCTGGCAGATGTATACGGTTACTCAACCATTGACGAGTTAAAAGAAAAAGAGAAGACTGCTACCCCGGATGAACTGATGAAATATCTGTGCAGTACATCCCGTTATGGCATCGGTTCTTATACGGATGAAGATGATTCTTCCACTTTTGTGGAAGGACTTGGCTATACCAAGGAAGAAGTGATTAAGATCGTCACGATCCGCTATGCCATGAGTGCTAACAGTTACCAGAAATATATTTCCACCACAGTTGCCAACAACGTGTCGGAGAAGACGGTGGCTGTTATTATGGAAAATGAAGATGTACTGGACGGAGTTTCTATTGCGGAGGGCACCATCCGGAAATATAATGACAGTATTTATTTTGCCCAAATCATCGGTTATACCGGTAAGATCGACCAGGATGAGTTAAAGACTTTACAGGAAAAAGATCCTTCTTATGATTTAAATGACACGGTTGGTAAGTCCGGCATCGAGGCATCTATGGAAATAGAATTGCAGGGGACAAAAGGCTCCGAAACTGTCTATGTGGACAATCTTGGTAAAGTAATTGAGACCAGTGACCGTGTAGAGGCAACGGCGGGAAATGATATCTATCTGACGATTGATTCTGATTTGCAGAAAGCTGCCTATCATATTTTGGAAACCAAGATCGCCAGTATTCTTTTGACAAAGTTGGAAAACATCAAGGAATATAAAGTGCCGGAGGGTGGTAGCGGCGGTAATATTCCGATTCCGATTTATGATGTATATTATGCCTGTATCAATAACAGCGTTATTGATACGTCGCATTTTGCTTCACAATATGCCGGGGAAACAGAGAAAGAAGTATACGAGACATATCTTGATAAGAAATCCCGTGTATTTGATACTTTACGCGGGGAACTGACCGAAGTATGTACACCCTATCAGGGTTTGACGGAAGAGTATCAGATCTATGAAAGTTATATTGTTTCTCTGCTGTATGATAACAATATTATTATGGACTCGGCTGTGGACCGGGAAGATGAAACCTATATTGCATGGACGAAGGATGAAGTGATCAGCCTGAATGAATATTTAAATTATGCAATTTCGAAGAACTGGATTGACGTGTCCAAACTGGAAATCAATTCCCAATACTCCGATTCGGTGGAGATATATAATAAGATTGTTGACTATATTTTTGAACAAATAGATGCCGACAGTGATTTTGATAAAAAACTGTATCGTTATATGATCAATAATGATGAAGTGACGGGCCGTCAGATCTGTTCCCTTTTGCTGGAACAGAATATTGTTACCCTGCCGGAAGACGAACTGAAACAGTTTGAAGCCGGCAGGGAAACTGCCTATGTATTTATGCGAAACCGGATCGAACGGCTGGACATTACTCCGGCGCAGCTGGCTTTAGATCCTTATTCCGGCTCTATCGTTATCACGGATGTGAATACCGGTGATGTACTGGCATTAGTATCCTATCCGAGTTATGATAACAACAAGATGGCAAACGGTGTAGACGCCGCTTACTATGCGAGTCTCCGCAGCGATCTGTCCTACCCGCTGTTAAATTATGCAACCCAGCAGAAGACGGCGCCCGGTTCTACTTTTAAGATCGTTTCCGCCACCGCCGGCTTAATGGAAGGCGTGATAACGCCTACCGATACAATTACCTGTACAGGTATCTTTGAGAAGATTTCTCCGGCGGCTAAGTGCTGGATTTACAGCGGTGCACACGGCGCCTTAAATGTAACCGGCGGCATTCAGCATTCCTGCAACTGGTTCTTTTACGAAGTGGGATATCGTTTAGGTATCGTAGGCGATACGTATAACAGCGATGTGGGTCTTAATAAACTCGCTAAATATGCGGATTTATATGGATTAACAGAGACCTCCGGTGTGGAAATAGAAGAATATACGCCGGAAGTGTCTGACACAGATGCCGTTCGTTCCGCTATCGGTCACGGCACCAACAACTATACTACGGTTGGACTTGCGCGATATGTTACAACTATTGCAAACAGCGGAACATGTTATAATTTAACATTAGTAGACAAAATAGAAAACCATAACAGCGAGTTGACCAAAGATAACCAGGCCGAGATCCGCAACCGGATCGATATGGACTCCGCTTATTGGAACGCGATTCATACAGGTATGCGCAGAGTAGTGGAAGGCAAGTCATATTTTGCAGATTTGGATGTGGATGTTGCCGGTAAGACCGGTACGGCGCAGGAGAACAAGAACCGCCCGAACCATGCTTTATTTATAAGCTATGCACCCTACGAGGCGCCTGAAATTTCCGTTACGGTCCGTGTGGCTAACGGTTACACATCCGACTATGCCGCGCAGATTGCCAAAGATGTCTATGAGTATTATTATGGATTAAAAGACGAAAGTGAAATCATTACCGGAACAGCGGGCACATTAACCGGCGGTTCGATCAATGCAGATTAAACAAACCGGAGCGTCAAAGCATTCCGGTACGGAGGAGTATTATGAAAAATCCCGTAATTATTAAAAGTTTTCAAAATGGATTATCGATCTATCTTGATGAGGAAATGCCTTTCGAACAGCTTCTCATGGAGATCGGACTGAAATTTAAGGAGTCCGCCCATTTTTTCAAGGATGCAAGCATGGTTCTTTCTTTCGAAGGACGTAAACTCTCTGATCAGGAGGAACGTATGATCATCAATACCATTACCTCCAATTCGGCATTGAATATTGTGTGTATTATGGGAAAAAATGAGGAAACGAACAAAAACTATGTCAAAGCATTGCAGAAGCTTTCCTACCATCAACAGGTCATGGAAAATGCCGGTCAATTCTACAAAGGTACACTCAAAGACGGACAGCTGTTAGAAACAGAGAACAGCATTATTGTGCTGGGCGATGTCTATCCGGGCGCCAGTATCATATCCAGCAGGGATATTATAATTCTTGGCGGTTTGTACGGACAAGCCTATGCCGGCGGAGACGGTGCGGAAGGGCATTATGTTGTAGCGCTTGAAATGTCACCAGAGAAATTAAAAATCGGTGATTTCAAATATAAAACATCAGAGAAGCAAAGCAAATGGTCGATCAAACCAAAGATCCAGCCTAAGATTGCTTATGTGGAAGACGGAAGAGTTAAGCTAGAGCCGATTACCAAAGAATTACTAAATGATCTGCCTGTTTAGACAGATTGTTTAGGGGACGATAACGATTCATTTTGGAGGTTTCATATGAGTGAAGTAATTGTCGTCACATCAGGGAAAGGCGGAGTAGGTAAGACCACTACTTCTGCAAACGTTGGTACAGGTCTTGCAGCGATGGGTAAAAAAGTAATCCTGATCGATACCGATATCGGACTGCGAAATTTGGATGTGGTCATGGGATTGGAGAACCGGATCGTCTATAATCTGGTAGATGTGGTGGAAGGTAATTGCCGCATCAAACAGGCGTTGATACGGGACAAGCGGTATCCGACACTTTTCCTCCTCCCGTCAGCACAAACAAGAGATAAAAGTGCAGTAAATCCTGCGCAGATGGTTAAGATGATAAGTCATTTGAGGGATCAGTTTGATTACATCATTTTGGATTGTCCGGCAGGAATCGAACAAGGCTTTCAGAACGCAATTGCAGCTGCCGACAGGGCACTTGTTGTAACAACACCGGAAGTTTCCGCCATCCGGGATGCAGACCGGATCATCGGTCTGTTGGAAGCCAATGAAATACATAAGATGGATCTGATCATCAACCGCATCCGGCATGATATGATCAAACGGGGCGATATGATGTCCTCTGAGGATGTTGTGGATATTCTGTCCCTGCCTCTGATCGGTCTGGTTCCCGACGACGAGAATGTGGTCATAGCCACGAATCAGGGAGAACCGTTAGTCGGCAGTAATACGCTCGCCGGCAAAGCCTATCAGAATATTTGTTACAGAGTGCTCGGCAAAGAAGTTCCTTTTCTGGATTTCGAGAAGGGTATTTCTTTCTGGGCAAAGGTATCAGGTATTTTTCATAAAGGTTAGGGGGGATCAGAGTGTTCAAAAATATATTAAAGAGAAAAAGTTCCAGAGAAATAGCCAAAGACCGGCTAAAGATACTGCTTATTTCCGATCGGGTAAACTGCTCACCGGAAATGATGGAAATGATTAAAAACGATATTGCTAAAGTAATATCAAAATACATGAAAATCGATACAAAAAGCATGGAGATACAGATTACCAAGACCAGCAGCAAAGGAAGAAATCTAAAAAATCCGACTCTCTATGCCAATATACCGATTTTAGACTTAAAGCAATAGGGCAAAAAGAACAACGCATATATGACAGGAAAAAGGAGATGACGCATCATGTTACGGCAGTATCGTATCAGGGATTATGATTTTAAACTAATTGCTCTCGTAGTGGCCCTGACTGTCATCGGAATTTTTGCCATCGGCAGCGCCAAGGAATCCTTACAGTCCAGACAGCTTGCCGGATTTGTGTTCGGAGCATTTCTGATGCTTGTCATCTCTTTGTTTGATTATACTGTTATCCTGCGGTTTTATTGGGTTTTATATGCCCTCAATATCCTTCTGCTTACTCTTGTCAAAGTCATGGGGGTAGAAGCCGGCGGTGCACAGAGATGGCTGAATATCTTCGGTATTCAGTTTCAGCCTTCGGAAACTGCCAAGATTTTGTTGATTTTATTTTTTGCACAGTTTATCATGAAACATAAGGATGAGATGGATTCCCTGCGTATGCTTGGGGCATGTATCCTTCTTTTTCTTCCGCCGATCCTGCTTATTTATAAGCAACCGGATATGTCCACCAGCATTATGGTGATCCTGCTGTTTTGTGTCATATTGTTTGTGGGCGGGATCAGTTGGAAGTATATTATTCTGGCATTTGCGGTGGCGGTTCCGGCATTTATCATTGCCCTGACTTTGATTTTGCAGCCGGACCAGACGCTGATTGATGAATATCAGCAGAGCCGTATCCTGGCATGGCTGTATCCGGAGGAGTATGCCCAGACAGAAGCCTATCAGCAGACCAACTCGATTACGGCGATCGGCTCCGGTATGCTGTACGGGAAAGGATATCGGACCAACGAAATCAGTTCGGTAAAAAACGGCAATTTTATTTCCGAGCCGCAGACAGATTTTATTTATGCGGTGATCGGTGAAGAATTTGGATTTGTTGGCGGTTGTACTGTAATTGTCTTATTGATTTTCATCTCATTTGAATGTATTATGGTAGCTAGGAAGGCTAAAGATATTGCCGGAACGGTCATATCCGCCGGGGTTGCGGCTTTGATCGGTTTTCAGGGCATGATCAATATTTCCGTGGCTACCGGCGTTATTCCCAATACAGGCATTCCGCTGCCGTTTGTAAGCTATGGATTGACTTCGCTTGTGAGCCTGTATATCGGGGTGGGGTTCGTACTGAATGTACGGTTACAATGCAAAAAATAATATAAGTAAAGAAGGGTGTTATAATTATGAACATTGCATTAATTGCACATGATGCAAAGAAAAAACTGATGCAAAATTTCTGTATTGCTTATCGGGGTATTTTAAGCAAGAATGAGTTGTATGCAACCGGAACAACCGGAAGATTGATTGAAGAAGTAACCAATCTGAATATCCACAAATATCTTGCCGGGCACTTGGGCGGCGCACAGCAGATCGGGGCGCAGATCGAACATAACCAGATTGACCTTGTTATTTTTCTGCGTGATCCGTTATATCCGAAATCACATGAACCGGATGTCAATAATGTAGTTATGTTATGTGACAGACATAACATTCCGTTAGCTACCAATCTGGCATCGGCAGAATTATTGATTAAATCGCTCGACAGAGGAGATCTTGAGTGGCGTGAAATGTACAAATAAAAACCTAAAATTAAAGATAAGCGCCGTACTTATGGCGACCGTCCTGTCTGTGACAGGCTGCGGCAGTACCAGATATGATATGGCATATGAACTGAATAGTGACGTAAGCAGTTATCAATTAGTGGACATTTCCAATCAGGAAACCATAGAGCCTTTTGCTGCTGATCTTTGTGTGGCATCAAAGGATATCACATCTGCCGGAATCGATTTGTCGGATGTTGGTGCGGCAGCTCTGTTTGATACTAAGAATCTTGAGACTTTGTATGCCTTGAATGTAAATGAACAGATCAATCCTGCCAGTCTTACGAAAGTGATGACTGCATTGGTCGCGTTGAAATACGGTTCTACGGATCAAATGCTGACGGCATCCCAGAATGTGATCATCACAGAATCCGGCGCGCAGTTATGCGGTTTAAAACCCGGCGACCAGATGACGCTGGATCAGGCGTTGCATATTTTGCTTCTCTATTCCGCTAATGATGTGGCAATCCTGATTGCGGAAGGTGTAGCAGGATCTGTGGAAGAATTCGTTGCACTTATGAATGAAGAAGCCAAGGCAATCGGTGCCACGAACTGTAATTTCAAAAATCCCAATGGTTTAACGGAAGAGGGGCATTATGTTACTGCTTATGATCTCTATCTGATCTTTCAGGAAGCTTTACAATATGACCTTTTTAACGAAATTATTCAGATGACTTCTTACAATACCGTGTATACGGACAGCAGCGGCAACGAGAAATCAATAGAGATGGAGACTACTAACTTATATTTAAAAGGCGTCTATGATATGCCGGCTAACGTCACTGTGATCGGCGGCAAGACCGGTACCACAAATGCAGCCGGACATTGTCTGATTCTGCTTTCCAGAGGCAGTAACGGAACGCCTTATATTTCGATCATTATGAAGGATACTTCCGGGGAAGAATTGTACACGGATATGACCGATCTGTTAGGGATGATCAAATAAACTTTTACAGTTGTTTTTTTAACGGTTTTCCCTTATAATAATTTTAATGAGGTATTTTATTGACTATATTATTTTACTTTAGGAGGGTTTTGCCATGGTTCAATTGATTGCAGGTAAAAAAGGAAAAGGAAAGACCAAACAGTTGTTGGATAAAGTAAATACAGAAATAAAAGATGTACAGGGAAACGTAGTGTATCTGGACAAAAGTACAAAGCATATGTTTGAGTTGAATAACAAGATCAGATTGATCAATGTTTCCGATTATCTGGTAACAAACAGTGATGAGTTTGTTGGCTTTATCTGCGGTATCATTTCACAGGATCACGATTTACAGCAAATGTATTTCGACAGCTTTTTAAAAATTGCCTGCCTTGAAGGTGCCGATATCAGTTCGACGATTGTTAAACTTGATGAAATCAGTGAAAAGTTCCATGTTGATTTCGTATTAAGCGTTTCCTTAGATGCGAATGAATTGCCTGAAAGCGTTAAACCAAAGGTGATTATTTCTTTATAATTTGCAGGTATTGCGATACATAGTTGATAATTTGTAATTTCATAAAAACCTCGGAATATCCGGGGTTTTTAATATTGTTTTTCAGGATTGTTTTTTAATAATAGTTGCAGGACAAAGGAGTATTGATTTTGGCTGATAACCCGAATAAGATAACTAAATATAGGCGTCCGCTCAATTTAAATATCGGTATGCTGATTTTTGCTGCTATCTTTGTCTATGTTATTATCTGTGTGATCATGTATTTCAGGACAGAGCATGTCGTCGGCTACAGCGT
The DNA here is from genome assembly GCA_964589055.1 of uncultured Bacteroides sp. Classification (GTDB taxonomy): domain Bacteria; phylum Bacillota; class Clostridia; order Lachnospirales; family Lachnospiraceae; genus UBA3282. The sequence goes on from CAZPSD010000005.1 coordinate 42,075, forward strand.
GAAAGAGGGTTCCCTTACTTCCAACAGTGTTTATAAAGGAATCGCGCTCCGCAAAGAGGAAATTATAACCAGTACGGATGCAGGTTATGTCAATTATTTTGCCAGAGAAGGGGAACGCGCTGCAGCGGGGAATCTGATTTATACTGTTGATGAAACAGGGCGTCTTTCCGACTATATACAGGCAAATGAGAGCGGCGAAAATTCCTTGTCCGATTCGGATCTGTCAGAATTAAAGACAGAAATCACGGCATTTGCAAACAGTTTTGACCGGACGGATTTCTCCGATGTTTATAATTTTAAGTACAGTGTGGAAGGTACGGCCCTCAAGCTTGCCAATTACAATATGTTGGAAAATGTAAATGCAGTCAATGATGCGTCTACCTCCTCCGTGATCACGTCCTGTTACGCCCAGACTAGCGGGATTGTAATTTATTCTATTGACGGTTACGAAGATCTTACGCTGCAGGATATGACGGCAGAACTTTTTGATCAGGACAATTATGAGAAAAATTATCTCGTTAATAATGAACTGATTGCCAAAGGAGATCCTGTTTATAAGCTTTCTACGGACGAAGACTGGTCTATCATCATTCAGGTAGATGAAGACACAGCAGAGCAGTTAGTCGAAGAAGAATATATTGAAGTTAAATTTTTGAAGAACCAGTATACGGCATGGGGATACGTAGAATCCTATACGAATGAGGAGGGAGATACTTTCGTGTCGCTTTCCTTTACCAACTCCATGATCACATTCTGTACAGACCGTTTTATCGATATTGAATTGCTGTTAGAAGAAGAAAAAGGACTTAAAATACCGAATTCTTCGATTGTCGAGAAAGAATTCTTTATTGTTCCGAAAGAATATGTGACTCAGGGCGGCAACAGCGGTAATTACGGTGTCTTATTGGAAACATACGATGAAGAAGGCAATTCTACCACGGAATTCGTGGAGACAACAATTTATCATGAGACAGACACTGAATATTACCTGGATGATACGGTTCTGCGCGCAAACAATTATATTATCAAACCGGAATCCACGGATAAATATCCGATCGGCAAGACCGGCTCCCTGATCGGCGTGTATAATATCAACAAAGGATATGCTGACTTTAAACAGATCAGTATTCTGTATCAGAATGATGAATATGCGATTGTCAAGTCTAATACCGCATACGGCTTGAATGTTTACGATTATATCGTGTTGGATTCTTCTACCGTAAATGACAATGATTTTATTTACGAATAGTGCGAAAAAAAAGATAGACAGAAAGGAATGAAGGAATCGTATGATTCGGGAAAATATTCAAAACGTGGAAGTGAAAATGCAGGAAGCTTGTGCCAGGAGCGGACGAAAACCGGAAGAGGTACGTCTGATTGCAGTCAGCAAGACTAAACCCATCGAGATGCTGAAGGAAGCATACGATTACGGCTGCCGCGATTTCGGGGAAAATAAAGTGCAGGAATTAGTTGAAAAATATGAGAAAATGCCTAAAGATATCCGTTGGCATATGATCGGACATTTACAGCGCAATAAAGTGAAATATATCGTTGATAAAGTGTATTTGATCCACAGCGTAGATTCCTTACGTCTTGCAGAAGAGATCAGTAAAGAAGCTGTTAAGCATAACATAACCGTTTCTATACTGGTAGAGGTAAACGTTGCAGAAGAAGAGAGTAAATTCGGGACAACCTCGGAGGAAGCGATTTCTCTGGTGGAGGAAATTGCAAAGCTGCCTAATATTATCATTAAAGGATTGATGACAATAGCACCATATGTTGAAGTACCTGAAGAAAACAGGCTATATTTTGCAAAATTAAAGCAAATATATGTTGACATAATACGTAAAAACATTGATAATGTTTCTATGGAAGAACTTTCTATGGGTATGACTGGGGACTATGAAGTCGCAATAACAGAGGGCGCGACATATATCAGGGTAGGAACCGGTATCTTTGGAGAAAGACAATATACAACCGTTTAGTATACATAAGTTATAATGATAATATTAAGTTTAGTTAGCGGAGGTTCGAACAATGAGTGTGATGGATAAGTTTTTAAATGCCATGAAATTGAATGACGAAGAAGATGAATATTATGACGATGATTTCTATGATGATGAGCCGGAACCGATCAAGAAATCATCTCCGGTAAAAGAAGATATGGCTTTAGATGATGATAAGCCTAAAAAAGCATCTCCTAAAGTGACTCCGATGAGACAGATGAAAAAGATGTCGGGAAACGGTATGGAGGTATGCGTGATCAAGCCTACTACAGTAGAGGACGCCAGAGAGATTACGGAAACCCTGCTTGCGAACAGAACCGTTGTTCTGAATCTGGAGGGACTCGATGTGGATATCGCACAGCGGATCATTGATTTTACATCCGGTTCCTGTTTTGCAATTTCCGGTAACTTACAGAAAATATCACATTATATTTTTATTATTACACCGGCTAGTGTAGATATTTCCGGTGACTTTCAGGAAATCTTAACCGGTTCCTTTGATGTGCCGATCAATAATGGAATTTAAGCTTTGCATTATGGCTTCCTGACAAGATTACGTCAGGAAGTTTCTTATTTCATTTGGTAAGAAAATGCAGGCACGAAAGGATAAACGAATATGCCAAACAGAATGACAATCAATTATGAGAAGAAACCTTGTTATGACATTGTATATACCAAGGACTTTGATTTACTCTTGGATGAACTGCAGGCGTTCAACATTGCGGACAGAAGAGTGGCGGTAATCGCGGATACCAACACACGGAAGCTGTTCGGCGAGACGATTGTTCATATTCTTGACGGAAACTGCAAGAAGGTAATTCTTCACGCTTTCCCGGCAGGTGAGAGCAATAAGACTCTGGACACGGTTAAAGAAATTTATAAGATTCTCATCGATGAGAAATTTGACCGGAAAGACCTGCTTCTTGCCTTGGGCGGCGGCGTAGTAGGGGATGTAACAGGCTTCACGGCAGCTACTTATTTGCGCGGAATTGATTTTATTCAGATTCCAACTACATTGATTGCCCAGTCAGACAGCAGCATTGGCGGTAAAACAGGCGTAGACTTTGACAGTTATAAAAATATGATAGGCGCTTTTTACATGCCGAAATTAGTCTATATGAATATTTCCACCTTAAAAGAACTGGATAACAGACAATTTTATGCCGGCTTTGCAGAGGTAATGAAGCATGGTCTCATCAAAGATGCGGAATTCTATGAATGGTTATTGGACAATATGTATGAGATACATGACCGAGACTTGGAAACATTAGAGGAAATGGTAATACGAAGCTGTACGGTCAAGAAATTAGTGGTTGAGAAAGACCCCACCGAAAAGGGAGATCGTGCGCTTTTGAATTTTGGTCATACCATCGGTCATGCGATAGAGAAATACAAGAACTTTGAGATGCTGCATGGAGAGTGTATTGCACTTGGTATGGTAGCTGCTGCTTATATTTCCTGGAAGCATAACTGGCTTTCCATGGAAGAGTATTATGAAGTACGTGATATGTTTGTGCCGTTCAATCTTCCTATCAGTATTGATGATATTGATCCGGAACAAATTCTGACATTGACAAAATCCGACAAAAAAATGGAAGCAGGGCAGATTAAATTTGTATTATTAAAAAAGGTCGGTAAAGCGGTGATCGATAAGACAATAACGGACGAGGAAATCATAGAAGCAATCAAAGAAATCTATTTTAGCGACGAAGATGCAAAGGAATAGAAAGAGGCTGGAATATGAGTCTGAAAAAGAAAATATTTCTGTTTTTGGATCTGTTAAATATCGTTGTACTGATCCTGATAGACCAGTACACGAAATATTTGGCGGTAATTCATTTAAAAGACAAAGCTGCTTTTAATATCATCAACGGCATTTTAGAGTTGAATTATCTGGAAAATACAGGTGCTGCTTTCGGGATGCTGCAAAATCAGAAAGTTTTTTTCATTTTTGTAGCGATCGTGATCCTAAGTGCCATTGCGTATGTCCTATTTAAGATGCCGGACGATAAGAAATACAGAATCCTCCACATTTTGCTTAGTTTGATTGCTGCGGGAGCGATCGGCAACATGATTGACCGGATTCGTTATGACTATGTTGTAGATTTTATTTATTTTGTGCTGATCAATTTCCCGATTTTTAATGTAGCGGACATCTATGTATCCGTTTCCACTTTGATTTTGATTTTTCTCTTGCTTTTTTACTATAAAGAAAGAGATTTAAATTTTATCAGCTTTAAACAGAATCGTTACCGGGAGATTAAATAAAGTTATACTTTTGGGAGTCATTTTCCAGACAAAATATATGCCGCTTAGGACAACGAAACAGAAACGGAGTATGCTGTGTATGGAACAGTTTACGTATCAGATCGGACTGGAAGAGGATGATGAACGGCTTGATAAGTGGATAAGCAATGCACTTTCTGACTTATCCCGTTCCTATATTCAGAAATGTATCAAAGACGGGGAGGTTTTCGTCAACAGCAAGCCGCAGAAAGCAAGCTACCGTCTCAAAGTGGATGATGAGATCGTTTTTCGGATTCCGGAAGCGGTAGAGCCCGCGATTGAAGCCGAGAACATTCCTTTGTCAATCCTTTATGAAGATAATGATCTGCTGATCGTAGATAAACCAAAAGGTATGGTGGTTCATCCTGCCCCCGGACATTACAGCGGTACGCTTGTAAATGCAGTCATGTATCATTGCAAAGATAACCTTTCCGGCATAAACGGCGTTCTGCGACCCGGAATTGTGCACAGAATTGACAGGGATACAACCGGTTCCCTGATTATCTGCAAGAATGACCTTGCGCATAACAGCATAGCTGCCCAGTTAAAGGAACATTCGATCACCCGCAGATACAGAGCCATTGTCCACGGAGTGATCACGACAGATGAGGGTACAGTTAATGCGGCGATCGGACGGGATATCAAAGATCGTAAAAAAATGGCAGTCAATGATCAAAACGGCAAGTCTGCCGTTACCCATTATAAAGTGTTGAAGCGCTTTCAGGAATATACTTATATTGAATGTCAGCTGGAAACCGGACGTACCCATCAGATCAGGGTGCACATGGCACACATTGGTCATCCTTTGCTGGGGGATGAAGTATACGGTATGCACAAATCTCCGTATCATTTATGCGGACAGACACTTCATGCCATGGTCATCGGATTCATTCATCCTTCCTCCGGTCAATATATGGAAATTACAGCGCCTCTTCCCAACTATTTCGATCATTTGCTGCAAATTTTGAAATAGTTGTTTCCTTGGCGAAATATACATTTTCACTCATCAATTTAAGTATAAGTCCGCCAACTTATTTCATGTCGGGCGTCCGCCCTATAGAAACGATTGTACAATATGCCCTTAGTGAGCAAACTCCCATGGCCATATTGCACAATCATTTCTGCATGGCTGAACTGTTACAAAAAATTAAAAATTAAAAATGTGTAAAAAAAATATGAATTAAATATTGAATTATATATTTTGTTATGCTATCCTAATATTTATATATATAAATAAGATTTTTAAATTTTATATCATATACATAATACAAAGGGGTATTAGGATTGAAAACTGCTGATTATCTGGATCAACTGTTGCGGAAATACTCAGGGACATTTGATATTTATCAGCCATATGTCATTCATGGTAAAGAGTACCCTGCGTATGGGTACTTTTTTTCACATGTGGAGAAATATATTTTAGTCAGAGAAGCCAATATGTGGTCTTCTGACAGTTACGAGCATATCCTTTTTATCGAGACGGAAGAAGTCAACCAAACTTTGATTGATGAAGCCTGCGGAGTAATTAAGGATTATATGGAGCCGGTGCTTGTCCGCAAAGGAGAAGATATGCCTGCGCTGGGGCATATGTATAGTTATTTAACCGTCAGTATCATAGCGCAGAAGCCTTTGTCCAAAGAAATGAAAAAAGCAATAAAGCGTTTTAAATTCGAAAAAGGATATCGTTTCAATATGCGTGGTTTTTCTCAGGCACATATTGTCTGCGCTACATTAGAGGATGAAAAAGTTTATACAAATTATGTTGGCCGTAAATCAGCCAAAATGTACATCAATAATTTCAAAGATGTAAAAGAAGGAAAGCCCGGTTTCCGGCAGATATTGGAAGAGCAGAAGATAGAGCCCTTCCGGCAATGATATGGCTTATTGAATAGAGCAATCTATTTCATATAAGAAATTTAGTTACACTAAAGAAATTATACAAAATAGGAGGGAATTAGTGTGAACTCAGTCGTTCTAATCTTACTGGCTATTGTAATCTTCGTAGTAGCTTATCTTACATACGGCAGATACTTAGCTAAGACTTGGGGAATCGACCCAAGCCGCAAAACACCAGCTCATGAATTAGAAGATGGTGTTGACTATTGTCCTGCTAAGACACCGGTTCTTATGGGACATCACTTTTCATCCATCGCCGGTGCCGGTCCGATCAACGGACCTATTCAGGCTGCATTCTTTGGATGGCTTCCATGTTTCTTGTGGATTGTCATTGGTGGTATCTTCTTTGGTGCCGTACAGGATTTCGGTTCCATTTTTGTATCCATCAGACATGAGGGTAAATCCCTTGGTGAAGTTATTGAGGAAAATATCGGGCATAAGAGCAGAGTTCTGTTTACAGTATTTGCGTGGCTTGTATTGCTTCTTGTTATTGCGGCGTTTGCCGATATCGTAGCCAACTCTTTTGCAGGCAGTGAAGCAAACGGTTCCGTAGCTACAGCATCCATACTCTTTATTCCGCTTGCCATTGCATTCGGTTTCTGCGTATACAGAAAGAATGCACCAATGATTGTTGCATCTATTGTTGGCATATTATTACTGGCAGCTTGTGTTGCAATCGGTCTTGCTTTCCCGATCATGTTACCTAAGAGTTTCTGGATCTGTTTTGTATTTATTTACATTATGATCGCTTCTGTAACACCTGTATGGATCCTGTTGCAGCCAAGAGACTACTTAAGTTCTTTCCTGCTTTACTTTATGATCATTGCCGCTATCGTTGGTATCTTTGCCGCGCATCCTGCAGTAACAGTACCTGCATTTATCGGTTTCCATGTAGGAAACAGTTATCTGTTCCCTGTATTGTTTATCACAATCGCTTGCGGCGCTATTTCCGGTTTCCATTCACTGATCGGCTCCGGTACAACCTCCAAGCAGTTGGATAATGAGAAGGATGCATTATTGGTAGGTTACGGTTCTATGTTAATCGAGTGTGTACTTGCAGTTATCTCTTTAATTGCTGTGGCTACTCTGACAACAGACGGACAGTATGCGGCAGCCGGTTACGCTTCTCCGACAATCGTGTTTGCAACAGCGATCTCAGGTTTCTTTGCTACAATCGGTTTTTCCGAAGCAGCTGTAAACGCAACTTTCACAATTATTGCTCTTGCAGTATCCTGTTTCTGCTTAACCTCTTTGGATACAGCAACAAGACTTGGACGTTTCATGTTCCAGGAATTATTCGCTGATAACGAGACGGGTAAGAAGCTGAAATTAGACAATATGTATGTTGCTACTATTATTACAGCTGTATTGGGCTTTGTACTCTGTCTGGCAGGATATGCTAAGGTATGGCCTTTATTCGGTGCATGTAACCAGTTAGTAGCAGTGCCTGCATTCCTTGCAATCGGTACATACTTAAAGAAACAGCACAGAAACAACAAGATGTTATACATCCCGATCGTATTCATGTCTGTAGCCACATTAGTATCTTTGTTCTTAACATTTAAGAACAATCTGGTTGCTATTATCGGCGGTGGACTTGACGGAACAACAATGTTTACCAATATTTTACAGGATATTATCATCATTCCGATCGTAGTATTAGCTGTCATCTTAATTATTGATGGTGGTAAGGTACTTTGGGGCAAAGAGAAGTAAAATCATACTTACTTAATTTATAGTATCTATAGTAAATAAATGATATGTAGTGAAAAGGAACTCATAGGATTCGATTCTATGGGTTCTTTTTTTCTGGGAAATTATATCGTGAGAAAATTATAAAAATTCTATAAATTTATATATATTTTTACGCAAAAAAACGGTAATTTTATTGATTATTTTGTGCAAATTATATATAATAATAGTAACTTGATGAAAGAAAAGATATTTATCTTCTGATTATTCCCATATTGATTCAAAATAATCAGAAAATATGTACCAGAAAATATCATCATAGAAAGGGGCAGTTAGTATATGAACACGATTATAACAATAGGTCGCCAGTTTGGTTCCGGAGGACGTGAAATCGGACAGAAAGTTGCAGAGCATTTCGGTATCAAATATTACGATAAGGAATTATTATCCAGAGCAGCAAAGGAGAGCGGTTTCTGTGAGGAGATGCTTCAGAATCATGATGAGCGTCCTACCAATTCTTTCCTTTATAATCTGGTTATGGACACATATTCCTTTGGATATAATTCTTCTTCCTTCGTGGATATGCCGATCAGCCATAAAGTTTTTCTGGCACAGTTTGATACCATTAAAAAGATTGCAAACGAGGGTCCTTGCGTGATCGTAGGAAGATGCGCCGACTATGCTTTACAGGAATATCAGAATTGTGTGAGCGTCTTTATTCATGCGGATGAGAAATATAAAGTGAAACGTATTATGGAGCGCTTTGATGATATCACATCAGAACAGAAAGCCATTGATATGATGAATAAGAAGGATAAGCAGCGTCAAAGTTATTATAACTATTATTCCTCCAAGAAATGGGGACGCGCCGATAACTATGATTTATCTATCAACAGCAGCGTTTTAGGTATTGATGGTTCTGTCAAACTGATTGTACAGTTTGTTGAAGATTTTGAAAACCGGTAATTATGCCGGATCCAAATGTTTTGTTTGTGTTTAATGTGCTTTTAAAGGGATGCTATTATGCAGCGTCCCTTTTGAATTTATAAAATATTCATTGTTTTTTGAATAATAGAACCGGTATA